>NZ_JBHSHJ010000011.1:0-125053 GCF_042652905.1 Giesbergeria sinuosa | reverse complement strand
GAAAACTTGAGAAATCTTTGCGACTACTGCTTAAACCGTGGGGAGTTCAAGTTGTTGCTGATGGGTTGGTTGTGTGAACAACTGGTCCTTATCGGCAGCAAGGGGCGCATTGTAGCACCAAATTTTGACAGGGCTAGATGCGCGCTGCATTTAGCCAAAAAACTGGTAGCACACTGCAATGGCAGCCACCACACCAGCCAATTCAGCCAAAAGAGCACAGGCGACTGCATGACGAGCGCGTTGTATGCCCACAGCACCAAAATACACCGCCAAGACATAAAAGGTGGTTTCAGTGCTGCCTTGAACAGTGGCCGCCGCCAAGGCGGCAAAGCTGTCAACGCCTTGGGTTTGCATGGTTTCAATCAGCATGGCACGGGCCGCACTGCCGGAGAAGGGCTTGACCAGTGCCGTTGGTAAGGCCTCGACAAACCGGGTATCTAAACCCAGCAGCTCAACCACCCAACGGATACTGTCCAATACATAGCCTAAAGCGCCTGATGCCCGAAATACGCCCACGGCACACAACATGCCTACCAAATACGGCAACAGACCCTTGGCTACCTCAAATCCTTCTTTGGCCCCATCAACGAATGCGTCATAGACCGGCACCTTACGCCAAGTGCCCACCACAACAAACAGCAAGATGAGCGTAAACAGCGTTAAATGACCTAGCAAGGATGATAGTTGGGCCAAAGCAGCACCACTAAGCGTAGTGAGAAAGGCCATGAAAGCGGCCAAAGTCAGGGCCACTGGTAAGAGATAAGCCAGCACCACTGGACTGAACAAAGGCAGGCGCTGGACTACAGCGACACTCAGTAGACCAACCAAGGTAGATGCTGAAGTAGCCAACAAAATGGGCACAAATACCATTGTGGGATCGGGTGCGCCCTGCTGCATCCGGTACATGAAGATGCTGACCGGCAACAAGGTGAGCGAGGAAGCATTGAGCACCAGAAACAGTATTTGTGCATTACTGGCGGTGTGGGGCTGGGGATTGAGTTCTTGCAAGGCACGCATGGCCTTCAGCCCCATCGGCGTGGCCGCATTGTCCAAACCCAAGGCATTGGCTGCGAAGTTAAGGGTGATCAGCCCCAACGCTGGATGACCACGCGGAACTTCGGGCATGAGGCGTGCAAACAGGGGTGCCAACCAATGGGCGAGGGTATCAACCAGCCCTGCCTTTTCGGCAATGCGCAAAAATCCTAGCCACAAAGTTAAAGTGCCAAACAACAGCACCATGACTTCGACCGAGAGTTTGGCCATGCCAAACAGTGCCTCGACCATTGAGGCAAAAATTTGCGCATTGCCAGCGAAGAGCCATTGGGCCAAAGCAGCCAAGGCGGCAGTTACAAAAAAGCCCAGCCACAGGGTATTAAGCATTTGTCAGTAGTGGCTGCTGTTAACGCCGCCCAGACTTACCCAAGAAGGGTTTACTGCCAGCTTTACCAGTCTCACGTGGGGGCAATCCGGTGTGTTGTGTGAGCACACGACCTTTGCTGGGTTTGACAGGCGTAGAGTTGGTACGCCGTGCGCTTTGGTAAGCCCCATCGGTGACGGGCTGGAAGGTGGGTATCAGATGGTGCTTGCCGTTGCCGATCAGGTCAGCCCGCCCCAAGGCTTTGAGTGCTTCGCGCAGCAAGGGCCAATTGTTGGGATCGTGGTAACGCAAAAAGGCTTTGTGCAAGCGGCGGCGTTTTTCGCCGCGCACAATGTCCACACGCTCGCTGCGCTCATCGCGGTGGATGCCTGCCAGCGGATTCAGGTTGGTGTGGTACATGGCGGTGGCGGTCGCCATCGGGCTGGGGTAGAAGGTTTGCACTTGGTCGGCACGAAAGCCGTTTTTCTTCAGCCAGAGAGCCAAGTGCATCATGTCTTCATCGCTGGTGCCAGGGTGGGCCGCAATGAAGTAGGGAATGAGGAATTGTTTTTTACCCGCTTCTTCGCTGAACTTGTCAAACATTTGCTTGAACTTGTCGTAGCTGCCAATGCCGGGCTTCATCATTTTGGACAGCGGGCCTTGCTCGGTGTGTTCGGGCGCAATTTTGAGGTAGCCGCCTACATGGTGTTGCACCAGCTCACGCACATATTCGGGCGATTTGACCGCCAAGTCATAGCGCAGGCCAGAACCAATCAGGATTTTTTTGATGCCCTTGAGCGCCCGTCCCCGGCGGTAAATTTGGATCAGTGGGTCGTGGTTGGTGGTGAGGTTTTGGCAGATGCCAGGATAAACACAACTGGGTTTGCGGCAAGCGGCCTCAATCTCGGGGCTTTTGCAGCCCAAGCGGTACATGTTAGCCGTGGGGCCACCCAAATCCGAAATAGTGCCGGTAAAGCCTTTGACCTTATCGCGGATTTCTTCAATCTCGTGGATGATGGAGTCTTCTGAACGGCTTTGGATGATGCGGCCTTCATGTTCGGTGATAGAGCAGAAGGTACAACCGCCAAAGCAGCCACGCATGATATTGACGCTCAGGCGAATCATCTCCCAAGCGGGGATTTTGGTGGCTCCGTCGTGGCTGCCATTTTCATCGGCATAGGTGGGGTGCGGGCTGCGCGCATAAGGTAGGCCAAACACCCAATCCATCTCTGCTGTGGTCAGTGGGATAGGCGGAGGGTTAATCCAAACATCACGCGCAGTGCTGCCTTCGCCATGCGCTTGCACCAAGGCACGGGCGTTGCCGGGGTTGGTTTCGAGGTGCAGCACGCGATTGGCGTGGGCATATAGCACCGGGTCGGCTTTGACCTGTTCGTAACTGGGCAGACGAATGACGGTGCGGTTGCGCGGAGGCAACTTGTGTTTGCCTGCCAGCGCCGGGTTAGGTGCAAAGTGAATGGGCTGCTCAGTGGGCGCTGGTGCGGTGGCATTGCCCTCTTCTTGGCTGCAACTGCTGCCTTGGGCTGCGGCTTGTTCGCTGGTGGTTTGGTAAGGGTTGATGTGCGCCTCGACGGGGCCGGGCTGATCGACTTCGGTCGAGTCCAGCTCAAACCAACCTACTTCAGAGGCGCGGCGCACCAAAGCTGTGCCGCGCACGTCGGTGATATTTTCAACCGGCTCACGGGCAGCAATGCGATGGGCGACCTCCACCAAGGCGCGCTCAGCATTGCCGTAGAGCAGTAAATCGCATTTGGCATCGACCACGATGCTGCGGCGCACCTTGTCGCTCCAGTAGTCGTAATGGGCGATGCGGCGCAAGCTGCCTTCAATACCACCCAAGATGATGGGCACCTCTTTATACGCTTCGCGGCAACGCTGGCTGTAGACGATGGCAGCACGGTCGGGGCGTTTGCCGCCCACATCGCCGGGGGTATAGGCATCGTCGGTGCGGATTTTGCGATCAGCCGTATAGCGGTTGATCATCGAATCCATATTGCCCGCCGTCACCCCCCAAAATAAATTGGGTTTGCCCAAAGTTTTGAAAGCCTCGGCGCTGTGCCAATCGGGTTGGGCAATGATGCCAACGCGAAAGCCCTGCGCCTCTAGCACTCGGCCAATCACGGCCATGCCAAAGCTGGGGTGATCAACATAGGCATCGCCCGTGACCAGCACGATGTCGCAGCTGTCCCAGCCGAGTTGCTCCATCTCGGCCCGACTCATGGGCAGGAACGGTGCCGTGCCAAAGCGCCTGGCCCAATAGGGGCGATAGCTGCTCAGAGGCTTGGCAGCGCGCGCAAAAAAGGAAACGTCAACCGGGGCGTTCATGCAAATGAGAGATGGGATGGGGGAGGAAGAGGCGAATTTTACGGTGCCCCCCTTGTCTGCGCTGGCTTGGGGCTACTGGCACCTGCGCTGACAATGCCGCAATAACGTGACACACTGCCGTTTTGATGGAATTTTGAGATGTTGATACAACTGACCTATGCCAGCCGCTGCGCCCACGCCCTTGGACCTGCAGACGTCAAAGATATTCTGGCAGCCTCGCAGCGCAACAACGCCCGCTTGGGCGTGACCGGGGCGCTGTGTCTGAACCACGGCATCTTCCTACAACAACTTGAAGGTGACCGCATGGTGGTCAATGCGTTGTACCACCAGATTTTGAGAGACCCACGCCACCGCGACACAGTGATCTTAGATTTGTCGGAGATTACCCATCGACAGTTTACGGGCTGGTCTATGGGGCTACTGCCCTCACTGGACACCAACCGTCAGCTGTTTCTGAAATACTCGGTCGGCAGCGAGTTTGACCCTTACAGTATGAGCACTGTGAGCTTGCGTAGCTTCTTTAGCGAGGTTTTACAAAACGTGCGCTGGTTGGAATGAAGCTACGCCCCCACGCCATACAAAAATAATGCCCCCGCAGCACAGAGCGCATCTGAACGAGGTGGGGGCCGGATATTCAGTGCAGTACAAAGACTGGCAACTTGCTCTGGGCAATCACTTTCTTGGTGTGAGAGCCGAACAGGAATTCACCCACTGGGCCGCGACCATGGGTCACCATGACGATCATGTCACAACCTGCTTTTTCGGCCTCTTCAATGATGGCGTGGTCTACACCATAAGCGGTGACAGAAAGACCCGAAAACTCGACCCCGGCAGCCTTGGCCCGCTCTTCAAACTGCCCTAACAGGGCATTGGCATGGGCAGCGTTCTTGGCCTCGTGGTTCTTGATGCGGTCAGCAAAGGTATCAGCGTTCTGGCTGGTAACGGCCAAAGGCACATCTGGCTCCACCACAAAGCCAGTAATACGGGCGCCGAGCTGGGCAGCTAAGGCAATGCTGCCATCCATGGCACGGTGAGAAAGTTCAGAGCCGTCCACGGGCACAAAGAGATGCTGGTACATGTAGGGGAGTCTCCTCATAAAGGAATGAGCTTAGCGCATGGCATTAGGGGGCTGTGGTGTGGAAATTACGCACATGCCCGCACTGGTATGTGCCACCTCAGTGGCAACCGACAGTATGGCAAACATGCGGCAAAAAATGAGCCAACAGGCGCTTACAATTGCCCCTGTACCCGTCATTGGGGAGTAGCCGACCTGTTTCTCTGTACAGGGGTTTGCGTCAACACACTTGTCCCACAGGACATGGCGTAAGCAGCTTCCAGCCTGGCAAGACCTTTGACTGCACAGCCTCCGGACGGGCCGGGGTTGCTGTGCAGTCTTGTTCTGCTTCCGGCCCTGGAGTTGTTATGGAATCCTTCTTTATCTCTACAGGTGTAGTGGCCTTGGGCGAAATGGGCGACAAAACCCAGTTGCTAGCCGTCTTGCTGGCCGCCAAATTTCGTAAGCCCTGGCCCATTATTTTGGGCATTTTGGTTGCCACGTTAGCCAACCATGCCCTGGCCGGGGCCGTGGGTCAATGGGTAGCCAGCTTACTGGGGCCAGAACTGTTGCGCTGGGTAATTGGCGTGTCTTTTTTGGGCATGGCTGGTTGGATGCTGATTCCCGACAAAGTAGATGATGATGCAGCCGACAATAAGGTGCTGCTGGGCGTTTTTGGCACCACCGTGCTGGCTTTCTTCTTGGCTGAAATGGGCGACAAGACCCAGATCGCCACTGTGGCTTTGTCCGCCAAGTATCCTGACTTTGTCGCTGTGGTAGCTGGCACCACTTTTGGCATGATGCTGGCCAATGTGCCTGCGGTGTATTTGGGCAATAAGGTGGCCGAACGCATACCGATGAAGCTGGTACATGGCATCGCGGCTGCTATTTTTGCGGTGCTGGGGCTACTCACCTTGTTCAATGTAGGTAATCTCTGGTAGGCCGGAATGCCCTGAAGGAGCGCGTTTGAGTATTGGCACCTCGTTTTTGCTGATCATCTTAGCCAGTGTGGTGCTGGCGATGGCGTTGGCCGTTGTATCGTACCGCCGTACCAATGTGCTACACACATGGGCAGGTGCGTTGGTAGCCCATGCTGGGGCCTATATCTTGTTTGCCTTGCGTGGCCAGATCAGCGATGTGTTGTCGATTGTGCTGGCCAATACCTTGTTGGCCATCACTTTTTCTCTGTTTGTCTTGGGTGTAGCGCGTTTCCAAGAATGCCGTTTGTCACCCCTGCGGCTGTGGTGGCCAGTGGCGGTGGTACCCCTGCTATTTACCTTATTGCTGCCTTACAGCACAGCCCGGATCGTGTCAGGGGCGGTGGTTTTTGGTGCGCAAACAGCACAGGCTGGCCTGATGTTATGGCAAAGACGCAAGCAAACACCGGGGCGGGGCCAATACATTTTGATGACGGGTTTCTTCTTGGTGATTTTCGTCTTTGGCTTGCGTGCAGTGAGCACCCTGACGGGCTATGTCACCATTAGCTCCATATTGGACAACAACCCAGTGCAATATGTCTCGTTTTTGATCGTGGTGGTTGGGCTGATGCTGCTGTCAATGGGGCTGGTGTTGATGGTGTATGAACGCCTAGAAACAGCCATGCTTGAAAGCCAAGCACTGTTGCAGCAACAAAATCAGGCGCTAGCGCAATATGCCATCGACTTACAACAGGCGAATCAGCAGCTTGAAACCTTGTCCATCACTGATGGCTTGACAGGGCTGTTTAATCGGCGCCATTTTGACCACCTCCTGACAATAGAATGGGCGCGTGCCGCTCGCCAAGGCAGTGCGTTCTCGGTGCTGATGATGGATGTGGATTGTTTCAAGAGCTTTAACGACCACTACGGCCACCAAACTGGGGATGTCTGTCTGGTACAAGTGGCCCAAGTGCTACAAGGTTTTAGCCGTCGTGCGGGTGATGTGGCAGCCCGCTATGGCGGCGAGGAATTTGTGTTGCTGCTAGCCAGTAGCACACAACCTACCGCAGCCGAGGATATGGCCGATACCTTACGACAAGCCGTACAAGCCTTGCACATCCCCCACGCCTCATCCCCTTGGGGTTGTGTCACCATCAGTGTGGGCGTAGCCTCGGTGGTGGCCGGGCCACACCTGAGTGCCGATGCGGTGTTAAAGCTGGCTGATGATGCGTTGTACGCAGCCAAAGCTGCTGGGCGCAATCGGGTATGCAGCGCGCCAACACTTACGGCCAGCCCGCACGGCCCTGCGATTGCTCATTGATATGGGCCACAAAAGCGGCTGCCTGTGTTTGTGGCAGGCGCAAATGCAACGTGACCAGCGAGGCGTGTTCGACCTGCAACAGCTCGGCCCCAGCGTGGTCAATCTCGCGCCGCAGCAAGCCTTCTAAGGCATAGGGCACTAGGCATTGCAGGGTTTGCATGCGTTGCAGTTGCACTTTGGGAGCCGTGAGCAAGGCTTGGGCAATGGTGTCGGTATAAGCACGCACCAAGCCTCCAGCTCCTAACTTCACGCCACCAAAATAACGCACCACCGTGGCCAACACCCCTTCGAGGTCTTGATGGCGCAACACATCCAACATAGGCCGCCCAGCCGTACCGCTAGGCTCACCATCGTCCACTGCTGCCGATTGACCGCCCGCCAACAAAGCCCAACAGATATGGGCCGCACCCGGATGTTGTTGCCACAAGGCATCTACATGGGCTTGGGCGCTAGCGCGGTCGCTCATCGGCTGCACACAACCGATAAAGCGACTTTTTTTGATGATCAGTTCGCTGTGTGCGGGGGCGGCCAAAGTTTGGGGCATGAGACGGCACAAAGGGTGGCAGTTTACGCGCCCAGATAGGCCTTGCGAATATCGCCGTTAGCCAACAAATTGGCCCCTGTGTCTTCCAGCACCACGCGGCCATTTTCGAGCACATAGCCCCGGTCGGCAATTTGCAACGCTTTGTTGGCATTTTGCTCGACCAAAAACACCGTGACACCCTCCTTACGGATGGTTTGGATGATCTCGAAAATCTGCGCAATGATGAGCGGGGCCAAGCCCAGCGTAGGCTCATCCAGCAGCAACAGGCGCGGTTTAGACATCAAAGCCCGCCCAATCGCCAGCATTTGTTGCTCACCCCCCGACATGGTGCCCGAACGCTGGTGCGCCCGCTCCCGCAGGCGCGGAAACAAGCCAAACACATGCTCGATACCCGCTTCAATCTCGGCGTTGTCGAGAAAGAAGCCGCCCATTTTCAGGTTCTCGGTTACGGTGAGGTCGGCAAATACACGCCGTCCTTCGGGCGAAATGGCAATACCCTTGCGCATAATCAAGTGGGGCGGTAGGTTGGTGATGTTCTCACCCTCAAACCAGACACTGCCGCTGCTGGCACGGGGGTTGCCGCACACCGTCATCAGCAAGGTCGTTTTGCCCGCCCCATTCGAGCCAATCAGCGAAACAATTTCCCCTTGGTTGACACGCAAACTGACATCGCTGGCAGCCCGAATGGCACCATAGTAGGTATTGATATCGCGCAATTCCAACATGGTTTGCATCATTCTTCTCCCAGATAGGCTTTAATGACCCGCGCATCGTTGCGAATCGCCTCAGGTGTGCCCAAGGCAATGGGTTTGCCATATTCCATCACCAGAATGCGCTCTGAAACCCCCATCACCAAACTCATATCATGCTCAATCAGCAATACCGTCACTTGGTGTTGGTCGCGCAATTGTTGGATTAAGCCTTGCAGGTCTTTTTTCTCTTGCGGATTCAAACCCGCCGCAGGCTCGTCTAACATCAATACACGCGGGCGTGTAATCATGCAGCGGGCAATTTCTAAACGGCGCTGGTGGCCATAGGCCAAATTACCAGCCTCGCGGTTGGCAAACTCGCGCAAACCCATATGGTCTAGCCACTGCACTGCTTGATCGATGGCTTCTTGCTCAGAGCGGCGATAAGCGGCGGTATTGAACAAGCCCGCCAAAAACCCAGCACGCACATGGCGGTGTTGGGCCACCAGCAGGTTTTCTAACACCGTCATGTTTTTGAAGAGGCGCACATTCTGGAAGGTACGCACCAACCCATGCGTTGCTACGGTGTGGCTCCCCAGCCCAGCAATGTCACGCCCTTCTAGCGCAATGCGTCCCGTGCTGGGTTTGTAAAAACCGCTGATGCAGTTGAACACCGTGGTTTTACCAGCCCCATTGGGGCCGATGATGGCAAAAATCTCGCCACTTTGCAGCGAAAACTCGACCCCATCCACGGCCAATAGGCCACCAAAGCGCATGGAGAGTTGGCTAATGTCTAACAAAGGGGTGCTCATGTCCGCACCTCGATATGGTGGCGTTGCATTGGCAGCAGCCCTTGGGGCCGCCAAACCATCATCAAAATCATGACCAAACCAAACATCAGCATACGGTATTCAGAAAATTCACGCGCCAGTTCAGGCAGCACGGTAATCAAAATGGCCGCAATAATCACCCCCAGTTGCGAACCCATGCCGCCCAGCACCACAATGGCCAAAATCAAGGCCGATTCGATAAAGGTGAAAGACTCTGGGTTGACAATGCCTTGGCGTGCCGCAAAGAAGGCACCACCAAAACCGGCAAACATAGCCCCCAGCGTAAAGGCCGAGAGTTTGATTTTCATCGGGTTTAGGCCCAACGAGCGGCAGGCAATTTCATCTTCACGCAGCGCCTCCCAAGCCCGACCAATGGGCATCCGAATCAGGCGGTTGGAAATCCACAGCGTCAATACCGCCAGCGCCAGCGCCATCAGGTACAAGAAAATCACCATGTGCAACGAATTGAACTCTAGCCCCAGCCATTGGTGGAAGGTGGTACCCCCTTCAACGCTGGGATTGCGGGCCAACTCCAAACCAAACACCGTGGGCTTAGGAATGCTGGAGATGCCATCCGGGCCGCCCGTCCAGTCGGTCAGGTTGACCAACAGCAGGCGAATGATTTCGCCAAAACCCAAGGTGACGATGGCTAAATAATCACCCCGCAAACGCAGCACCGGAAAGCCGAGCAAAAAGCCAAACAACGCCGAGGCTGCACCAGCCAGCGGCAGTGCCTCCCAGAAGCTCCAGCCCGCCCAATGGAACAGCAATCCATAGGTGTATGCGCCCACTGCATAAAAGCCGACAAAGCCCAGATCGAGCAGGCCTGCAAAGCCAACCACAATGTTCAGCCCCAAGCCCAACATGACATAAATCATGGCCAGCGTGGCAATGTCTACCGCATTGCGCCCAGCAAAGAAAGGCCAGCTTACGGCAATCAGCAAAGCCGCCAACACCAGCCCCATACGCTGGCTACCAGACACTGGTGGCAAAGTGGGCCAAGCAAGGTGCGATAGGCGTTTACCCAGCAGTGGGCGCAACATCTGCACCACAAACACCAAAGCGCAAGCCCAGAACACAAAACCCCACTGCGGCTGCACCACCGTGCGGCCTCCAGCACGCTCTAGGTGCAGGCCAAAAATCGGAATCACGACCAGTGCCGTGAGCACAGTAGCCATGAGCGCATGGCGAAGGTTAGAACGCAGCATCACACCTTCTCCACTTCTGGTTTGCCCAACAGGCCCGTGGGGCGGAACAGCAAAATCAGCACCAACAGGCCAAAGGCGACAATGTCTTTGTATTCAGACGAGATATAAGCGGCGGCAAAGGTTTCAGCCACCCCCAATAGCAAACCACCCAACATAGCACCCGGAATACTGCCAATACCTCCCAAGACGGCGGCGGTAAAGGCTTTGATGCCCACCAAAAAGCCAATAAACGGATTGAGCTTGCCCACGGCCAGTGCGATCAGCACCCCCCCCACCGCAGCGAGCATGGCTCCCAAAATAAAGGTGAAAGAAATCACACGATTGGTATCAATGCCCAGCAAATTAGCCATGTGCATATCTTGCGAGCAAGCGCGCGAAGCCCGGCCCATGCGTGAATGCTTGATATAGAGCGTCAAGGCAATCATCAAGGCCACGGCCACCACAATAATCAGCACGCGCGAGTAGGGGATATAAATCTCAAAGCCGCCCTCAGTACCAAAGCGCATGGCACCAGGGATGAGCGATGGCACCGCCATATCGCGTGCGCCTTGGCCCAAGGCCACCCAGTTTTGCAGAAAAATCGACATCCCGATGGCCGAAATCAGCGCCACCAATCGGGGGCCGTGGCGCACGGGCTTATAAGCCACCTGCTCCACCACAAAACCATAAACGCCCGTGAGCAATGCCGATACCAGCAACATGAGCCCAATCACCACCGCCACGGGTAAACCACTTTGCGTTCCAATGACCGACAAAGTGACCAGACCGGCATAAGCACCGATCATGTAAATTTCGCCATGCGCAAAGTTGATCATGCCGATGATGCCGTACACCATGGTGTAGCCAATGGCAATCAGCGCATAAATCGCACCCAGCGACAAGCCGTTGAACAGCTGTTGAATCAGCTGTGGCAAGAGTTCAGACATCCAAGGACATCCCAAAAAAAGGGGGCCACACGCCCCCAAAGTGAATGACGCACCAAAGCATGGCCGCCGCTGCCGCGGGGCCATGCTCAGGCAAAGGGTTGAAGAGTAAGGAGCGGTTTACTTGGTAGCCAACGACTTACCGCCGTCTTTGTGCCATTGGTAAATCTGGAACTCAAACGACTTCAGATCGCCCTTCTTATCCCAGGCCACAGTGCCAATGGGGGTGTCAAACGAAGCTTTGTGCAAATGCTCAGCCACTTTGGAGGGGTTGTCACCCACGGCCTTGATGCTGTCGATCAGCACCTGGGCCGCAGCGTAAGAAGACAATTGGAAGGCACCGGCAGGGTCGCGCTTCTTGTCTTTGAAGGCCTTGACGATGGCTGCATTCTTGGGATTGGCAGAAAAGTCAGCGGGCAAAGTCAGCAGCATGCCATCTACAGCCGGGCCAGCAATCGCATTGATTTCGGGGTTACCCACACCTTCTGGGCCCATGATGCGGGTTTTGAGGCCTTGCTCTGCCGACTGGCGCAACAGCAGGCCCATTTCGGGGTGGTAGCCACCGTAGTAGACAAAATCTACACCGGCACTCTTGAGCTTGGTGATGACAGCAGAGTAATCGCTGTCGCCCGCATTGATGCCTTCAAACAACACCACATTGACGCCCGCCTTCTTCAGATCGTCGCGCACCGAGGCGGCAATGCCTTGGCCGTAGGATTGCTTGTCGTGCAGCACGGCCACTTTTTTCGGCTTGACTTTGTCCGCAATAAACTTGGCGGCAGCGGGGCCTTGCTGGTCGTCACGGCCAATGGTACGGAAGATGAACTGGAAGTTTTTGCCTTCAGTCAGGGCTGGAGAAGTCGCCGAGGGCGTGACCGCCACAACGCCTTCGTTGTTGTAAATAGGCACGGCGGCAATAGCGGCACCCGAGCACACTGGGCCGACCACATAGCCGATTTTGGCATTGACCACACGGTTGGCGGCTACTGGGCCTTGCTTGGGTTCACAAGCATCATCCACCGGAACCAGCTCAATCTTCTTGCCGTTGATGCCACCAGCAGCGTTGGCCATTTCTACAGCAGTGGTCACGCCTTCTTTGACCATATCACCGTACTGCGTCACGGGGCCAGTAGCCGGAATGACCATCGCAATTTTGATATTTTGTGCATGCGCCACAGGCAGCAACATGGCACCAGCCAAACCCAAAGCAGCAGCGACGGTATGCAAACGGAACGGGAGCATCATCAGGAATCCTTCCAGAATAGGGTGATACCAAACTTACAATTTGGTGAAAAGTAACGCTATTGTCCGTCAGGACGGCCCATTTTGTGCCACAAAGCCATTGCACTGCACTACAGTGCTGCTTATGTCCAACTATTGGCTGCTTGCGCCCTCCCCCAGCCACGGTCTGCCGTTGCCACTGGAAGATGCAACCGCCTTACTAGAAAAATTGGGCCGTGCCAGCAGTCATGCCGTAGCGGAAGATTTGCTGCACCTGCTGGGCCGCCATGTCGGCTTGGCGCAATGCACGATCTTTACCTTGCGAGGCCAAGGCACACCGCAATTGGTGGGGCTGGGGGATCGTTCGCGCACCCACCAATTGCCCCTGATCTCTAGCGACTATGTGAGCCGTTTTTATCTGCTGGATGGCAGCCAGCAGGTCATGCAAGCCGAAGAAAACCGCCATCGTCGCTTGGATGCCACCCGTCACCAGCAGCGCATTGTGCTACACCGACAACGCAGTAGCGATGTGCAACACACTGAATACCGGGCCGTATGCTATGAACAGCCCCAGCTGCTAGAGCGATTGTCTGTCTTGCAGCCACAGGAAGGTGGGCGCTGGCTATCGGTCAATTTATACCGCGGTACAGAACATGGCTTTTTTGACGCCACAGCCATTGCCACCGTCGAAGCCTATGCCCCCTTTGTCATGCAGGCCATGCGCTTGCACTATGCGGGCCAAACCTTGCAAGACGATCTGGCCGGCTTGGTACTGACCCGCCTGCAACAACGTTGCCCTGCCTTGACACCCCGTGATCTGGATGTGGTGCGTAGCGTGTTGCAAGGGCTGAGCACCGAGGCGCTGGCCGAGCGCCTCGGCCTGACCATAGAAAGCGCCCGAACCTACCTTAAGCGCCTGTACCGCAAACTAGGGGTAGCCGGTCAGCGTGAACTGTTTTCGCTGCTACTAGAGCCTTTGGCCTGAGACCTGCCACGAAGCCCAGGGAAAACCCACCCCTGAACCAAGACGATACGTCCCCTTTTAGGGACAGTGTGGGCTGTATGGGTTTCTACACTGCATACCATCTCAACCCAAGGTGAGCGCCATTCACCGGGCTCATCCCCACCACTGGAGACCACTTTTATGCACCGGCCCAGCACCCAGCCTCGTCCTTCCATTTATTACGATTACCAAGTGTTTGCCCCTTGGCTCCCCTCACAAAACCCCGCACAGGAGCGCAAAAAAGTAGTGATTGTGGGCGCGGGGCCTTCTGGCATGGTCACAGCCCTAGAACTGGCCCGCCACGGTGTACCCTGTGTGGTGTTGAATGCTGAACTACAGTTTTCCCAAGGGAGCCGGGCCATTGTGTTCACTCGGCGCTCGATGGAAATTTTGCAACAGGTCGGTGTGGCCGACCGAATGACCGAAGGCGGCCTGCCTTGGCGCTTTGGCAATTCCTACTACCGCAACCAACGGTGTTTTCGCATGGAGGCACCGCATGATCCGGATGACCGCTTTTTTCCGATGATCAACGTGCAACAACAATACATGGAAGAGTATTTGCACGATGCCTGCCAAGCACATGGGCTGATCGATTTTCGCTGGGGCAATAAAGTCATTCAAACCGAGCAAAAAGAAGGCTTTGTCACGGTGACCGTAGACACCCCAGAAGGGGAATACACCTTGGACAGCGCGTGGGTAGTAGCCGCCGATGGCGGACGCTCTGCCATCCGCGAAGGCATGGGCTTGCGTATGGAGGGCGCATCGTACGAAGGCTTTTTTGTGATTGCCGACATCAAAATCGACCTGCCTCTGCCTACCGAACGACTGGCCTACTTTGATCCTGCCTGGAACCCTGGCAACACCATTTTGATGCACCGTGAACCCCACGGCATCTGGCGCGTCGATTACCAATTGCCCGCAGGCGAAACACCCGAAGAAGCCCTTCGTCCAGAGTCGCTCAAGGCCCGCATTGATGCACAGTTGGCGATGATTGGTTTTGGCGGCACGCCTTGGGAGATGGACTGGTCATCGGTTTACTCAGCCCGCACACTGACCCTGCCCGACTATGTGCATGGCAACGTCATCTTTACTGGGGATGCTGCGCACCTGCTACCCATTTTCGGGGTGCGTGGGGCCAACACTGGTTTTCAGGATGCGCAGTCGCTGGGATGGCATCTGGCGTTTGTCATCCAAGGGCTGGCAAGCGAAAAACTTCTAGCCAACCACAGTGCCGAACGTGTGGGCGCTGCGCGTGAAATTATCGATGAAGCAGGCAAAAGCACCCGTTTCATGGCCCCCCCTTCGGGCGGCTTTACAGTGCTGCGCAATGCCGTGTTGTCATTGTCACTGACACAGGATTTCGTGCGCCCGCTCTACCACTGGCGCACCTCACGGCCCCATGAGTACACACATTCAGCACTCAACAGCCGCGGCGATGACAACGCTCTGTTCACTACCGGGCCTGCCCACGGCGCCCCACCACAAAATGTTCGTCTGGGGGGCAATGACTTTTTGCTCGATCATCTGGGCGGTGGTTTTGATTTACTTTATTTCACCCATGCAGCAGCCATCCCACAGCCCCTGCAAGAGGTGGTAGCCGCGGCACGCGCCCAAAAGATACCACTCAAGGTGATTGCTGTAGGCGCCATCCAACCCGTGGCGGGCGCTGACCTCACCCTGCCAGACACGCACAGCCATTGCCGCCAGCGTTATGGCATCCAAACCGATGGTGGCGCCTACCTGTTGCGCCCCGATCAGCATGTCTGCGCCCGCTGGCTCACGCTGGATGCGACACGCCTACAAGCAGCCTTGAATGCTGCCCTACCCCAATAAGAGAAGAAAGAGCTTTATGTCGAGCACCACACCCCACACCTTGACCGTTCCGGCACTAGAAACGGTTTACGACACTCTGGCTACCGCCATTGACCAAGCTGGGCCAGAAAAATCACAGCTTTTTTTAGTCAAGCTGGCGCTGCTCAATGCCAATGTGCTGGCAGATGCCGAGTTGTTTGGGCAACACATCCAAATCGCTTTGCGTGACCTGTAAGACACCCTGCAGCGCCAAGTAAGTATCTTGTTCTGTGCTGCGCCCACTACACACAGACTCCTAGTCAACCGAGGGTTTGGAGCAGCACAAAGACTGCTACCTCCCCCGACTCTCAGCAAGCGCCTAGCTTAGGTGCCATGAACAACAAAAAACCCTGCCACCAAAAAGTAGCAGGGTTTTGTTGCGCCGTAAGGCTAAATACTTGGTGGGACGTGCGGGAGTCGAACCCACGACAAACGGATTAAAAGTCCGCTGCTCTACCAACTGAGCTAACGTCCCAACTGTGTTTCGACTCGAATTATAGCATGGAAAATTCTTTCGGGGAGCAACCAGCACCAATCTTGCTCTTTACGACGACAAAAACAGCACGTTTGCTGTACCAGGCAACCTCAGTGAGCACAAGCTCCCCTATGATCCCCGCCTGTCAGCAAATCGTCATAAAAATACTATCAAGACAAGCGATGCCATGAATGATTCCGTTCCACACTCTACCGCCGCGTCCTTACACCGCTCTGATGATTCCGGTTTTTTTGAACACCACGGCGTCTGGGCACCAGGTGTGCGGGCTTTTCGTAACCTGCGTTTTGCCACCAAAGCCCTGATCATCTCGCTGGCCTTTATGCTGCCAATGTTGGCGCTGGTAGGCTGGATGCTGAAAACCGAGTTTGATACCTCTATCCAGTCGCGCATGGACGCCACCCGTCAACATGTAGAGGTGGCTTATGGTTTTCTGACGTGGGCACATGGTCAAGAAACATCGGGGCAACTGACCCAAGCACAGGCGCAAACATTGGCCAAACAAGTGATTGGTAACCTACGCTACGACAAGCAAGAGTATTTTTGGATCAATGATGTGCAACAGCGCATGGTGATGCACCCGATCTTGCCCGATCTGAATGGTAAAGATATGCGCGACCGCAAAGACCCTAACGGTTTTGCGCTGTTTCAAGCCTTTGCAGAAACTGGTCGGGATGGTGGCAAAGGCTTTGTGTCTTACCAATGGCCACGCCCAGGCAATCAACTGCCAGTAGACAAGCTGGCCTATGTGCAAGGTTTCCAGCCCTGGGGTTGGGTGCTGGGCTCTGGTATTTATGTGGACGATCTTTACAGCGTTTTTCTGCATGAATTAACCATCGCCGGACTGGGCGTACTGGTCAGTGTGGTGGTGGCAGGCTACCTGTTTTTGACCTTTTACCGCGTGATGGATGGTGGCCTCAAAGAAACGCGCCGCCACCTGCGGGCCATGACCAGTGGCGATCTGACCACCTCGCCTTCGCCTTGGGGCAAAGACGAAGCCGCCCAACTGATGATTGAACTGCATGCGATGCAGGATGCACTGCGCACCATGGTGCTGCGCGTGCGCCGCTCCAGCGATGACATCGTCCATTCAGCCAGCGAAATTGCCAGCGGGGCGCTGGATCTGTCTCGTCGCACAGAGCACACCGCCAGCAATTTGGAGGAATCTGCGGCCTCGATGGAAGAAATTGCCGCCACCGTGAGCAACACCACACAGCACACGCAAGAGGCGTCCAAAGTGGCGCAACACAATGCCCAAGTTGCTAGCGATGGTGGCAATGTGATGCGGGAGGTGGTCAACACCATGGAAGGCATCCGGCAGTCGTCGGCACAGATCTCCGACATCATCAGCACGATTGATGGCATCGCTTTCCAGACCAATATCTTGGCACTCAATGCAGCCGTAGAAGCTGCCCGCGCTGGAGAGCAAGGCCGAGGCTTTGCCGTGGTCGCCTCTGAGGTGCGCAATCTGGCTGGGCGCAGTGCCGCAGCCGCCAAAGAAATCAAAACCCTGATTGACAGCAGCGTTGACCAAGTAGCTACCGGCACCGACATTGTGCGCAAAGCGGGCAGCACTATCGAAGATATCGTGCATTCCTCCCAGCATGTCAACAACTTGCTGAGCGAGGTGGCCACAGGCGCCCGCGAACAAGACCAAGGTATTGGCCAAATCGGTCAAGCCGTGCAGGAACTCGACCGGATGACACAGCAAAACGCTGCGCTGGTCGAAGAAACGGCCGCTGCCGCAGCCGCCATGCAAAATCAGGCCCAAACCTTGGCCAGTGAAGTCGCTCGTTTTATCCTTCCTGCCATGGCCCAACTGTCAGAGCAGGACGATGCGGGGTACGGCACCACCGCCGTGACAGATTTTGATTTTGACACTGCCATTGAGGCCCACCGCCAATGGAAGGTCAAGCTGCGTTCGGCCATTGCCAAACACGACAAGTTGGATGCCGACACCATTTGCCGCGATGACCAGTGCCCCTTGGGCCGCTGGATTCATGGCCCCGGTGGTGAACGCTGGGGCAACCGCCCTCTGTTCTCGCAATTGCTGACCAAACATGCCGACTTTCACCAAAGCGCAGGTGCAGTGGCCCGCAAAATCAATGCGGGGCAATACAACGATGCCGAAAAACTGATTGGTGCGGGGTCTCACTTCTCTGATATTTCACTGGAAGTGACCACCCTGTTGAGTACGGCCAAACGTGGTCTGTAGAGAGATTTTTTCTGTCTGGAGTTTTTTGACATGAGCAACATCCCTGCCCCTACCTTCAGCACCTGTGATTTTTGTGATGCCTACAAAAATGATGACAGCGGTAGCTTTCGGGTACTGCCACCCGTTTTTCGAGATTTTGGCGGACTGACACAGTTCAGCGGCCCTATCAGTACGGTGCAGTGCCACGAAGACAACTCTCTGGTCAAGGCGGCCTTGGACACTCCGGGAGAGGGCCGGGTGCTGGTGGTCGATGGGGGGAGTTCTCTGCGCCGGGCGCTAGTTGGGGGCAATCTGGCCGCTGCTGCGGCCCGCAACGGTTGGGCTGGCGTGGTAGTGGACGGCTGTGTGCGCGATGTAGCGGAGCTGTCCGCCAGCGCCGTGGGCATTCGGGCGCTGGCTAACATGCCCCTGCCCACCGAAAAACGAGGCCAAGGTTTACGGGACGTGGCCGTGCGGATTCAGGGAGTTTGGGTGCGTCCGGGCGACTGGCTCTATGCTGATGCCGATGGCATCGTCATCCACACCACAGCCCTGCCATAAACCTTTTTGGGGCAAGCCAAGCTTGCCCCGCCAATCACAAGCCTTGGGCCTGCAAAGCCAACTGATTGAGCATGAAATCTAAAAAAGTGGGCACGCACTGCAAATGGCCTGCAGGGGTGGCAGGACAGTCGGTCAGGTTGACCAGATCACCTGCCCCCTGAGCCTGCATGGCTTGCAGGGTTGTCAAAGAACTGGCGTAGGGCACCGTGCGATCATCACGGCCATGATAGAAGTGGACAGGCAGATTGGGCTTCCAGTTGTGAACGTTGCTCAGCCGCTCTAGATTTTGCACATCATCAGACAAAAAGTTGTCGATAAAGGTGGCATCGATCACCACGTCTGCATCATCGGGCAGCAACTGTTTGAGCAAAGCACGACGCACCTCCCTTTGTGCGCTTCCCCCCAGATAACGCAAGAAACCTGGATTGATCAAGGCACCAATCAAGCGGTTTTCGTTGCGCACCACATCGACCAAGCCATCCATAGTGGCTTGCACGTTGTAGGGGCCACTGCCCACCACCACCTGACGCAGGTTTTGCAAATGGGCTGAATGGCTGTTTTGCAAGGCCCGGTAGGCTGCCAATGTGACATAACCACCTTCTGAATACCCCGTCAGGAAAAGTTGACCATTGTCACCCACCCCCTGTTGGCGGCGCCAAGTCTGGGCCGCTGTCAGAAAATCGACCGTGGCAGCCGCCGATGGTACGGACAACAAGTATGGATGGGGCGCCCCTTTGGAGACGCCATAACCCACATAATCGGGAGCCAACACGATATAACCCAGCGAAGCCATGAGCACTGCGACTTCAGAAGCCACAGCGTTGTTGCTGGGTGCTTCTATGTCACGGAAAATAGTGCCATGCTGGTAACTCAATACCGGGCTGGAAGCTCCTGGCATCTTGACAGGCACACTGACCAGCCCAGACGCCCGGATCAATTGACCATTGACGTCCGTAGTCATGTATTCCAGACGATAGGCCGTCACGTCGTAGCGGGGCTGCAAATTCTGCACCCGGGTCTCTTCGGCCTGCAAAGCCTGGGCCATGTCTGCCGTGGTGATCGTGGCCAACACCGTAGCGGCCTTGAACTCACCTGAACCCACCGGGGTTACAGGCACCACGGGAGTGTCTGGGCCGCTGCCTGTGTCGGTGTTGCCGTCTTCACCACCACAGGCGGCCAATGCGGCCACCAATACCCAAGTCAGGGCCAGACGGGGCCAACGGGAAACAGAATGTTGCATAGATAAAACTCCTGTGGCGAAAGAGCCCGTTGGTGGCACACCGGGCATCAATAACGATAGGCCAACCCCACAGAAACACTGTAGTTGTCTGGCTTGACGGTGAGCGGACTGCGACGGGCATCGCCACGCAATTGGGAGTAGCGCAACCCACCCAACAACACCCAGTGGTGGTGCAAGTTCTGACGCCAATCTACACCCACCTCGGTGCTGTGTACCCCCGCGCGGGGTTGAAAGGCGGGCAATGGCGTGGTAACGCCTGCCAACGCCGCAGGCACACCAAAAAAGCTACGCATGTAGGTGCGATCGGCCAGATGCAGGCCCGCTACCAGCGCCAGCTCGGTGCCAGGGGGCAAATCCAACTCATAGCGGGCGGTGTTGTTGAGTATGGCCCCTCCACCGCGCCCCAACAAATCTTGGCTCAGCGAGCTTCGGAAAGACCAATGGTCATTAGCGTCATAGACGACGCCCAAACGCCCACGCAAAGTGCGCCGAATTTCTGGTAGGCCTTGCAGCCGGGGCTCATCACCCGCTTTTCGCCCTCCGCCAAAGCGCAAAGAGCCTGTCAGACGCATCTTGCCATGATCGACCAAACGGGCACTCAACCCAGACTCCGCCCGATCCAAATCGCGATCGAGCAGGGCGCCCCCACCACCAGAACTAAGGGTGTAGCGCCCCAGCGCCACCCCGATCACTGGCCTCAGGCCCGTACTGCGCCGATCACTGCCCGCATAGCTGGCTCCATTGTCTAACGTAGCGCCCAGCGCCCAAACAAACCCAGCATGTCCTGGTGTGCCCTCGACAGGTGCTGTGGTTGCTGGCGCACCCTGCGCACTTGCGTTGGCAGACAACGCCATGCCCACAGCACACAGACAGGCTTGCCAAGCTGTGGTGGTAGAGAAGGTGTTCATTTGGGCAATTATGAATCAGCCCATTGCACCCAGCCAGTCCAGGCCGTGAGCAACACCAACGCCCCAAAGGCAATACGGTAGTAGGCAAAGACAACAAAACTGTGCGTGCTGATGTAGCGCAAAAGCCAGCGTACACAGAGCCAAGCACTGAAAAATGAGAATACCAGCCCCACGGCAAACATCGGGGCATCAGCCCAATCCAGCAGCGCCCGCTCTTTGTACAGGCTATAGACCCCAGCACCAATCAGCGTGGGCATAGCCAAAAAGAAGGAAAAGTCGGTAGCGGCCTTGCGTGACAAGCCCAACAACATGCCACCGATGATGGTGGCCCCACTGCGGCTGGTGCCTGGAATCATGGCCAAGCACTGCACCAGCCCCACCTTGAGGGCATCGATGGTACCCATATCGTCTACCGAATGCACCCGAACAACAGACACTGGACGGCGCTCAGCCCACAAGATGATGAAGCCCCCAATAATGAAGGTGCTCGCCACCACCACCGGCGTGAACAGGTGTGCCTTGATGGCCTTGCCCAACAACAAGCCCATGACCACCGCTGGGACAAAGCCAATCAACACATTGAGTGCAAAACGCTGTGCCTGTGGTTGCGTAGGCAAGGCCACCAATGTGGCCCGGATTTTTTGCCAATACACCAAAATGACAGCAAAAATCGCCCCCGTCTGGATAGCAATGTCAAATACCTTGGCCTTGGCATCATCCATACCCAGCAAGGCACCCGCCAAAATCAGGTGCCCGGTTGACGAAATGGGCAAAAACTCGGTCAACCCTTCTACCACCCCCATGATGGCGGCTTTGACCAACAAAACGATATCCACGGTTGTCCTTCAAGCCCGCAGGCGGGCCAAAAAAGCGCGGATTATCCGCCTGCGCTGTGGCTAAGACTTCTCATGCACCTAGAAACGTGCCGCCGTTTGTCCCAACGTGCGTGCGTTGCACGCCGCCAAATGGCATTTCGTCGCTGGTGGGTGGCCTTGGCTACCGTGGCTCGGCACAGTGGCGGCATCAACCAACCGACGCTTTCACCATGCAGCCACTGACACCCACCATCGCCATCCATCTCACCGCAGCATTGGCGGCCACCGCCATTGGCCCCTTGGCCCTGTGGGCGCGACTGGGCCGCTCCACTTACCCACGCTTGCACCGCGCTGCTGGCTATGCTTGGGTGATGCTGATGCTGATTACTGCGCTGTCTGCACTGTTTATCCGGGATGTACGCGGGCTTCATCTGGCGGGCTACAGCCCTATTCATTTACTGATTCCCGTCACGCTGCTGAGCGTGGGGCGGGGACTGTGGTATTTGGCAAAGCACAACATCACGGGCCACCGACTCACGATGCAACGGACTTATATCGGCGCTTGTGTCGTGGCAGGGGGCTTTACGCTATTGCCCAGCCGATTTTTGGGGCAGTGGCTATGGGGTCATCTGGGTTTGCTCTGATCTCTCGTCCCATTCCGATTCAAGCTATGCAAAATTTTGATTGGCGCTCCTTTGGGGGCCACGGTTTAGCTACTACCCTGTGCTGTGGCCTGATCGCTTTGGCACTGGTATTGGCCCAACATCGCACTTGGGACGTTGCGCTTGTCTACTCTTTGTCGATTGGACTGATCAGTTGGCTGGTGATTGATCTGGGCCGGTGGTGGTGGTGCCAAGCCCAAGCCGTTGCGTGGCCCCGAGGCTGGCGGGGAGGGGCCCTGCTGGCGCTGGGCATAGGCAGCGGCTTTGTATTTGGCAAGGCGCTGGGGGATGCTTATAGCGGTGGCCGCCCGGAGGCACTGCACCTGTGGACACCCCATGATACTGCCTTGACCTTGGCGATCACTGTAGTGGTCAGCGTGTCTATGTCGTTCTTTTTCTATAGCCGGGGCAAAGCCCGGTTTTTGGAAACACAGATGGCTTTGGCTCAACGCGATGCCGCACAGGCCCGCCTGAAACTGCTGGAGGTTCAATTGGAGCCACACATGGTGTTTAACACCTTGGCCAATCTACATACCTTGATTGCTACCGATCCGGTGCGCGCCCAAACCCTGCTAGAGCACCTGATTGCCTATTTGCGTGCCACCCTTGGTGGTTCGCGCAGCACACAACACCCCTTGACCGAAGAGTTTGAGCGGGTGCGCGACTATCTGGAAATCATGGCCGTGCGCATGGGAGCAAGGCTGACCTATACGCTGGACTTGCCTGAGGCCTTACACGATCTTCCTGTACCCCCGCTATTGCTCCAGCCCTTGGTGGAGAATGCTATCCGCCACGGCTTAGAGCCACAGGTGCAGGGCGGGCACCTGCTGGTGCAGGCCCGTGTTGTAGAGGCAGCACCCACGCGCCTGCTGCAATTGCAGGTGCTGGACAATGGCGTCGGTCTGGCAGCCACGGCCGCGGCCCATCTACAAGAGGGCGGCCACTTTGGTTTGGCCCAAGTGCGTGAACGGCTTAGTACGCTGCATGGCCCCACCGCAACGCTGGAGCTGGCCGCTGCGAGTGCCGGGGGCACCAGCGCCAACATCACCTTGCCCTTACCGCCTGAGACTTGCCCCACATGACATCTCCTCCCCGCGCCTTGATTGCTGAAGATGAACCGCTTTTGGCCGCAGCCTTGGAGCACGCACTGCGTCAGGTCTGGCCGGAGTTGCACATTGTGGCCACGGTGGGCGATGGCATCAGCGCCGTGGAGCAGGCATTGGCATTGCGCCCCGATGTGTTGTTCTTCGATATTCGGATGCCGGGCCAGACGGGTTTGGAAGCCGCTGCTCAACTGGCGGATGCTTGGCCTGCCGACCAGCCTTTTCCAGCCTTGGTGTTGGTTACTGCTTACGAACAATATGCGGTGCAAGCCTTTGAAGCGCAGGCGGTGGACTATCTGCTCAAACCGATACAGACCGCGCGATTGCAAAAAACAGTACACCGACTCCAGCAGCTACGGCAGCAGCCATTGCCCTCTGCACCAGCACTCGACGCCACGGTAGAACAACTGCGCCAACTGCTGACGGTGCCGGGCTTGGCCAGTGCTATGCAGGTACCATCGCCACGCCCACTGCTCACGGTGATTCAAGCCAGCAGCGGGGCACATCTGCATTTGGTTCCGGTCTCAGACGTGTTGTACTTTGAGGCCGCCGACAAATATGTGCGCGTACTGACCGCCGAGCGTGAATTTTTGATCCGCACCCCCCTCAAAGAGCTGGTAGCACAACTAGACGCCCAAGTGTTTTGGCAAGTACACCGGGCCGTGCTGGTGCGTGCCAGCGCCATTGCCACAGTCGTGCGCGATGAGGCTGGTCGATTACACCTGCAATTGCGCCAACGACCAGAGAAACTGACCGTGAGCAGGCTGTATGCGCACCGTTTTAAGGCTATGTGAGGCCCACTGCCCATTCAAGCCTCGTCAGGCAGTTCGATCACTTGTGCCCACGGCAGGCCATCCAACGCCTCGTAGTGGGCAACGATCAGGGTGCGACCGGGCTGCGCTGCCGCATCGGCCAACGCCTGTTGCAGGTACTGCACCGAGGCACGATCCAGCCCAGCCATCGGCTCGTCGATCAAAGTAAGAGTAGCCCCGGAGGCCAATGCCGCCGCCATCAGCACCTTGCGCCGGGTGCCCGCCGAAAGCTGGTACAACGCTTTGTCCAGATGCGGCTCCAAAGCAAACCCCGCTACATGGGCTGCTAACGCTGCCGCATCCCAGTGGCTGTGGCGAGCGGGCAGACTGTCCCACCACTGCTGCACGCTCAAGGCGTCTAGGGCGGACGAGCGCGGGTCTTGCCAGAACACCTGCTCGCGGTAGGCTGGGGCGTCTTCGTGCAGCGCCACACCCGCCAGCGTGAGCGTGCCAGACTCTGACAACACATCACCGGCCAGCAATTGCAGCAAAGTGGTTTTGCCACTGCCGTCGCTACCTAACACCAGCGTCGCACCAGCCCTCACCGTGACTGACCAATGCGCCCAGAGTTTGCGCTCTGGGTAGCCAAAACACAGCTCTTTCACTTGCAGCACTGCGGCCTTATCGTCCATCTACACTCCTTGTTTGCCACGGCTTGAAAACCCGCCGCACACTACCTATTTTGCATTTGCCGCACAATCGTTGCCCCGCTACCCGATGCCTGCGCACCATGACCTTGTCTTACCTCGATTTTGACTACAGTGAAGACGATCAGGGCATCAGCACCTGGGATGCCATGGCTTGCGTGCCTGCACAGCGCCTGGCCGCACTACTGGCCGAGATCACGCTGGTGCTGAACTGGGCACAGCAGCAATTTGGCGCTCAACGCGGCCCACTGGATGAAGATGGCCTGTGGGACTACGATCTGCAAAGCCAGTCAGAAGACCATGCGCCTGCCCTGCATCTGCACTACGACGAAGAAGCCGGGCAGCTCGCCTTGGGCCAGCCTCCCGAGCCCCACGCCCGCTATACCCTGACCTTGACCCTCAGTGGCAGCCCTCCCTTTGCCCAAGCCCTGCGGGCACGCTTTGGGCTGGATACAGAATAATTTCTCTCTTTTGGATAAAGCCCCGCATGACAGACCACTACGCCGCCCTAGGGCTGGGCAGCGATGCCTCGCTGGCCGACATCAAAAAAGCGTTTCGGCAAAAAGCCTCGTTTTATCACCCCGACAAGAACCCCGCACCCGATGCAGCCGCCCGCTTTCGCGCTGTGCAGCAAGCCTACGAGGTGTTGTCCGACCCAGAAGAGCGCCAAGCCTACGATGACAACCGACGCCGCAATCTGTTGGACGACCCACTAGAAACCGCCCAAGCTATTTGGCAATCGTATTTTCAGCAGGTGCTGGCAGGCGTTCAGCCACCGCGCTAAGGCGCCACCACCTGCCCCTCTACGTCTTTCCACCTATTTTTCTGTCAAAACACATGCGACTGACTTCCTTTTTCCATCCTCTGCGCTCGGCTTACCAAGCTGAATTGGACGACCTGACCTCTGACTCCGAAGGCAAAGACGTGCTGCGCAAACGCTTGGCCGACAAACGCAAGGAACTCGATTTTCTGGTGCAAATGATCGAGCTCAGCCCCGAAATGGTGGCAGTGGTCTTTCATCGTGCCTTCCGCTTTGGCAACGCAGCGGCCACCTTAGAGCGATTTTTGACCCACGAAAACAGCCAACCCCACTGGGCAGAGTTGGCCCCCACCGTCACGTTGGAAACTTGGGCACAACCGCTGGCGCAGCGTGTGTTGCAAGAACCACAAGGTGCTTGGTTTCTGGCCGTGGCAGCCTGTTTGGAATACCTGCAACAACACCCCCGCCTAGGCTTGGCCTCCGCCGCTGTGGACGAAGACGACGACAACGCCCAAGACCACGAAGACAACGACCGTGACGACGACAACGCCCAGCCCCTGAGCGCCGACGATGCCACCGACCCACAAGACGAACGCAGCCGCGATGAAGCCAGTGAAGACTGGCTGTCCGGACAAGGCTTTGATCGCAAAGACTAAGCAGCAAGCAGCACCAAGAAGCCCCCCATGAGCAACCACCTGGCCCTCATTACCCAAACCCAAAGCCTGATCGCCGCTGGCGACATCGTTGGCGCCGAATACGCACTGGCCGAACTGGCCGACACCGAAGGCGACCACGCCCTGATGGAAGTCATCGCCCAACTGCCCGCCAAAGACGTGCTGGCGGTGATCCGGGAATACGACTCCTCGCGTGACTCGGTGGTCAACCTGCTCATCACCCCTGAGCAGTTTGCCCGCGCCTTGGTGCTAGAGAAACAATACAAAGACCTCACCCACACCCACCTGCGCGGCATGGTCAACGGGATCATCTTCCGCGACGAAGCCGATCCCCTGGAGTTTTTGAACGCGATTGGCGATTTGGAAGGCGGCAGCGAAGCCTTGGCCAACTACTTTGCCGAAAAGTGGAGCCGCATCGAGGCTTTTGCCCGCACCGGCCACTTTGACACCATCGAAGACGACGGCGATCTGCTCAGTGACGACGAACTGCGGGCCTCAGCCTATGTGCGTCCTCACATCAGCCAAGACGAAGTGGCCGATGGCGACTGGATGGAGTTGGCCTGGCTGCTGCGCTACGAATGCCGCGACCTGTTCATTGAAATGCTGTTGGTGCTGCGCGCCAAGGCCCGCGCCCACGACCTTGGCTTGGGTGAAGAGGAAGAAGCCGAAGAAGACGATGGCAAATTTGAAACCCGCGACACCGACCGCGGCAAAGCCACCCCGGTAGCCCGCGACCCGGACGAAGAATCGGCCATCTGAAAGCAACCGCGTCTATGTCTGCTTCGGCCCTTCTTTCTCCTGCCGCTTCGGCGCTTTCGCTGCACGATGCCCGCCCGTTCTTTGAAAAGGCGCTGGTGTATGGCGTACAGCACGGCCTGCTGAGTGCTGCCAAACTAGACGCCATCTGCACTGAAGCCCCCAAAGGCATGGTGCAGATTGCCCGCTACTTTGGCAACGAAAACCTGCGCCCCGATCTGGAGCAGGCCCGACTGCGCATCGTCAATTTGGTCAGCCTGTACCTGCTGGAAAGCTGTGGTGGCGACCTCCATCTGGCGGCGCAGTCTCTGCGCGACCACAGCCTGCTGTCGCGCTCCAAAGGGGGCTCCGAGATGCTGAAAAAACTCATCTCTATGCCGCAAAACACCCACTTTGCCATGCACGACCGCGAGGGCTTTACCGAGGCCCAGATACCGCAACTGGCCAAGTGGAGCCTGCAAAGCCATGCCCAGTACCAGGCCGAGTTGGCTGTGCGCCAACCCATCGGCCAACTGATCGACGCTGCGTTGTGGTTGGCCGCCCGTTTTGACTTGCACGCTGATGATCTGGAAGAAGCAGGCACCGATGCCGAAGCCGTGATTCGCACCGCCCTGCTGCTGCACACCTTGACCCCCCAAGCGCAGCAATGGCCCGACAGTGTGGGTTTTGAAGCTCTGATTGGCGCATTGCGCAAAAAGACGGGCTCTATCAGCTTGACTCTGCCAACACAGTTTCCGGCAACACTGCGTCCAGCAGTAGAACGTGTGCGCGCCAGCGTACTGTCCGACTTGCCACGCCTGCGTGACACCAGCCAGAACTTGCGCACCTTGCTGCGCAGCCCAGCCTTCAGTGGTCACTATTTCTGGCAAGAAGATCCGCTGGCCGAAATCGACCACTATCACCACAGCCTAGACGATGAAGCCCACGGCCACGATCCAGCCACAGCACCCACCAGCGGTAGCAAGACTTGGCAACGCGTCACACAAGGTCAATCGGATGAACATGCCCTGCTCACGCTATTTTTGTATCTCTCGGTAGGAGCGCCCAAACGTTACGTGCCTGCAGACAAAACCCTACTGACCGAAAAGGCAGCGGTTGCCCTGTTGCGCTCCATTCAACAACGCGGCTTGCACCCCACACAAGCAATCGACTTTATCCGCAGCCATGCCCCGGCTGCGCACCAAGACACTTACTGCACGCTATGGCAAAGCTTTGTCGAAGAATCCCACCGCACCCTGTGTGGTGACCACCACGGCCAACGCCAAGAAGCCTTGGCATTGCTACGACGCGAATGCCATATCATGGATTAACACAGGACGCACCCCTACGGCCTGTGGCTGGCGTGGGTGGTGCAAGAACTGTTTGACTCTGAGATCCATCTCGCTGAGATGGTGGTTCATCCAATCTGTCAGTGCATGGCGCAGGTGGGCTTGGTCTAGGCACAATTGTGCTGCCTGGCACAAAGCAGCATGAATATGCTCTCTGGATTGGGCATGGGCCGCCCGGTGCTCCAACAGGCTAGGGCAGCCGTTGTCAGACAAAATGCTTTCTTCCAGCGCATCGTGATGGCTGGAAATGACAAAAAAGTCGTTCAACAACGACCACAGCCGCTGCTGTGCCATGCCACCACGGTCTAGCAACTCGATCATCTCACGGCCAATTTCCAGCAAGATGATGTGCTGTGCATCCAAATCGGCATTGCCCACACTCAGCGCCGGACTCCAGTGCAGAAGGTGCTCATCGGTCATAACTGCCTACCCCCAATTCCCCTTGGTACACCAGCAGGGCCACCAGCAAGAAACCCAGACAAATCACAATCTTGGGCTTAGCGCTGTAGGCAAACCGCAGAATTTTTTCCATGATGGAACGCTGCATGACGAATTTCCCCATAAAAAATAGGGATTCATCATGAAAACGTTTTTTTACACCCTGATGAAAAAACCTGCCTCCGTGTAGACCCGCACCGCACAGGCCAGCATCAGGGGCTTATTCGCCGTGGTAATGGGGCAGACGCTTTTCTTTGAACGCCTGTATACCCTCGGCATAGTCGTGGCTGTTGTATACCACCCGACGCAAACTCTGAATACGCTCAAAGTCTCCTGGTGACACTGCATTGGCACCCGCCAAAATGCGCAACTGCTCTTTCATCACACTCACTGCCAAGGGAGCATTCTGCGCAATAGTGCGGGCCATTTCAAAAACATGGGCTCCAATATGCTCGGCAGGCACCACGCCATTGATCACCCCTTGGCGCTCTAAGCGTGCGGCAGTCATGGGGCGCCCCGTGAACAACATCTCTTTGGCAATATGCGGGGGGGCCACATTCAAGAAGGTCAGCAAGCCTGTGACGTTGTAGGGTACGCCCAACTTGGCTGGGGTGGCCGCAAAGGTGGCTTCGGGGGTAGCAACCACCATATCGCAAGCAAACACCAACTCACAAGCTCCACCCCACACACCACCTTCGATCAACGCCACCACAGGGCCAGGAAATATTTCCACCTCCCGGATCAACGTGCGCAGCGAGTCTTGCCAACTCAACGGATCATGCCCGCCAGCCGGCAACTCCGTCACATCATGCCCCGCAGACCACACCTTGACGCCAGGCAGCGCACGCAAAATGGCTACACGCACCCCTGCCTGCTTGAACTGGTCAAAAGCCTGAATCATTTCCTGCACCATGTGCTCAGACAAAGCGTTGCGCTTGGCCTCGTGGTGCAATGTGATGGTGCCGATACCATTGCTGACCTCGGTCAGAATGAGGGAGGGTGCTTGCATTTCAGTCGTATGGCTTGGTATTTGCATGAAAAATCCTGTGCCTATGGGCCGCAGGGGAATCCTGCCACCGCCGCTCACTGTGGGACAGGGCGGCCCAGCCATTATCGGCTGCGCTTGTGTCGCTGCCATGACCACGGCCTGACCGCTGGCTTTGCCGCATCTTAAAATCGCGCTCCTTGCGCCACCATTGCGCATGCTCCTGCACAGGCCCGCAGTACCCCTGCGGGCCTGTGGCGTTTTCAACACCTCTTGTGACCGCAGGGTTTTCTCGGAGAGAACATGCACGCTTTACTCAGATTGTCCCAGGGCATCGACCGGCTCAACAGCCAGATTGGCAAATACGTCTTGTGGCTCATTTTGGCCTCTACCGTCATCAGCGGCGCCAACGCTGTGGTGCGCAAGGCATTCAACTACAGCTCCAACGCTTTTCTGGAGGTGCAATGGTATTTGTTTGCAGCCGCCTTCATGCTGACAGCAGGCTACACCTTGCTACAAGGCGAACATGTGAAGGTAGACGTCATCGCCAGCCGCTTGTCTAAGCGGGCACAAATTTGGATTGATATTTTTGGTTTCGCCTTCTTTTTGACTCCGGTCTGTTTGGTGGTGCTCTGGTATGGCGTTCCGTTTTTCCTACAAGGCTACCAGTCCAATGAAATGTCGGGAAACGCTGGCGGCCTGATCCGCTGGCCGGTGTATGCACTGATTCCAGCAGGCTTTGTGTTGCTGTTGCTCCAAGGTTGGTCTGAACTCATCAAACGCTTGGCCTTCTTGCATGGCCTGATCGATGACCCTACCGTGAAGAAGATCGAGAAAACGCCAGAAGAAGAACTGGCCGAAGCCATCCGCCGCCAAGCGGAAGCCCAACCCAGTCAGCCTCACTGAGCGTCCCTATCATGGAATTCATTACCCACAACATTGCGCCGATCATGTTCGGCGGCCTCATCATTTTTTTGCTGCTGGGCTTTCCAGTGGCTTTCAGCTTGGGTGCCTGCGGACTGTTTTTTGGTTTCATCGGCATTGAGCTAGGTTTACTGCCAGAGGCGCTGTTGCAGGCATTGCCACTGCGCATCTTTGGCATCATGCAGAACGAAACGCTGCTGGCTATTCCCTTCTTTACGCTAATGGGCCTGATCCTAGAGCGCAGTGGCATGGCCGAAGACCTGCTCGACACCATTGGTCAGCTCTTTGGCCCCATCCGAGGTGGCTTGGCCTTTGCCGTGATTTTTGTGGGGGCGCTGCTGGCTGCCACCACGGGGGTGGTTGCGGCCTCGGTCATCTCGATGGGCTTGATCTCGCTGCCCATCATGCTGCGCTACGGCTACGACCGGCGCATTGCCACAGGCGTCATTGCCGCCTCGGGCACCCTAGCGCAGATCATTCCCCCCTCGCTGGTACTGATCATCCTGGCCGACCAACTCGGACGCAGCGTAGGCGATATGTACAAGGGCGCGTTTCTGCCCGGCTTTATGTTGACTGGGTTGTATGCCCTGTTTGTGATCGCCTTGGCTGTCTTCAAACCCCATTGGGTGCCAGCGTTGCCCGCCGAAGCCCGCACCATCCGAGAAGACAGCGGCAAAACCGGCCTGCCTTCTTTGACGGTACTGACGGCACTGTGCACTGCGGTGAGTGTCTATCTAGGCAAGAACATGGTGACTGTGCACTCTTGGTGGAAGGGCGAAGCCGTGCAGCAGGTGGCCTTGGACGAAACCATTGTCGTGTCGATGTGCGCTGGCGTGGCCTTGGCTTTTGTCATCGCAGTGGTCAACAAGGTATTGCGTCTGGGCTTGCTCTCACGCATGGCCGAGCGCGTGACTTTTGTGCTCATTCCACCACTGTTGCTGATCTTTTTGGTATTGGGCACGATCTTTTTGGGCGTAGCCACCCCCACTGAGGGCGGTGCCATGGGTGCATTGGGTGCCTTCGCCATGGCCCTGGCCCGTGGCCGCCTGAATATGTCGTTGCTGCAACAGGCACTCAACACCACCACCAAACTCTCGTGCTTTGTGGTGTTCATCCTGATCGGCTCCACCGTATTCGGGCTGGTGTTTCAGGGGCTGGACGGCCCACGCTGGGTCGAGCATTTGCTGGGCAATTTGCCTGGTGGACAAACAGGCTTTCTGATTCTGGTCAACGTCATGATTTTCTTCTTGGCGTTTTTCTTGGACTTTTTTGAGCTTTCATTCATCGTGGTGCCATTGCTGGCCCCGGTGGCCGACAAGCTGGGGATTGACCTGATCTGGTTTGGTGTGTTGCTGGCGGTGAACATGCAAACTTCATTCATGCATCCCCCCTTTGGCTTTGCCTTGTTCTTTTTGCGCAGTGTGGCCCCGAGCACGGCCTACACCGACAAGGTGACCAAAAAATTGGTACAGCCCGTGACGACCATGCAGATTTACTGGGGTGCCGTCCCCTTTGTGCTGATCCAGATCGTGATGGTGGGATTGATCATCGCCTTCCCAGGCATTGTGTCGGGCAATCTGGACAAGGCCCAGGTTTACGACATGGACAAAATCCAGCAGCAAATGGAGGCAGAAATGCCGGATGCCACACCGTTTGGCTCCGACCCCTTCGCCAACGAAGAAAACCGCACCGACAGCGCCGATCCGGCCAGCCCCTCAGCCCCGGCGGAGTCAACCCCTGACCTGCCCGCCACCAGCGATGCAGATGCCCAGGCCGAACTGCTCAAGGCGGCGCAGGAGAGCGTGCCCTCCGACAAAAAGCCCTGATCTCCTTGGCCTGCACACCAAAAAGCCCTGCATTGCAGGGCTTTTTTTATCGGGTGATTGTGGCGTTAACCGGTGTTGCGTAAACCCGCTGCAATACCGTTGATCGAGATATGGATACCCGTCTGCACGCGCTCATCACCCTCCCCCTCACGCCAGCGGCGCACCAGTTCTACTTGCAGATGGTGCAGCGGGTCGATGTAAGGGAAACGGTGGCGAATCGAGCGGGCCAACGCCGTGTTATTGACCAGGCGCTGCTTCTCGCCAGTGATGCGTGCCAGTGCCTCGGCGGTACGGTGCCATTCTGTTTCAATGGTGCTAAAAATCTTCTTGCGCAGGCGGGGGTTGTCTACCAACTCGCTGTAGCGCGAGGCCAGTGCCAAATCACTTTTAGCCAACACCATGTCCATGTTCGACAGCAGCGTGCTAAAAAACGGCCACTGGCGGTACATCTTGCGCAACAGCGCCAGCTGGGCCTTGGGGTCGGTGCCTTCGGCATGCAAAAAGGCGTCTACCGCCGCACCAAAGCCATACCAACCTGGCAGCGTCAGGCGGCACTGGCCCCAACTGAAGCCCCAAGGAATAGCCCGCAAATCCTCAATCTTTTGTGAAGGCTTGCGCGAGGCCGGGCGCGAACCGATATTGAGCTCGGCAATCTCGCGGATGGGCGTGGAGTTGAAGAAGTAGTCGGTAAAACCGGGGGTCTCATAGACCAGCGCGCGGTAGGCGTCCATGCTGGCCTGTGACAGCTGGGCCGCAGCCGCCAGAAAATCTGGCGTGGCCGACTTGGTGGGCTGCAACAAGGTGGCCTCCAAAGTGGCTGCCACCAATGTTTCCAAATTGCGGCGGCCAATTTCGGGGTTGGCATATTTGGAGGCAATCACTTCGCCTTGCTCTGTCAGGCGAATCTGGCCGCGCACGGTGCCTGGGGGCTGCGCCAAAATCGCTTGGTAGCTGGGGCCACCGCCCCGACCTACCGTGCCGCCACGCCCGTGGAACATGCGCAAACGGATGGGCGTGTTGCCCGCAGACAGCTCGTCAAACAGCTCCACCAAAGCGATTTCTGCCCGGTAAAGCTCCCAGTTGCTGGTAAAGATGCCGCCGTCTTTATTGCTGTCGGAGTAACCAAGCATGATGTCCTGCTCGGCACCACTGCGGCGCACCAAGGCCGCTACATCGGGGAGTTGGTAGAACTCGCGCATGATGGTGGGGGCGTTGCGCAAGTCTTCAATCGTCTCAAACAGCGGCACCACAATCAGGTCGCAATGGGCTTGGCCCCATACCGGAGAGGCCTGCCCCAAAGTGCCACGCAGCAGCCCCACCTCTTTTTGCAACAACAGCACTTCCAGCAAATCGCTCACGGTTTCTGTATGGCTGATGATGTAGTGCCGGATGGCCTCGGCCCCATAGCGGCGGCGCATTTGCAAGGCTGTCTCAAAAATCGCCAACTCGCTTTGCGTATGTTCAGAATACGGCACGCCCTGCACCCGCAACGGACGTGCGTCCTGCAATAGACGCATCAGCACAGCCCGTTTGGCAGCCTCGCCCAAATCCGCATAGTCTGGCTCAATACGGGCCACAGCCAATAACTCGGCAATCACCCGCTCGTGCTGGTCAGAGCTTTGACGCAAATCCACCGTAGCCAGATGGAAGCCAAACACCTCTACCGCCCGTATCAACGGGCTCAGACGTTCAGGCACCAAAGCAGCACCGTGGTGTGCCTGGAGTGAAGCGGCAATCGTGCGCAACTCGGCCAAAAATTCGGCCGCATCACCATAGGGGTTTTGCGGTGCCACGGCATGGCGTGCCGCTTCGGTACCGGCCAACTGCTCTAGGGTTGCTGCCAGACGCGCATAGATGCCTGTGAGGGCGCGGCGATAAGGCTCATCTTGGCGGTGGGCATTGCTATCGGGCGAGCTTTGGGCCAAGGCTTGCATCTCAGGCGTTTGTTCCACCAGCCGGGCCGACATGGACAACTCGCTGCCCAACAAATGCACCTCGGTCAGGTAGTGGCGCAGGGCCACTTCACTCTGACGGCGCAACGCCTGCTCCAACGTGGTGGCACTGACATTGGGGTTGCCGTCGCGGTCACCACCAATCCATTGCCCCATGCGCAAAAAGCTGTGTACGTGCTGATCACCCAGTTCGCTTTCCAACTCGGCATAGATGCGTGGAATTTCGCGCAGAAAGGTGGCCTCGTAATACGACAGGGCATTTTCAATCTCGTCGGCCACGGTCAATTTGCTGTAGCGCAGCAAGCGGGTTTGCCACAACTGGGCCACCCGGGCGCGCAATTGGGCTTCGTTGGCAGCCAAAGCGCGTGGAGTCAGGGCGTCTTTGGCACTGTTGTAGAGCTGTGCGCGCTCCACAATGTCGTCACGGGCACCCAAGAGCTGCGCAATGCCGCGTTCGGCGTCCAGAATGCTTTTGCGCTGCACCTCGGTGGGGTGGGCGGTGAGCACCGGAGCCACATAACTGCTGGCCAGTGCCTCGGCAATGGTGCTGGGTGCAATGCCCTCCCAACGCAAGCGCGACAACGCCACAGCAATGCTGCCCTCTTGCGTATCACCCGCACGATCGCGAATGGTGCGGCGGCGGATGTGGTGGCGGTCTTCGGCCAAGTTGGCTAAATGGCTAAAATAGGTGAAGGCGCGGATCACGCTCACCGTTTGGTCGCCACTCAAACCCTTGAGCAACTTTTTAAGCGCCTTGTCGGCGTCGTGGTCGGCATCCCGGCGAAAAGCCACCGAGAGTTTGCGCACCTGCTCAATCAGCTCAAAAGCGTCTACGCCTTCTTGCTCACGGATCACATCACCCAGAATGCGCCCTAACAGGCGGATATCCTGGATCAGGGGCGCGTCTTTGTCGGTTTTACGCGCCGGTGGGGCTTCTGTCTTACGAACGGACGAAGTCATTTTGGTTGAGTCTCCTGGCTCAATGGTTTTAAAACTGGAGCCATGCTAGCATCCCGCGCTTGGCTAACCATGTGCCATACAGCCGGTTTTTCTCCTAGGTTCGCCCTCTTTTTGCTCCGCCTGCCGCGATGACTTCCCAAGCCCCCTCCTTACCCTCCATCGTCATTGCCACACGCGAAAGCCGCCTGGCGTTATGGCAAGCCGAACATGTACAGCAGCTGCTGCAAGCGCGCGGCCATGCGGTCTCCTTGCTGGGCATGACCACCTTGGGTGACCAAATTTTGGATCGCAGCCTGAGCAAAGTGGGGGGCAAGGGGTTGTTCGTCAAGGAACTAGAAACCGCTCTGCACGATGGGCGGGCTGATATTGCCGTCCATTCACTCAAAGACGTGCCCATGGAGCTGCCCGAGGGCTTTGCCTTGGCCTGCGTGATGGAACGCGAAGACGCCCACGATGCCTTTGTTTCCCCCCACTATGCCAGCTTGCAAGATTTACCCGCCGGTGCGGTGGTGGGCACCTCCAGCCTGCGCCGTCAGGTGCTCTTGCACGCCCTGCGCCCCGACTTGCACATTCAGCCGCTGCGGGGCAACCTGGACACTCGGCTGCGCAAACTCGACGAGGGCCAATACGATGCCATCGTGCTGGCCGCTGCCGGGCTCAAGCGTCTCAACCTGCATGAACGCCTCCGCAAAATCTTCACCCCCTCCGAGATGTTGCCCGCCGCAGGCCAAGGTGCCTTGGGCATTGAGGTGCGCAGCGACCGCCAAGACTTGATCGATGCTTTGGCTCCCCTAGCACACCAGCCCACCTGGCTGCGCGTGACAGCCGAGCGAGCCGTAAGCCGTTGTCTGGGGGGCAGTTGCTCCATGCCACTGGCGGCCCACGCCGTGTTGCACCATGACCAATTGCAACTGGATGCTGCTTGGGGAGACCCAGAACAACAACAGGCACTGGTACGCGCCAGTGCCTGTGCCACCGTCACCACTTTGGCCGATGCCGATGCGCTAGGACAGGCCGTAGCGGCACAGCTACGGGCTGGCGGTGCGGGCAGCTAAGAAGCAACCACAGCACACCCACCCCACTCCCTTTGTGCGCCTGCCATGCCACCACGGATCGTCATTACCCGCCCTGCGCACGAAGCGGCGCAGTGGGTCGCTGCATTGCAATTGCGTGGGCTGCCAGCGCAGTCTTTGCCCCTGATTCAAATCACGGCCCCCCAAGATACCGAACTGGTGGACAGGCTGCACACTGCGCGACAGCAATTGGCACAGTACGATGCGGTAATGGTGGTCAGTGGACAAGCCGCCCGGTACTTCTGGACGCCTGCTGCGGTTCAAACCCTGGCCTGTTTGGTGGCTACAGGCCATGCACCCAGAGTGTGGGCACCCGGCCCCGGCACCGCCAGCACATTAGAGGCACTGGGTATGGCGCCTTCGTGCATCGACCAACCCGCCAACGATGCCCCACAGTTCGATTCCGAAGCCCTCTGGCAACAGGTACACACACAGATCCGGCCGGGCTGTCGGGTCTTGATTGTGCGCGGCAGCAACGCCACAGCCTCTAACGCCCCCACAGAAGGCTCTGGGCGAGATTGGTTAACCCACCAATTACAACAGGCAGACGCTCTGGTTCACACAGTGGTTGCCTACCAACGTACCGCCCCGCATCTCACACCCGACGAAAAAGCACTGGCCGTACAGGCCGCCCATGATGGCTCACTTTGGCTGTTTAGCAGTTCACAAGCCATCGCCCATCTGCAAGCGCAGCTACCCACACAGTCTTGGCAGCAGGCATTGGCCCTGACCACACACCCTCGCATTGCGGCAGCAGCACAGGCCATCGGCTTTGGCACAGTGCGTCAATGCCGCCCCGCACTCAAGGATGTAGCAGTCTCGATAGAATCCATGCCATGAGCTCTGCGCCTTCTCCCGACCTGTCTGCTGCAACCCCGGTGCCGCCGACAACGGCCTCTGTAGCACCAGAGGCTGCGCCCGGCGGTGCAGGCAAGCTGTGGAGTTACAGCTTGGCTGTCGTAGCCACCCTGGCGGCAGTGGGCCTGACCAGCAGCACCTTGCTGTGGCAAAAGCTCCACACCATCCAAGAACAGCTGGCCCGTCAAAGTGCCGATGCTGGCACCCAAGCCGTAGAAGCCCGCACCTTGGCCCGCGAGGCACAAGAACAAGCCAACGACAACGCCACCCGACTGACTGTGGCCGAAACCCGCCTCAACGAGGTAGCTTTGCAACGCGGTCAGCTAGAAGAGCTGATGCGCAGCGTCTCACGCTCACGCGATGAAACGCTGGTGGTCGATATTGAAGCGGCCTTGCGGCTGGCCCAGCAACAGGCCCAGTTCACCGGCCATCTGGAACCTCTGGTGGCTGGGCTCAAAAGCGCACAGCAGCGCATAGAGCGGGCGGCACAACCGCGCCTGCAACCCTTGCTACGGGCCATGGGCCGCGATCTGGAGCGCCTGAGCACCGCCCATGTCGCCGACACCGCCGGTCTGCTGGCCCGTCTAGACGACTTGGTACGCCAAGTGGACGACCTGCCACTGCAAAATGCGGTGGCGCAGGCAGCAGCCACGCGCCGCCTGCAAGCCAAAGCCAACGCCCAAGCCCATCACAGCAGCACAGCCCCTACCGCCGACCAACCGTGGTGGCAAACCACCCTGCTGCATGGCTGGGAGGTCGTGTGGGACGAAGTGCGCAGCTTGGTTCGTGTCAGCCGCATAGACCAGCCCGAGGCCATCTTATTGGCGCCAGAAGAAGCCTTTTTCCTGCGTGAAAACCTCAAACTCAAACTGCTCAATGCCCGTTTGGGGATACTGGCACGACAATCTGAGTCGGCCCGCTCCGACTTGGCCACCGCCAGTGCCGCCATCAATAAATACTTCGATCCCGCCTCGCGGCGCACCCAGAATGCGGCCACAGTGCTGCAACAGGTGCAGACCCACATGAAAAATACCGAGCTCCCCCGTCTAGACGAAACCTTTGCCGCCCTGGGCAGTGCGGCAGCAGGCCGTTAAGGCCCAGAAAGCACCCGCCTATGCGTGCCGCCCTCTGGCTTTTGGCCCTTTTTGCTGTTGCTGTGGCCTCGGCACTGTTCGCAGGCAACAACCAAGGCACCATCACCCTGTTCTGGCCCCCTTACCGACTAGATTTGTCACTGAATCTAGTGTTGCTGCTACTGGTACTGGGTTTTGCCACCATCTATGCGGCTCTGCGTGGGCTAGCGGCTTTGCTGGCCCTGCCACGCGAAGCCCAACGCTGGCGCCTGCAACAAAAAGAACGGGCCATGCACGCAGCCCTGCTGGATGCCTTAGCCCAATTCATGGCAGGGCGATTCTTGCGCTCACGCAAAGCAGCCCTGCTGGCACTGGCACAGGAGGCCGCCCTCACCCAAGCAGGTGAGGCCATCCCCCACGCACATCAACTGCGGGCCTTGGCCCATCTGATTGCGGCCGAAGACTCCCAGGCACTGCAAGACCGCAAGCACCGTGAACAACATGTGCAACAGGCCATGGAGCAAGCCCCCGCCCACGGCACTGCCCATGCGCAGGTGCTGCGCGAGGGCATACAACTGCGGGCAGCCCGCTGGGCCTTAGAAGACCACGATGCCCGCAGCGCCTTAGACTGGTTAGGAGCCTTGCCCCAAGGAGCAGCACGCCGCACGTTGGCGTTGCGCATTCGGCTCAAGGCCGCACGCCATGCCCACCAGACCCAAGATGCCCTAGAAACCGCCCGCCTCTTGGGCAAGCACCGTGCGTTCTCTGCAACTGCAGCCCAAAGCATTGTGCGTGGGCTAGCCACCGAACTGATAGACAGCGCACACGACCACATCCAATTGCAGCAAGTTTGGCAATCGCTCGAAACCCACGAACGCGCCATGCCCGAGTTGGCCATCCATGCCGCCCAGCGCCTGAGTGCTTTGGGGGGAGACCCTGCCCAAGTGCGCCACTGGCTACTGCCTGTATGGCCGCTGCTGCAAGAATATCCGGGCACTCTGAGTGATACCCTGGCCCTCAAACTGGTCTGCACCCTAGAAGCCAGTCTGCATGAAATAGATGCTCCCTGGCTAGCGCGCATTGAGTCCGCTGCCCAAGCGCAGCCACAACATGCCCGCCTGCAATACTTGGCTGGCGTAGCTTGCCTACAGCGTCAATTGTGGGGCAAAGCCCAGCAATTGCTGACCCCATGCAGCCAGCAATTGCCCGATACGGGGCTGCGTCGGCGGGCTTGGTTGCACTTAGCGGCTCTGGCAGAACGGCGTGGTGACACCCCAGCCGCCACCACAAGCCCAAGCCGAATAACCAGTGGCGCTGGCCCCCCTATGCCGTCCATGCGCCCACCTCCCTCCTCGCGCGACTGGTTGCCCTACCTGACTGGGGCCAGCGTGATTGGCATTCTGATCGTGGTGCTCACTGCTATGGCACTGTGGCAAGAAACCCAGCGCCAGCAAGAACGCCACGTCACCCAGACGCAGGAAACCACCCATCTGCTGGCCCACCATATCGAATCCATTTTCGATCAGACCGACACGGCCCTGCAGTCAATTGCCTATCACTACACCGAACAACAGCACACAGGCACCTTCCATCCAGCACGCTTCAACGCGGCCATGCAACAGCAACTGACGCTGTTGCCACATCTGTACAGTTTGCGCATTACCGACCCCCAAGGCGTGCTGCGTTACGGCACGGGTGAACTCCAGCCACTCGACTTGGCCGATAGACCCTACTTCCAATCGGTGCGCAGCGCAACAGTTACGCCAGGCCATGCAGGTCTGGTCATAGAAGGGCCACTGCAAGATCGGCTGGGTGGCCGTTGGATACTGGTGCTGGCCAGGCGGCTAGAACAGCCCGGCGGTGATTTTGCAGGCATGGTCTATGCCACTTTTGCGATTGCCTCGCTCGACCATATTTTGAGCCAGACCCCCATCGGCCCCGCTGGGATGGTGGCTCTGCGCACCGCCCAATCGCTGACCCAGATCGCCCAATACCCTGCCACGCCAGACACCCACCACCGCCCAGAGCAGTCCAGCCCAGTCTCACCCAAGTTACACGAACACTTGGCTACAGCCCCCCACAGCGGCAGTTACTTGGATACCTCTCCACTGGACAGCATCACACGCTTTTATGCCTACCAACGGCTTGATAACTACCCTCTCTTTGTCATAGTTGGCAAAGCGCGTGAGCACTGGATGGCGGCTTGGGGGCCAAACACTTACCTGTTGCTGGGTTTTAGTGGCCTGATGGTGTTGCTCACATTGCTGGGTGCCCACCGCCTATACCGCATGGCCCAGCAGCATGGTCAGCGGCGCAGCGAGCAAAGTGCAGCCCAAGTGCTGCAAGCCTCGCCCATCGCCATGCTGGTGGTAGACCGGCAAAGCACCGTGCTGCGCGCCAACCAAGCCGCCTGCGCACTGTTGGGCTACACCCCCGAAGAACTGGTCGGCCTGCACAGCATCTATTTGCTACCACCATCTATGCACGATGTGCAAACGCAACTGGCACAACGCTTGCTGCAAACCGCTAGTCCTGCACTGTCTCCACTGTTGGAGCGGGAAGTTTTGCTGCTGCACCACTGTGGCAACCCAATTCCGGTGCAAATCACTGCGGCCGTGATTGAAGTTGACGGCCAACGTCAGGCCATTTTGGCGCTAGAAGACCTGAGCGCCCGCCAACAGGCCGAGAAAATCGTCCACGAAGTGCTCAAGCTACAAACGGCCATCCTCAACCATGCTGCCTATGGCATCTTGGCTACCGACCCTGCTGGAGTGCTGACACTGTTCAACCGCACTGCAGAGCAGATGCTTGGCTACCGGGCCAAAGAGGTGGTGGGTCGGCAGCGTCCCACCCTGTTTCACGACCCACAAAACCAACAAGCCGACTTTGTCACTCTGTTTGCGGGCCGCGATGATCACCAGCCCGTCCAAGACGAGATCATCTATGTGCGCAAAGACGGCAGCCATTTTGTAGGTTCGCGATCAGTCTCGGTGCTCAAAGATGAGCATGGAGCTGCCAGCGGCTACTTGACTATCGTGGCCGACATCTCTGAACGCCGGGCCAATGAACAACTGGTATCCAATGCCCTGGCACGGCTCAAAATGGCCACCGACATTGCCGACTTGACCATCTGGAGCTGGTGTTTTGCCAACGACCAGATTGACGGGGATGAACGGTTGCACCAATGGTATCGGCTGGCTCCAGAAGTACCACTTCAAGGCATCCGCCGCCGTGATTGGCATCGATGGGTGGCTGCCGACGACAGTGCCAAACTCGACGCTCGGATGGAACACAGTCGCCAGACAGGTGCCTCTGGCGGAGGCAGTTTTCGTGTGCAGCAGGCAGATCACAGCTACCGCCATTACGAGGCCCGTTGGATGCTGGAGCGCGACAGCAAGGGCCAACCCCTGGGCCTGCTGGGGGTGGTGCGTGACATCACCACCGAGAAAGAATACGCCCAAAGCCTGCGTGCGGCCAAAGACGCTGCCGATGCAGCCAATCAGGCCAAAAGTGATTTTCTGGCCAACATGAGTCACGAAATTCGCACCCCCATGAATGCCGTGCTGGGCATGACCGCCTTGGTACTGAACTCAGAATTGACCCCGCGCCAACGCGACCACTTAGGCAAGGCCCACGCCTCAGCACAAGCCCTACTGCAGCTGCTCAACGACATCCTCGACTACTCCAAAATGGAAGCGGGCAAACTGCAACTGGAGCAACAGCCTTTTGCACTGGCCACAGTGGTGGGCAAGGTGCAAGACATGTTTGCACATCGCCTAGAGGCCAAGCACCTAGGCTGGCAGGTTCTGCTAGACCCTGCACTGCCCACCCACCTGCTCGGCGATGCCTTGCGCCTAGGCCAAATACTCACCAACCTGCTGGACAACGCCATCAAATTCACAGAGCAAGGTGGCATCACCCTGTCCCTGACCGTGCAAGAGCAGCAGAACGACACCCTGATGCTGTGCGGCGAAGTCCGTGACACGGGCATCGGCATGACCCCCGAGCAAATTGCACGCCTGTTCTGTGCTTTCACACAGGCCGATGGCTCCATCACCCGCCGATACGGTGGCACCGGGTTGGGGCTGTCGATTGTGCAACGTCTGGTGCAACTCATGCACGGCCAAATCACGGTACACAGCAGCCCCGGCCAAGGCAGCACCTTTCGCTTTGCGCTCAGGCTCCAGTGTGTCACCACCACAGAGTCCCCGCATGCCCCCGTCACGGCTGCCTGCGTGGCACCACGGTTGACTACGGCAGCGCCAGCGCCCACGCCACCACAGCAGGCCAGCGTCGCGCACCACACGCGCCTCCAACTCGATGTTTTGCTGGCCGAACTCGAACCCCTGCTGATCCACAACCGCTTGGCCGCCAAGCGCGTGGGTGAACAAATCGAAACCCTGCTGCAACCCACCCCCTGGGCCGATAGCTTTGCAGCCGTCATGGGGCCGACCCGCCGACTTCAGTTCAAAGAGGCGCTCAACGCCTTACACCACTGGATAGCCAGCCTGCCCCCCGAAGAAAAACAATAATGGTGCACAGCACCCTGCCCGTACAACGGAGATCCTGATCTTGACCACCCTTTTGCAATTTTTTTCTGTGATCTTGCTGGCACTTGGTCTGTTGGGCTGCAAAGATGCCAACGAACTGCAACTCAACAGCGTCACCACCGCCTCAACGCCCAGCGTCTCTGCCCCGGCCCCAACGGCTACAGAACAAAAAACGGTAGCGTTGGTGATGAAAACACTGACCAACCCCTTCTTCATTGCCATGGAACGGGGTGCGCGCCGTGCCGAACGCCAATTGGGTGTGCAACTCCAAGTCAAGGTGGCCGCCCAAGAAACCTCTATTGAGCAACAAATTCAGATCATCGACGACCTGATCGGTGCAGGCGTCCATGCCATCATCATCGCCCCCGGCGACTCGCAGCGCCTAGTGCCAGTGCTCAAAAAGGCCGCCGATGCAGGCATCAAGCTGGTCAATGTAGACAACCGGCTAGACCCACAGACGGTGCAACAGGCAGGTCTGGCACCTGTTCCGTTTTTAAGTGTGGATAACGAAAAAGGCGCCTATGCTGCTGCACAGGCGCTGGCCCTTCATGCAGCCCCCGACACCCAAGCCATTGTGTTGGAGGGTATTCGCAGTGCCGACAATGCCCGCCAACGCCAGCGTGGCGCCGAACGCGCCCTGGCCGACAACCCAGCAGTGCAGCTGGTGGCCAGCGAGACAGCACACTGGAAAATTGACGAGGGCTATAGCGTCACACAAGAGCTCATGACCCGCCATCCCAAAGTGCAGTTGGTGTATGCCGCCAATGACATGATGGCGCTGGGAGCCATACAGTACCTGCAAGAGCAAGGACGCACCGACGTCAAGGTAGGAGGCTACGACGCCATTGACGAGGCAGTGGCAGCCATTCGCAAAGGCCAGATGAGCGTCACCGTCGACCAACAGGCCGCCGAACAAGGCTTTCAGGGCGTGGTGCTGGCGCAGCGCCTGCTCCAAGGTGAAACCGTGCCGCTGATGACACTCATCGACGCCCGATTGGTCACGGCCTCTACTCTGCACTAATTTGGTAGGGATGGCCGTGCGCTGGAATACCAACATCACCACCCGGCTGGTGGTCTATCTGCTGCTGACCGCTCTTGTGCCGCTGTTACTGTTTGGCAGCAGTGCGTTCTACATGGCCCGCAGCATCGTCATTGAACAAACCACAGCCAACAACCACCGCACGCTGTCTGAAGTGCAGCAGTTTCTGACCCTCTATACCGAACAAATAGAGGACTTGGCGGCCAATATTGCTGGCAATGAGGCCATTGCCAAAGCCTTGTACGAGGTAGATCGCTCTGCCGGAAAAACCTACGACCGGCTCAACACCCAAGCACAGATTGGTTATATCCTGAACCACTTTTTGCGGGCGCGGGGGTTGGTGTCGTTGGATGTGCTGTCGCTGCATGGTCAGCACTTTCATGTTGGCTCCACGCTAGACACCCACGACGTGCCAGCGCAAACCGTTCGGCGCTTGGTGCAAGAAGCCCAAGTTTCTGGGCAAAGCACCTACTGGCGTGGCATGGACGATGGTGCCAATTTGGGACTGACCTCCAACAAGGTCTATACGCTGATCCGGCCCATCAGCCATTACAACGAAAAAGCCCATGTGCACTCGGTGGTTGGTGTGCTGGTCATCAGCCTCAACGATGCCATCTTTCAAAGTTACCGGGGCCAAGACCCTCACCAAATCCGCCTGATGGCTGTAGATCGGGATGGCCGCTTCATACACCACCCCGAGCGCAACCACTTTGGTCAACCTGCAGCCCCCGGCTTGCTGCGCCTGCTGCACCAAAACCCGACTGATCAACGCCTGGTGCTGGATGGACAAAAAGTATTGCTGTCGTCCATGCCACTACCCAAAATTGGGGGGTATCTACTGCTCACCACCCCGGTAAAACAGCAAACCTCCCAAGAGATGCGTCTGGCCCTGTTGGCGCTGTCGTTGTTGCTGGTGTGCCTGACTGTGATGGCGCTGTTGGTGCGCCACCATGCACGGCAAGTGGTCATGCCCCTGCGGGCCGTGGCGCAAAGCTTCCAGCGGCTGAGCCAAACCCCAGAGGCCACACACACCCCTTTGCCCCTGCCTGCGGTACGCGATGAGATTGCCGACCTGGTCTCAGGCTTCAATGCCTATTTGCAAACCATCCAAGACCAACGCGATGCCGCTGATGCACTGCGCCGCACACAACAGGAAGTGCTAGACAATGCACAAACCCTGCGCACCGCCATTGAGGCCATTGACGAAGCCTTTGTACTGTTCGACCACCACGACCGTTTGGTCTTTTGCAACGACAAATACCGCTCCCTCATCCCCGGCAATCAACACATCAACCCCCAAGGCAAAACCTTTGAGGCACTGCTGCGCGCCCGCATAGAGGCTGGGCAATATGCCGAACTCTTGCATGCACCGCCAGAGCAACAAGAGGCATGGATTCGCCACCGCATGAACATCCACCACAGCGGCCAAGGGGTGATAGAACAAAAGCTGCAAGACGGACGCTGGCTGCGCATTGTGGATCGCAAAACCCCGGCAGGCTATACCGTAGGCTTTAGGGTAGACATCTCCCACATCAAACAAATGCAGGAGGCCGCCGAGGCGGCCAACCATGCCAAGAGCAATTTTCTGGCCAATATGAGCCACGAAATTCGTACGCCGATGAACGCCATCATCGGCATGACGGCGCTGGTGCTCGACTCCACACTGACACCCCGTCAGCGCGACTACCTGGGCAAGGTACACAACTCAGCACGAGCCTTGTTGCAACTGCTCAATGACATTTTGGACTACTCCAAAATTGAGGCCGGGCGACTAGAACTGGAGCAGCTGCCGTTTGAACTGGCAGGCGTACTGCAACAGGTCAGTGATATGTTTGCCCACCAACTCGACGAGAAGCACCTGAACTGGCAAATGGTGCTTGACCCACGTCTGCCACGCTACCTTGTGGGCGATGCCTTGCGTTTGGGGCAGATTCTCATCAACTTGGTGGGCAATGCCATCAAATTTACCGAACGGGGCAGCGTGCAAGTGCAACTCACGTTGCACACAGAAACTGACCATACCGTGACGCTCCAGGGCAGCGTATCCGACACCGGCATTGGCATGACGCCAGAGCAGGTAGCGCGGTTGTTTGCTGCCTTCACCCAGGCCGACAGCTCCATCACACGCAAATACGGCGGCACGGGGTTGGGCCTGTCCATCGTGCAACAACTCGCCCATTTGATGCATGGCAACGTACAAGTGCAAAGCCACGCCGGCCAAGGCAGCACCTTCCGCTTTGAGGTGACCCTGGCACGGGCCAGCGAAGAGGCCCTGCCCCACACTGCCGATGCCCTGGCCCAAGCAACCTGGACATTGCAGACAGCACCGTTACACCACAAACAAGTGCTGGTGGTCAGCCCCCCAGATGCGCCCTGTGCCGACATCCAGGACATGTTGACGCACATGGGGATGAGCGTGAGTACCGCAGGCAACCCCACCGATGCCATTGCCACCGCACAACACAGCCCACTGGCAGCCATTGTGGTGGATTTGCGCCTGCCTGGCATGGATGGGTTCTGCCTTACCCAACAGCTGTACACCACACTGGGCGCACAATGCCCGCCCATCATTGCACTGGCAGCACAGGCCAGCCACCCCCCAGCCACCCCACAGAACCTGACCACAGGCATAGTGGCACAGCTTGATCCCCCCTGGGCCGCAGAACAGTTGCGAGACACCTTGTTGCACTGGATTGCGCCCATCACCCACACCGCACCAGACGAAACCACCTGCGTTGCCAGACAACTGCCTGTGGCCCCGCCTTTGGACTACGCTCTGCTACAACAACGCATAGCGCAACTGGAGCCACTGCTCAGCGCCAACCGGCTGGCGGCCAAACGCATGACCGAAGACATCGAACTGCTGTTACAAAACACTACACTGGCCCCGGCCTTTGCGCCTGTCAGCATAGCCGTGCGGCGCTTGCAATTCAAACCTGCACTAGAGGCCTTGTGGGTGTTTGCATCCCACCTGCCCAGCCATTCACCACTGGCAACACCCCAGATACAAGAGACACCGCCATGCCCAGCCCACGCGCCCAAGTCCTGATTGTGGACGATCAACCTGAAAACATCGAAGTCCTGGGTGAAACGCTGGCCGACATCTGCGAAATCGGTTTTGCACTGTCTGGGCCAGAAGGTTTGACGCAGGTGGCCGAGCATCGGCCCGACCTGATTTTGCTCGACGTGATGATGCCAGACATGAACGGCTACGAAGTGCTGGAAATACTGCAACGCGACCCCAACACCCGCGAGGTGCCCGTGATCTTCGTCACGGCCCGCATCGATGCCGACAGCGAAACACGGGGTATCGAGGCAGGGGCGGTGGACTTCATCCACAAGCCCATCAATCCACAGGTAGTCAAGGCCAGGGTCTCGGCCCATCTAGAGCGGGCGCAGCAACGTGCAGCCCTGGCCGAGCTCAACCAGCAACTGCAAGACTCGCTGGCCCAAATCAAGGCGGCGCAAAGCCGGTTGTTGGTACTCTCAACGGCCATTGAGCAAAGTCCACTCACGGTGATGGTGACCGACTTGGATGGCCATATCGAGTACGTCAACCCCTACTTCACCCAGCTCACGGGCTATACCTTTGATGAGGTTCATGGCCGCAAGCCCTCTATGCTGAAGTCGGGCCTGACCGACCCCACCATCTACCGAGATCTGTGGATACAACTCTCCCAAGGGCAATGCTGGGTCGGAGAAATCATCAACCGCACCAAAGCCGGTGACACCTATGTGGAAGAAACCCACATCGCTCCAGTGGTCGATGCTGAAGGCCAGCGCCAACACTATGTCGCCATCAAACTCGACATCACAGAACGCAAACATGCCCAGCAAAAACTCGACCATCTGGCCCACTACGACATTCTGACCAATCTGCCCAACCGCAGTCTGTTTTTGGATCGCGCCGAGCGCGGCTTGGCTCTGGCCAAACGCCATGACCGCCCACTGGCTTTGCTGTTCATCGATCTGGACAAGTTCAAACCCATCAACGACACCTGGGGCCATGCTGTTGGCGATGTGGTGTTGCAAGAAGTGGCACGGCGCATGCAAGCCTGTGTGCGCGAATCCGATACGGTCAGCCGCGTAGGGGGCGATGAGTTTGTGGTGCTGCTGCTCAATCTCAACACTCCCGCCGATGCCCTGATGGTGGCAGAAAAAATCCGTGTCGCCCTGAACGAACCCATGCTGATCGATGACAAAACCCTGTCCATTTCTTCATGCATCGGTGTGGCCCTCTACCCAGAACACGGCCAAACGCAAATGGAACTGTCACGCCATGCCGATGCCGCGATGTACCAAGCCAAAGAACGGGGCCGCGACCGGGTGGTACTGTTTGACGCCACCATGAGCTCTGCATAGCGCCACTGCCCAATATTCAATTTTTTTCAATTGAAACATCAATTCAATTGGAACTAAAAGAATTTGGTGGTTCTTACACTGACACGTGTTCCACAACGCAACCGCCTCTGGCCGTTGCCGGAACCCCCTCAGATGCAAGCGACCACCATGCCAGATCACCGCCCACCCCATACCCCTGCCGACAGCACACCCGCCAGCCGCTACAACACCACAGCCATAGCCCTGCACTGGGTGCTCGGCGGTGCCTTGGTGGCCGTGTTTGCCATCGGCATTTACATGGCCGACCTGCCGTTTTCTCCCCAACGCCTGCAACTCTACAACTGGCATAAATGGGCAGGCGTAGGCATCTTGCTGCTGTCGGCGCTGCGGTTGGCTTGGCGCCTAACGCACCGCCCTCCAGCCTTGCCCGCATCCATGCAGGCAGCCATGCCCGCATGGCAAAAGGCAGCCCACCACGGCACCCACCATGCCTTGTATTTGCTGTTCTTTGCCGTTCCTCTGCTAGGTTGGGCTTACAGCTCCGCCGCCGGGTTTCCTATCGTTTTTCTGGGGATGCTGCCCCTGCCCGACTTTGTACCCGTCAGCCCAGCCTTGGCAGAGTGGCTCAAACCACTGCACAAGTTATCCGCCTTCGGGATGGCGGCGCTAGTGCTGGTGCATGTGGCAGCGGCCCTGAAACACCAATTCATTGATCGCGACCAGTTGCTGCTCCGCATGTGGCCTGGTCAACACTGAACTTTCCTTCACTGATCGCGCTCAGACCCCCTTTCTTCTCCAATACCACCATGAAACCCACTTCTTTTCTTTCTGCCCTGCTGTTGGGTAGCACCGCCTTGCTCATGGGCACCCCCGCCAGCGCACAACAAGCCTTGGTGCCCGCACAAAGCAGCATCGGCTTCACCGCCAAACAAATGGGCGTGCCACTGCAAGGACATTTCAAAAAATTCACGGCCCAAGTCGTCTTCGATCCCACCAAGCTGGCAAGCAGCAAAATCAGCTTTAGCGTAGATACCGGCAGTGCCACGCTCGGCTCTCGGGAAACCGATGCCGAACTGCCCAAGGCGGTATGGTTCAACGTGCCGCAGTTTCCGCAAGCCACATTTGAATCCAGCAGCATCAAGGCACTGGGCGCAGGCAAGTTTGAAGTGCTTGGCAAGCTCAACATCAAAGGTACCGTCCGCGATGTGGTAGTGCCCGTCGCCCTGACCCAAAACGGTGCTGCCACCACGGCCACCGGCACGCTGGCCCTCAAGCGTCTGGCCTACAAGATCGGCGAAAACGAATGGGCCGACACCTCTATGGTGGCCGACGATGTGCAAGTCCAATTCAAGCTCGCGCTGACTGGCGTGGGCAAACTTTGATTTCTTCAACCCTGTTTTCTTACTTTTTTTAGGAGCCTTTCATGCGCAAATCCCTCTTTACTCTGGCTGCTGTAGCCACCTTGGCCGCTGGTGCTGTGCAAGCGGCACCCGCCGACTACGCTATCGACCCCACACACACCTTTGCCACCTTCGAGATCAGCCACTTCGGTGCCTCGGTCAACCGTGGCCGCTTTGACAAGAAAGAAGGCTCGGTGCAGTTTGACCGTGCAGGCAAGACCGGCAAGGTAGACATCACCTTCGATATCGCCTCGATCAACACGGGCACTGCGGCTTTTGACAAGCATCTGCAAAGCGCCGACATCTTTGATGTGGCCAAGCACCCCACCGCCAAGTTTGTCTCCGACAAGTTCCATTTCGACGGCGACAAAGTCACCGCAGTGGATGGCAAACTGACGCTGTTGGGCAAAACCCAGCCTGTCACCCTCAAGGCCCACCAATTTGCTTGCTACAACAACCCCATGCTCAAGCGCGAAGTGTGCGGCGGCGATTTTGAAGCCACCATTGACCGCACAGCCTTTGGTCTGAACTATGGCGTGGACTGGGGCTTCCCGAAGAATGTGCGCTTGGTCGTACAAGTAGAAGCCGTGAAGCAATAAAACCGGCTCACTCACGCTAGGGTTCGGGTTGGCCTGCGCAGCACTGGTGCAGGTAGCCCGAACCTTTTTGCACTCTGCGTTGTATGGTTTAGAACCGTGCCGAGCAACAAAAAGCCTCTTAAATTGAGAATTTAAGAGGCTTTTGTGTTTGGTGGGTGATACATGGATCGAACATGTGACCCCTGCCGTGTGAAGGCAGTGCTCTACCGCTGAGCTAATCACCCAATGGCTTTGATTCAAAAAACCAAAGCCGCAAATTGTGGTGGGTGATACATGGATCGAACATGTGACCCCTGCCGTGTGAAGGCAGTGCTCTACCGCTGAGCTAATCACCCGTGTCTTAATGACAAGACTGCTATTATGGCACAGTTTTTTGCTGTTTTACATTGCCCGCCACACTGTCTTGCCACCGCTGGCCTTGTCAATCTGGGCCAGCACAGCCTCATGGGCCTCTATTTCCTGTGCTGTGGCTTGCAACACCGGCAGATCAATACCGCGCAAATCCAAGCCCGGCACCTGTACGGCGCCCCCCAACTGGGCATCGTCCTCAGCAATCAACAACGCATCTTGGCCACGGGTCAGGTTGATATAAACATCGGCCAGCAACTCCGCATCCAACAGCGCACCGTGCAAGGTGCGCCCAGAGTTGTCCACGCCCAAGCGGTCGCACAAGGCATCGAGCGAATTGCGCTTGCCAGGGTACATCTCCTTGGCCATGACCAGCGTGTCGGTGATCTCGCCCACAAAATGGCTCAGGGGCGGGCGGCCCGTGCGTTCCAGCTCTTTGTTCAGAAAGCCTATATCAAACGGCGCGTTGTGGATGATGAGCTGGGCACCTTGCAAATAGTCCAGCAACTCTTCCACCACCGCCTCAAACTTGGGTTTGTCTTGCAGAAACTCGTTGCTGATACCGTGGATACGCAGCGCATCTGGGTGGCTGTCGCGCCCAGGGTTGAGATAGAAATGCTTGTTGCGCCCTGTCAACTTGCGGGCCACCAGCTCTACACAACCGATTTCAATGATGCGGTCGCCGTTGTCTGCCGACAGCCCTGTGGTTTCGGTATCGAGAATAATCTGGCGCAACATGTCAGTGGTTTTCTCGGGCGTGATTGATGGTGTATTTGGGAATTTCCACCGTCAGATTGTGCGCACCGACAATGGCCTGGCAGCTCAAGCGCGATTGCGGCTCCAAGCCCCAAGCCCGATCAAGCAGGTCTTCTTCTTCCTCTTCTGCCGCATTGAGCGAGGCATAGCCTTCGCGCACGATGACGTGGCAGGTGGTGCAGGCACAGCTCATGTCACAAGCGTGCTCAATGGCGATGTGGTTTTCTAGCAAAGCTTCACAAATCGAGGTGCCAGCGGGGGCCGTGATCTCGGTGCCTTGAGGGCAGAGCTCAGGGTGGGGCAAAATTTTAATGACGGGCATAGCGTGTCGGGGTAGTGGTTTTACAGACTTTGGACATTTTTGCCGGCCAGCGCCTGGCGGATACCTTGGTTCATGCGCTGGGCGGCAAAACCTTCGGTGCCTTTAGCCAATGCTTGGGTGGCAGCCTCAATGGCAGCAGCATCGTCGCTGCCCTTTTGCTGGCGCAGGGCATCCATCAGGGCGTCAATCGCGGTGCGCTCATCACTACCGAGCAACGCACCGTCGATATCTAAGGCACTTTGTGTCGCCAGCAACATCCGGTCGGCATCCACGCGGGCCTCTACCAACGCACGCGCTTGCATATCTTGGGCTGCCGTGGCAAAGCCGTCTTGCAACATTTTGGCAATCTGCTCATCGCTCAGGCCATAAGAAGGCTTGACATCGATATGGGCCTCGACACCACTGATTTGCTCTTTGGCACTGACCGACAACAGGCCATCGGCATCCACGGTAAAAGTGACACGGATACGCGCCGCCCCAGCCGCCATCGGTGGAATGCCGCGCAACTCAAACCGGGCCAAACTGCGGCAGTCTTGCACCAAATCGCGCTCGCCTTGCACCACATGCAGCGCCAGCGCGGTCTGACCATCTTTGTAGGTGGTGAAGTCTTGCGCCTTGGCCGTGGGAATGGTTTCGTTGCGCGAAACGATGCGCTCCACCAAGCCCCCCATCGTCTCAATACCCAAAGAGAGCGGAATCACATCCAGCAGCAACAAATCGCCAGCGGTGTTGTTGCCTGCCAATTGATTGGCTTGGATGGCTGCGCCCAAAGCCACCACTTCGTCGGGGTTGAGGTTGGTCAAGGGTGTATGGCCAAAAAACGCACCCACGGCCTGCTGGATGTGCGGCATCCGGGTAGAGCCACCGACCATCACCACGCCTTGCACCTCATCGACCGCCAGTTGGGCATCACGCAAAGCCCGACGCACGGCAGCGAGCGAACGGGCGGTGAGGTGGGCGGTGGCGGCTTCAAAATCGCTGCGCTGCACGGTGCATGCAATGGTGGTTTCAGCCAATGTGGCACTGAACTGCGCCGTCTCGTGGCAGGTCAGGGCTTCTTTACAGGCACGGGCAGCCAAACGGGCTGCCGTTTTGTCGCTCGGGGTGTGCAAAGACACGCCCAAGGGAGCCAACACTGCATCAGCCAGTGCCGCGTCGTAGTCATCACCGCCGAGTGCCGAATCGCCCCCAGTGGCAATGACCTCAAACACGCCTTGCGTCAGGCGCAGAATAGAAATATCAAACGTGCCCCCGCCAAGGTCATAAACGGCATAAACGCCCTCACTGGCGTTGTCCAAGCCATAAGCAATAGCGGCTGCCGTGGGTTCGTTAATCAGACGCAGCAGGTGAATACCAGCCAGTTGGGCTGCATCTTTGGTGGCTTGGCGCTGGGCATCGTCAAAGTAGGCTGGGACAGTGATCACAGCCCCATACAGATCATCGTTGAAGGTGTCTTCAGCACGGTAGCGCAGCGTAGCCAAAATATCGGCACTGATTTCTACAGGCGATTTCACGCCCCCAGCCGTTGCTATATGCACCATGCCGCTGGGCGTGCCTGCCTGCGCACCCACCAATGCGTAGGGTAACTTGTCGGCGTGGGTAATGTCGGCCAACCCTCGCCCCATGAACCGCTTGACCGAAGCAATCGTGTTACTGGCATCGTCGGACTGTGCAGCAGCAGCGGCATAACCAATTTGGCGCTTGCCCCCTTCCAGATAACGCACGATAGAAGGCAGCAGCACCCGGCCCTGATCGTCGGGCAGGCATTCGGCCACGCCATTGCGCACGGCAGCCACCAAAGAGTGGGTAGTGCCCAAGTCAATGCCCACGGCAATGCGCCGCTGGTGGGGATTAGGGGATTGGCCGGGTTCGGAAATCTGCAACAGCGCCATGAATTTTTTCTTCTGTGGGATTGGGAGATGGGGCGTTATTGTCCCAGTTGATCTTGGCGCTGCCCAATATCATGGGCAAAACGCGCAATGAACATGAGGGCTCTGACCTGCTGGGCAGCAGCGGCAAAGTCTTGCTGTGTGTCGATGAGTGCTGCGCAACGCTCTAGCCCCGCTTTTTGTGCTTGGCGCACCTCGCGCTCTAAGGCATCCACTTCTGCCAACGTCTCGGCCTCTTCCAAGGCTTCACGCCATTCCATCTGTTGCATCAGAAAGGCCGCTGGCATTGCGGTGTTGTCTTCGGCACGGATTGGCATGCCATGCAACTCGCACAGGTAGGCAGCGCGGCGCTGCGGGTCTTTGAGGCGCTGATAGGCTTCATTGATGCGCACCGACCACTGCATGGCCACCCGTTGGGCGGCAGCGCCTTGGGCAGCAAAACGGTCGGGGTGGGCTTCGCGTTGCAGCTCTTTCCAGCGGTTGTCAATGGCGTTGCGGTCTTGGGCAAAGCGCCGGGGCAAGCCAAACAGTTCAAAATCGTCAGATTGGAGGTTCATTGGGAAAATCCATAAAAAAACCGCCAGCACGCTGCGCGGTGGCGGTTTTGCAGCCAAAGGCCCACCAGAGAGGCGTTAGACGCGGAAGCTCTCTCCACAACCGCAGCGGTCACGCTCGTTAGGGTTGTTAAAACGAAAGCCCTCGTTCAAACCTTCGCGCACAAAATCGAGCTCAGTACCATCAATGTAGGCCAAGCTTTTGGGGTCAATAATCACCTTGACACCGTGGTTCTCAAACACCAGGTCTTCAGGGGCGATTTCATCGACATATTCGAGCTTATAGGCCAACCCCGAGCAGCCGCTGGTCTTGACGCCCAGACGCACCCCCAGTCCTTGCCCTCGGCGGCTGAGGTAGCGAGTGACATGCCGCGCAGCGGCTTCGGTCAGCGTGATGGCCATGATGTCAGGCTGCCGTGCTGCCGTCGCCACCGTGGCGGGCTTTGTAGTCGTTGACTGCGGCCTTGATGGCGTCTTCGGCCAAAATGGAACAGTGGATTTTGACCGGCGGCAGCGCCAGTTCTTCGGCGATTTGGCTGTTTTTCAGGGCAGCCGCCTCGTCCAACGTTTTGCCCTTCACCCATTCTGTCACCAATGAACTGGACGCAATCGCCGAGCCGCAACCGTAGGTTTTGAAGCGTGCATCTTCAATCACACCGGTGTCGGGGTTGACTTTGATCTGCAACTTCATCACATCGCCACAGGCTGGTGCGCCCACCATGCCGGTGCCCACGGTGTCGTCACCCTTGTCGAACGAACCCACGTTGCGGGGGTTTTCGTAGTGATCAATCACTTTGTCAGAGTAAGCCATGAGGAATTTCCTTGATTAGTGCGCGGCCCATTGGATCGTCGAGAGATCAATGCCGTCTTTGTACATATCCCACAAGGGGCTGAGTTCGCGTAGCCGGGCTACGTTAACGCGAATGGTGTCGATGGCGTAATCGATTTCTGCTTCGGTAGTAAAGCGGCCCAAGGTCATGCGCAAGCTGCTATGGGCCAGCTCATCGCTGCGGCCCAAGGCGCGCAACACATAGCTGGGCTCCAAGCTGGCCGAGGTGCAGGCCGAGCCAGACGAGACCGCCAGCCCCTTGATGCCCATGATGAGCGATTCGCCTTCAACATAGTTGAAGCTGATGTTCAGGTTGTGTGGCACACGGCGCTCTAAATCGCCATTGATGAATACCTGTTCGATGTCTTGCAAGCCCTTGAGCAGGCGCTGTTGTAACGCTTGGGCCTTGGCCGCGTCTTGGGCCATTTCTTCTTTGGCAATGCGGAAGGCCTCGCCCATGCCCACACATTGGTGCGTGGGCAAAGTGCCCGAACGCATACCACGCTCGTGGCCGCCCCCGTGCATTTGTGCCTCTAAGCGCACGCGGGGTTTACGGCGCACATACAGGGCACCGATGCCCTTGGGGCCATAGGTTTTGTGCGAGGCCAAGCTCATCAAATCGACGGGCAGCGTTTGCAGGTCGATCTCGACTTTGCCTGTGGCTTGGGCTGCATCGACGTGGAAGATGATGCCTTTTTCGCGGCACAGGGCACCAATGGCCGGAATGTCTTGGATGACCCCAATTTCGTTGTTCACGAACATCACGCTGATGAGGATGGTGTCGGGACGGATGGCAGCCTTCAGGGCTTCAAAATCCACCAGGCCGTTCTCTTGCACATCCAAATAGGTGACTTCAAAACCTTGGCGCTCCAACTCGCGCATCACATCCAGCACTGCCTTGTGCTCGGTCTTGACCGTAATCAGGTGCTTGCCCTTGCCCTTATAGAACTGGGCCGCCCCCTTGATCGCCAGATTGTTCGATTCGGTGGCACCGCTTGTCCAGACGATTTCACGCGGGTCGGCATGGATAAGGGCTGCGACCTGCTCGCGGGCTTTTTCGACAGCGGCCTCAGCTTCCCAGCCCCAAGCGTGGCTGCGGGAAGCAGGGTTGCCAAAATGCTCACGCAACCAAGGAATCATGGCGTCTACAACGCGCGGATCGACGGGCGTAGTAGCGCCGTAGTCCATGTAAATGGGAAAGTGCGGGGTCATGTCCATGGCTGGCTCAATGAAGGTTCAGGCTGGCAAAGAAGAAAATACAGGCGAAACCAAGCCGACCCCTGTGGGCCAGCTTGCGCATCCAGCAATCAATCAGGACTTGGCGAAAGCGTTGCCCAGCGCAAACACCGAGTTGGGCGCATTGACACGAATAGGCTTGACCACTGGCGTGGTGGATATGGCACGGCGCACAGCAGGCTTTTCCTCAACCTGTACGCCCTTAGCCACCTGATCGTCCACCAACTTTTGCAGCGTGACGGCGTCCAAAAACTCCACCATGCGCTGGTTGAGTGCCGACCACAAATCATGGGTCATGCAGCGGCCCGACTCACCCAAGCAATTTTCTTTGCCACCGCATTGAGTGGAATCAATGGGCTCATCTACCGACACGATGATATCGGCCACAGTGATCTCTGTGGCCTTGCGGGCCAAGGTGTAGCCGCCACCGGGGCCACGGGTGGACTCCACCAGCTCATGGCGGCGCAGCTTGCCAAAGAGTTGCTCCAGATACGACAGGGGGATGCGCTGGCGCTGGCTGATGGCAGCCAAAGTAACGGGGCCGTTGTTTTGACGCAAGGCCAGATCAATCATGGCAGTGACCGCAAAACGGCCTTTGGTGGTAAGACGCATGGCAAGCTCCTTTTTCGCTTGTGGGTTCATGAAACAGCCCTCGTAGCGGATCGCGCACTGGACACCGTTTCATCCCCATCGCCTTGCAATGGCTGCAAGACGCTTTCATCGGGGTAGTTGTTGAGTGTTTCGCCCCAGTATAGCACAATTCCCATTAAATTTGTCGGATAAGTAAGTTGGTGGTCATCTACGAGGCGTACAGGCAACACTTACCGCGCAACTCAAGGTTCTGCATCGTCACCGGGGCCACCAAATGCCTGATTTTTGAGGTGGGTCAATTGGTCACGCACCCGTGCCGCTTGCTCAAACTCCAGATTTTTGGCATGACCCAGCATCAGCTTTTCCAATCGCTTGATTTCTTGGGCCACCGCCTTGGGTGACATAGATTCCACTTTGGCACGTTCCAGTGCGGTTTTTGCCAATTTTTCGGCTTCTTTACCCGATTTTTCGCTATACACCCCGTCAATCAGGTCTTTCACCTGCTTGACAATGCTGCGCGGCGTAATTCCCTGCATCGCATTGTGTTGGAGTTGTTTTGCGCGTCGGCGTTCCGTTTCATCGATGGCTTTTTTCATCGAGGCGGTGGTGCGGTCGGCATACAAGATGGCTTTGCCATGCAAATTGCGGGCAGCGCGGCCTATGGTTTGAATCAAACTGCGCTCAGAGCGCAGAAACCCTTCTTTGTCGGCATCCAAAATAGCCACCAAAGACACCTCAGGGATGTCCAGCCCCTCGCGCAGCAAGTTGATGCCCACCAACACATCAAAAGTGCCTAAACGCAGGTCACGGATGATTTCAACCCGCTCCACAGTGTCAATGTCGCTGTGCAGGTAACGTACCTGCACGCCGTTGTCGCTCAAGTAGTCGGTGAGCTGCTCGGCCATGCGCTTGGTCAGGGTGGTAATCAATACGCGCTCTTGACGCTCTACACGCAGGCGGATTTCTTGCAGCACATCATCGACTTGGCTGCTGGCCGGACGCACTTGCACTTCGGGGTCGACCAACCCGGTAGGGCGCACCAGTTGTTCTACCACTTTGCTGGCATGGGTTTTTTCATACTCTGCCGGGGTGGCAGAGACAAAAATCACTTGCCGCATCCGTTGTTCAAACTCTTCCAGCTTGAGTGGGCGGTTGTCCAAAGCACTGGGGAGCCGAAAACCGTATTCAACCAGTGTGGTCTTGCGTGAGCGGTCGCCGTTGTACATGGCCCCCAACTGGCCAACCATCTGGTGACTCTCATCCAGAAACATCAGCGCATCTTTAGGCAAATAATCCGTCAGGGTGCTGGGCGGCTCGCCCGCCGCTGTACCCGACAGGTGGCGCGAGTAGTTCTCAATGCCTTTGCAGTGGCCCACTTCGCTGAGCATTTCCAAATCAAAGCGGGTGCGCTGCTCTAGCCGCTGTGCTTCTACCAGTTTGCCGTCTTGTTGCAGTTGCTGCAAACGCTCGGCCAGTTCGGTTTTGATGGCTTCTATGGCCAGCAAGACCTGATCGCGTGGCGTGACGTAGTGGCTGCCCGGATAGACGGTAAAGCGCGGGATGCTTTGGCGCACCCGTCCGGTGAGCGGGTCAAACAGTTGCAGGCTGTCGATTTGGTCGTCAAACAGCTCTATACGCAAGGCCAATTCAGAGTGCTCGGCAGGAAACACGTCAATCGTGTCGCCCCGTACCCGAAAGTTGCCCCGCGCAAAATCCATATCGTTGCGCTGGTACTGCATACGCACCAGTTGGGCAATGGCATCGCGCTGGCCCAATGTGTCGCCCACCCGCAGCGTCATGACCATGCGGTGGTAGCTCTCAGGGTTGCCAATGCCATAGATGGCCGACACCGTTGCCACAATCACCACATCACGCCGCTCCAACAGACTTTTGGTGCAAGACAGACGCATCTGCTCAATATGCTCATTGATCGCGCTGTCTTTCTCAATAAACAAATCACGCTGCGGCACATACGCCTCGGGCTGGTAGTAGTCGTAATAGCTGACAAAGTATTCGACGGCGTTCTTGGGGAAGAACTCACGAAACTCGCTGTACAACTGCGCGGCCAGCGTTTTATTGGGTGCAAAGACAATGGCCGGTCGCCCCAGTTGGGCAATGACGTTGGCTATCGTGAAGGTTTTGCCCGAGCCAGTCACACCCAGCAGGGTTTGAAAGACCTCGCCATCTTGTACGCCTTCTACCAATTGGGCAATGGCGCTGGGCTGGTCACCCGCAGGGGGATAGGGTTGGTAGAGCGCAAAGGGAGAGCCGGTGAAGCTAACAAAGGAGCCTTGGAGACCTGACATTCAAAAAATCCTCAAACGGTTCGTAGCGCATTCTGCGGGCTGGCAACGCGGCCCTGCTTGCACAGGGCAGATAGATGCAGCACAAACACCTGCCCTATCGGAGTGTCATAGCCGTTTTGTGGCGACCCACAGTAGAATCCGGCGTTTGTTCACCCCTCCACAGGAACGTTCCATGTCTCTGTTCTCCGCCGTCGAAATGGCCCCCCGCGACCCTATCCTGGGTCTGAATGAGCAATTCAACGCCGACACCAACCCCAACAAGGTCAATCTGGGTGTGGGCGTGTATTTCGACGACAACGGCAAGCTGCCACTGCTGCAATGCGTACAAGCGGCTGAAAAAGCCCTGATGGACAAGCCCACAGCCCGTGGCTATCTGCCCATTGACGGTATCGTGGCCTATGACAACGCCGTCAAAGGCTTGGTGTTTGGTGCCGACAGCGAGCCTGTGACATCGGGCCGTGTAGCTACCGTGCAAGCTATCGGCGGTACAGGCGGCCTGAAAATCGGCGCCGACTTCCTGAAAAAGATCAGCCCCGATGCCAAGGTGCTGATCTCCGACCCTAGCTGGGAAAACCACCGTGCGCTGTTCACCAACGCGGGTTTCGTGGTCGACACCTATGCCTACTACGATGCAGACAAACGTGGCGTCAACTTTGACGGCATGCTCGCCAGCCTGAATGCCGCAGCCCCCGGCACCATCATTGTGTTGCACGCCTGCTGCCACAACCCCACCGGCTACGACATCACTTCGGCCCAGTGGGATCAGGTGGTGGAAGTGGTCAAGGCCCGTGGCCTGACCGCCTTCCTAGACATGGCTTATCAAGGCTTTGGCCACGGCATTGCCGAAGATGGTGCTGTCATCCAGAAGTTTGTGGCAGCTGGCCTGTCCTTCTTTGTCTCGACTTCGTTCTCTAAGAGCTTCAGCCTGTACGGCGAGCGCGTGGGTGGCCTGAGCGTGCTGTGCGACAGCAAAGAAGAGGCCGGTCGCGTGCTGAGCCAACTCAAGATCGTCATTCGCACCAACTACTCCAACCCACCCACCCACGGCGGTGCTGTGGTGGCAGCCGTGCTGGGCAACCCCGAACTTCGTGCCCTGTGGGAAAAGGAACTGGGTGAAATGCGCGTGCGCATCAAAGCCATGCGCCAAACATTGGTCGATGGCCTCAAAGCAGCTGGTGTGCAGCAAGACATGTCGTTCATGACCCAGCAAATCGGTATGTTCAGTTACTCCGGCCTGAGCAAAGACCAAATGGTGCGCCTACGCAGCGAGTTTGGTGTGTATGGCACCGATACTGGTCGTATTTGCGTGGCCGCGCTCAACAGCAAGAATATCGACTACGTCTGCCAAGCCATCGCCAAGGTGATTGCAGGCTGATTGCCGTTGTTTCTTTAAAAAAAGCCGCTCCAGTTGGAGCGGCTTTTTGCCTTTGGGTACAAGCTCAGATTTCTTGGGCCAGCGTGTAAGGCAAGGGCTGTAAGGCCAATGCCGTGCCATCGCTGACGCCCACTTGCAAGCCCCCTTGGGCTGCTGCAGCCACTTGCAGCGATACCAGCGCATCCCAGCCACCTGTGGGGGCTGGGGCAGCCTGCACCACAATGCCACAAGGCTGCTCGGTATCACTGGCCACAAACACCTCGGCGCCCACGGCCATCTCTGCCGCTGCATGGGCCAAATAGGCCCGGCGTTTGAGTGTGCCCCGAAACTGGCTACGTGCCACTACTTCTTGGCCGGGGTAGCAGCCTTTCTTGAAATTGACGCCGCCCACCGATTCGTAATTGAGCATTTGTGGCACAAACTTATCCACCAAAGGCGCACTCAGGGTCGCAATGCCACTGCGCACTTCACCCCAAGCCCACAAATCGGGGGCCAACGCTGGGCCTATTGGAGCGGGTGTGCCAGCAGGCGCTACCAGCAACGCACGGGGCTGATCTTCGGCAGGATAGAGGTGTATCCAACTGCTATCGCCTTGGTCCATCTTGCCCCAAGGTGCTTGTACGCCACCTGCCAGCGCAGCCACACTGGCTCCGGCCACACCATACAAGGCAAATTCTTCCGATGCATCGCTCAGCTTGGCTTTGGCCCGCAGCACAAACATGCTCAGGCGCTTGAGGGTAGGGGCCAGCAAATCACGGCTGCATACCAACAGCACCTCGGTGGCGCTGCGTTTGAAACCAATCAAACTGGCCTGCATACGGCCTTGGGCCGACAAAAAGGCCGTAAGGCGGGCCTGCTCCATACCCAAGAGGGCAAAATCGTTGGTCAATTGGCCGTGCAGAAACTTGACGGCATCATCACCTTGGGCGCGAATGACGCCCAGGTGACTGAGAGGGGTGATTCCATTCAGGTGAGAGGTCATGTGCTGAATTATGATGGGCGGTTGTTTTTTCTACAGGGCACAGATTTGTGGCTCGTTTGCTGACATGGTTGTTGCTGCTGGTTCTGGCCTTGTGCGCAGCCGCAGCGTGGTGGCTGTACCAACCGCTTGAATTGCGGCACAGCCCCCTAGAACTCGAAATCGAGCATGGCACCACACCACGCGGTGTGGCGCAAGAAGTGGTGGCTGCTGGTGTGCGCACCGATGCCCGACTACTGTATTGGTGGTTTCGGCTGTCTGGGCAAGACCGGCAAATCAAGGCGGGCAACTATGAGCTGGAACGTGGCACCACACCTTACAGCCTGTTGCAAAAGCTAGCCCGCGGCGAAGAATCACTGCAAACCCTGACGTTGGTGGAAGGCTGGAGTTGGCGCCAAGTGCGTGCGGCCCTGACCAAAGAAGAAGGACTGCGCCACGACAGCGCCAGCTTGAGCGACGAGGCCTTGATGGAACGCTTGGGCCGACCCGGCCTGCCACCAGAGGGGCGATTCTTTCCAGACACCTACACCTACGCCAAGGGCAGCAGCGACCTGGCTTTGCTGCGCCGGGCTTTGCACGCTATGGATCGTCATCTGGAAGCCGTCTGGGCGCAGCGTGCCAGCGACACACCCCTGCAATCGCCACAGCAGGCACTGATTTTGGCCAGCATTGTCGAAAAAGAAACCGGCCGCGCCAGCGACCGACCACAAATTGCCGGGGTGTTTGTCAACCGCCTGCGCATCGGTATGCTGCTGCAAACAGACCCTACCGTGATTTACGGTCTGGGCGAAAAGTTTGATGGCAACCTGCGCAAAAAAGACCTGCAAACCGACACCCCTTGGAATACCTACACCCGCGCTGGCCTTCCTCCCACACCCATTGCCATGCCCGGCAAGGCTGCATTGATGGCCGCTGTACAGCCTGAAGCCACCAAGGCGCTCTATTTTGTTGCCAAGGGCGATGGCAGCAGCCACTTCAGTGCTTCATTGGACGAGCACAACCGCGCCGTCAACCGCTACCAGCGGGGCCGCTAACGGCCTCTGGTGCCTTTTTATTCCCAGGATTTTTGTTGCATGGCTTCTGGCTTTTTTATCTCTTTTGAAGGCATTGACGGCGCAGGCAAATCCTCGCACATTGCGCCCTTGGCAAAAGCGTTGCGCGCCCAAGGCCATGTTGTCACCGTCACACGCGAGCCCGGCGGAACAGCACTGGCAGAAAAGCTGCGCACCTTGTTGTTACACGACGAGATGGATGCCTTGACTGAAGTTCTGCTGGTATTTGCGGCCCGCCGAGACCATCTCCGTTGCGTGATTGAACCCGCTTTGGCACGCGGCGAGGTGGTGTTGTGCGACCGCTTTACCGATGCCACCTTTGCTTACCAAGGTGCCGGACGGGGCTTTAGTCCCACCATCTTGGCACTGCTGGAGCAGTGGGTGCAGGCCCAGCCCGATCTGCCCGACAGCACGATCCGCCAGCCCGATGTCACGCTCTGGTTTGATCTGCCCCCAGCAGTGGCCGCCGCCCGTTTGGTGGATGCCCGCCAGCCAGACCGCTTTGAAGCACTCAACCAAGATTTCTTTGCGCGGGTAGCCCAAGGTTATGCCGACCGTGCCGCACAAGACCCGCATCGTTTTGTACGCTTAGATGCAGCCCAAACGCCAACGGCTGTCTGGCGGCAGCTGCTGGCTGCCTTGGTCTGCCGGGGCTGGCTGGATGAGGCACAGCCATGAGCCTGCCGGAGGCGGGCCAGGCCCAATCACCGTTGGCACCGTGGATTTCGGCCCAGCGTGATGCCCTACTTGCCCAGCGCGGCCATGCGTGGCTGTTACAAGGACCATCTGGGCTAGGTCAATTTGCTTTGGCACAAGAGTTGGTACGGGCTTGGCTGTGCGATACCCCCAGCAGCCAAGGTGCCTGTGGGCACTGTGGCAGTTGCCATGCCATCGACGTACATACCCATGCCGACTTGTGTGTGCTGATGCCCGAAACCGAATTGCTGGCCCGTGGCTGGCCGCTGCCAGAAAAGGCCCAGGCAGAGATCGACGATAAAAAACGCAAACCCAGCCGAGAAATCCGGGTGGAGGCCATGCGCGAGGCGGTGGAGTTTGCCCAACGCACCAGTGCCCGCAACCGGGGCAAGGCCGTGTTGGTGTACCCCGCCGAGCAGATGAACACCATCACCGCCAATGCGCTGCTCAAGACGCTGGAAGAGCCCCCCGGCGATGTGCGCTTTGTACTGGCCAGTGAAGCAGCCCACCAGTTATTGCCCACCATCCGCAGCCGTTGTCTGGGGCACACCATGACGTGGCCCCAGCAGGAGCAAATGCTGCAATGGCTGGGGCAGCAAGGCGTGCCACCCGACACGGGCACGGCCTTGCTACGCATGGCGGGTGACCGCCCCGACGATGCTTTGGCCTTGGCCCATGCCAACCACAGCCCACACAGCTGGGCGCAATTGCCGCAGGCACTGCTGCGTGGTCAGGCCCATGCCCTGAGCAGCTACACGCCTGTGCAAGCCATTACAGCATTACAAAAACTCTGCCACGACCTGCTGGCATTGTCTGTGGGGGCACCGCCGCGCTACTTTGCCGCAGCAGATCTGCCCGTAGCCCCGCCATTGGCTGCGCTCACCCAATGGAGCAAAATGCTAATGCAAGCTGCGCGCACAGCAGAGCATCCCTTTAACACCGGCCTCATGCTCGAAGCCTTGGCCGCACAAGCGCGAAACGTTCTAAACTCACGCCCATCCACTGTTTGAAGCCCCTTGCCCTACCATGCTGACCAGTAGCCCTTCTACCGCGCCCCGCCCCAGCGTCATGCAATTGGCCATCAAGGAAAAAGCGGCACTGCATGCGGCTTACATTCCGTTTTTTGCCGAGGGAGGGATTTTTGTGCCCACCCCACGCGAATACCGACTGGGCGATGATGTCTATGTGCTACTCACCCTGCCCGAAGATACCCAACGCTACCCCGTGGCTGGTCGGGTGGCTTGGGTCACGCCCGCCCGTGCCGGTGGCAACCGCATCCAAGGCGTGGGGGTTCAGTTTCCCAAAGATGAGAAGGCCCGCCAACTCAAGGCCAAAATTGAATCCATCCTTGGTACGGCCCTAGGGTCTGACAAACCCACACAAACCATCTAACCCCGCTCTGCCTTTGGTGCCGACCTGCACAGTGCTGGTCGGCATTTTCTTTTTGCATCCCAGACTGTCCATGTTTATCGATTCCCATTGTCATCTCAACTTTCCTGAACTCAGCAGCCAGTTGCCCGCCATCCGCGAAGCCATGACCCAAGCACAAGTGGATCGTGCCTTGTGCATCTGCACCACGATGGAGGAGTTTCCGGCAGTTCACGCCCTTGCCACCCAATACCACAACTTCTGGTGTACCGTTGGTGTGCATCCCGACAACGAGGGAGTGCATGAGCCCTCCGAACAAGAGCTGCTGGCCCATGCTGCTTTGCCCCGCGTGGTCGCTATTGGCGAGACCGGACTCGACTACTACGGCATGGAAGATCGCAAAGGCGGGCGCAGCATTGCCGATTTGCAATGGCAGCGTGAACGCTTTCGCACCCATATCCGGGCTGCCCGTGCCTGCGGCAAACCACTGATCATCCACACCCGTAGTGCTGCTGACGATACCTTAGCCATCCTGCGTGAAGAAGGCGAAGACGGCCACCACAATCGTGCCGGCGGCGTATTCCACTGCTTTACCGAGTCCATCGAGGTGGCCCGCGCAGCACTGGACTTGGGCTACTACCTCTCATTCTCCGGCATCATCACCTTCAAAAGTGCGCAAGCCCTGCGCGATGTGGTGGCCATGGTGCCACTGGATCGCCTCTTGATCGAAACCGACAGCCCCTATCTGGCCCCAGTGCCCTACCGTGGTAAGGTCAATACCCCTGCCTACGTACCTCTGGTAGCCCAACAGATTGCCACGACCAAAAACCTGCCCCTGGAAGCAGTGGCCCAAGCCAGCAGCCGTAATTTTGAAACCTTGTTTGCTGGGGTCGGCACATGAATCGCCGCTCTTTTCTATCTACCAGCCTCTGCGCCACCGTCGCCCTCAACGTGCAAGCGGGCGCGCACGATGACTTCTTTGTGGCTATTCACCGTGATGACGGTCAGGGTTTGCAAACCCTGTTGCGCCGAGGCATGGACCCCAACACCAGCAACGACAAAGGCCAAACCGGTCTGGTGCTGGCGTTACAACTGGGCTCATTGCATGCATTTCAAGCCTTGGTCAATGCCCCCCGGGTGAATGTGGAAGTGCGTAATGCCCACGGCGAGAGCCCCCTGATGATGGCAGCCCTGAAAGGCTATTTGGAACCCGCACACCTGCTCATTGCCCGTGGTGCAGATGTGAACAAGACCGGCTGGACGCCCTTGCACTACGCAGCCTCCAAAGACCAACCAGCACAGGAGCAAATGGTGGCACTGCTGCTAGAGCACCATGCCTATATTGATGCGGCCTCGCCCAATGGCACCACGCCGTTGATGATGGCAGCGCAGTACGGCAGCATGGCTGTCTTGCAACTGTTGCTCGATGAGGGCGCAGACCCCTTGCTAAAAAACCAACTGGGACTGCGGGCAGTGGACTTTGCGGCACGCGCACAACGCCCTGACAGCATCACCCTATTGCAAGCAGCCATCCGCCAACGCTTGCCCAACCAAGGCCAATGGTAGTTATTCGCCGCCATCCCAAGGCACACGCTGCAAGGCCAGTGGACGGTTAAAGTGCAGATTCAGATCGGCCATGCGTTGTTTGACCAAAATTGGGGGCACCTCAAATAACGGTGCCAAATCCTCCCACTGCGCCATGCGCAGCTCCTGCACCCGCTGCTGTAGCGCCTGCGCAGGCATCAGCAACGCCAAGGCAAACTGATTGGCCTCGGTTTCGCTGCGATTATTGGCATCCACGCCAAAGTTGTCGGACACATCTATCAGGCGCTGATGTCCCGGACGCAAATGGTGCAAAGCCACATGCCCTATAGCATGGGCCACCCCATACCGCTGGCGCAGCACACTTTGCTGCTTGCCAATGGTGATACATGCCTTGTTCTGCACACTGATGTCGAGTTGCGCACAGGCTTGCAGGGTATCGCTCAGGCGCACAGCAATATCCATACGCCGGGCAATACGCGCTAGATTGACTGGTACCGATTGATCCCAGTGAAGTTTCAGGATGCCTTCCGCAAACATGGCCATAAGACGGCATTATCCTAGGCTCGGCCATGACCAACGCCCTGACTCATAGCCTTTCACGGGTACAAGACAGGGCGTTGTGCAAGAGACTGGGGCTGCCCGAATAGGCAGCCTTATCCTGCCGCTCAGGACGGCAACGACAACTTGACTTGGTAGCTTGGGTCGTTCTTGGGGTGGTTCTGGTTGGTAAACACCGTACGATCGTTTTTGAGCACGATGATTTCAAAGAAGGGGCGGAAACGCGCCTCCGAGACGCTAAAAGCCTGCAGGAATTTGCCAAACAATGCCTGCTCTTCGGGCTCGGGCTGACCATCTACCAACGAAGAGTCGATCAGGTTAACCAAAATGCACATTTTTTGTGCATCGCTCAACAGTGGTGCGGCCTCTTGCAAGAAGGTATCGACCGAATTCTTGCGGCGGTACTTGACCGCGCTATCGAGCAGTGCCTGATTTTGCGCACCCACACCCACAGTGCCATTGCCCTGATCGGCACCGCCCAGCACCGACAACAAATGACCGATTTCTTCGTGGTCAATCTCACCATCAGCAGACATCATGTAGATCAGGCTGGTGGCAAAAGCCAGGTGGGGCGTCATTTTGTCGCCCGAATCGCTCTTGAACATATCAAACAGACCCATTGTGCTTACTCCTTGAAAACAAGTTGGCCAGAAAACCGAACCGGTACACCACAGTGCCGGGGCTCGCCGCAGTGTACCGAAGCAGGCCACGCATTGAACCTGAACCCCTGCAAGTTGCAGGACATTTGCCATCGATAGCGCCCTGCGCCCACCCTGAAGAAGGCATTGCCTCAATGCCCCCCTGCCTTCGGTACACTTTGCACTGCAACAGACCCCACAGGCGCCAGTACAAGGAACATTCATGGACAACACGAGCACAAGACACCTATCCAGCCCTCGGTGCAGGATTTGGTTCGGGGTCTTGACTGCCCTGTTACTGACCAGCGGTGGGGCTGTCGCTGCCGATGTGCCCATCCCGCCTCCTGCCCATTTCCGAGTAATACCGGCCAATAAAAGCCATGTGCAACTGTTGCGCCGTGGGGGTCTGGTGCTGTACATGCGCCACGGCGCTACCGATGCGCGCATTCCTGATCAAATCCCCGTCAAGCTGGATGACTGTCAGAGCCAACGTCCACTCACCGATGCAGGACGCACCCAACTCGACCAGATCAAGGGTTTTATCAGCCGATTGCGCCTGCCTTACAACGAGCTCATCAGCAGCCCGTTTTGCCGAGCCGTGGAAAGTGCCCGCCGTGTCTTTGGTGCATCGGTACAGATAGACCCCGAACTGCGCTACACCGCCACCATGCCAGAGGCGGAAAAAAAACCTGCTGTGGCCCGCACTCGACACTGGCTGTCGCGCAAGGTATCCACCGCCGGTCACAATCGTGTGGTGGTGGCCCACGGCCCCAACATTGCCGAGCTGATGGACTACCTGCCCCCCGAAGCCACCCTGATACTTTTTCGGCCCCTGGGTGGTAGCGCACACCCCGGTTTTGAATACATTGCCAGTATTGAACCAAGCCACTGGCCTCAATTGCTCTCACAACTGGAAACGCCATGAACACAGGCCGCCGACTACAGCTTTTTTTGCTGGGGCCAATGGTGTTGATAGGGCTGGTAGCACTGTTGGTGCTTTACGGCTCCTTGACCAGCATGCGCCAGCAATTTGAGATTGCCAATACCGCGCAACACAACGATCTGCAAGTCATGGCAGATGCGGCTGGGTTTGCACGCGACATCGGCCTGATTCAAAAAAGAGTAGCTACGGCACTCAATGGTGCGCAAAACGGTACGCTGAACGAGTTACAGCTCTACCGCATGCACAGTGCCATCGTCAATGACCTCGACACTCTGGGCCAGCACATAGAGCAACTCACCAGCTCTGCACTGGTGGTGGATGCCAACCACGGCAGTGCCAAAGGGCTGAAACAGGAATTTGAGTCGTATCGGCGCTTTATCATCATGTCTACCGACGCCTTGGCCGTAGACCCCTCTGTGGCGCGTGACTTCATGGAACAAGGGCGCCAACACTTCCGTGATTTTTCCATCTTTGCCAGCAGCATTGGCGTCTTGCTGGCGCAGCGGTCACAAGAGCGCAATGCCATGCAAGCGCAGACCTTTATCAGACAGGCCAAGCAGGTATTGGCGCTTGGTATAGCCGCCTTGCTCATGCTGCTGGGCATCGCTTACTGGCTGGCACGGCGGGCCAGCCAGTCCATGCTGGATCTTGCCGATGCACTGCACACCCTGGCTGGCAACCAAAACACAGAAATTCCGCTACCGCGCGTGGAGGCTCTGCACAAACAGGGCCAAGGTGAGTTGGGCCGCTTGGCTGGGGCGGTACTGGCATTTCGCAATGCCATTGAGCGCCAACGCCAAGCAGAAGCCACGGCACACCAACTGGCTTTTTACGACACCCTGAGCCAACTGCCCAACCGACGCATGCTCATGGAGCGGCTCAAACTAGCACTGGATGGCTGCGCACGCAGCGATCAGCGTGGTGCAGTGATGCTCCTGGATCTTGACGGGTTCAAACGCATCAACGATGCCCGTGGTCACAGCATTGGCGATCAACTACTGCAGCAAGTGGCCCAGCGTTTGGCACAGACCGTGCGTGCCAATGACACTGTGGCACGTCTGAGTGGTGACAAATTTGGTTTTGTGCTGGCCGCCTTGAACCCACTGCCCCAACAAGCCGCCAGCGAGGTAGAACAGATCGTGGTGGAATGCGCCCAGAGCTTGGCACAGCCCATCTTGCTGGAAGGACAAACCTACTTCATCACCGCCAGCATTGGTATCACCTTGTTTGATGCCGAACGCCAAAGCCTTGACGCCCTGCTCAAGCAAGCCGAGGCAGCCATGTACCGGGCCAAGAACGAAGGGCGCAATACCTATCGCTTCTATGACCCGCAAATCCAAGCCCACCTTGAGGCCAAGGTGAGCCTAGAAACCGATTTGCGTCTGGCAGTCGAGCAACAGCAACTTTGCTTGTTTTACCAATTGCAGGTAGATGAGCAAGATCGCGTGCAGGGTGTCGAAGCCTTGGTACGCTGGATTCATCCCGACAAAGGCATGGTCTCACCAGCACAATTCATTCCGCTGGCTGAAGAGTCTGATCTCATCCTTCCCATCGGCCATTGGGTGCTAGAGACTGCCTGCCGACAGCTCAGTCAATGGGCCAGCCAACCCGAACGCGCGCACCTGAGTATTGCCGTCAACGTCAGCGCCCGACAATTTCGCCAGCGTGATTTTGTTGAACAGGTGCGGGCCGTGCTGGCCAGCACGGGCGCACCAGCACAAAGCCTAAAGCTCGAACTCACCGAAAGCCTGGTGTTGGAAAACGTTGAAGCAACCATCTCCAAAATGCTGACCCTGCGGGCATTGGGGGTGCGTTTCTCTATGGACGACTTTGGCACGGGCTATTCATCCTTGCAATACCTCAAGCGTTTGCCACTGGATCAGCTCAAGATAGAACAATCCTTTGTACGCGACATCACGACCGACAGCGATGACGCCGTGATTGTGCAGACCATCATTGCGATGGGCCGCGCTTTGCGGCTCGAAGTGATCGCTGAAGGCGTAGAAACCAGAGAACAACAAGCCTTTTTGCGTGCACAAGGCTGCTCTGCTTACCAAGGTTATCTGTTCAGCAAGCCTATGCCGATTGGGCAACTGGAGCCACACCTGCCGCCCGCCACCACGCCCCATGAAGCACAGGCTACAGCGCCTGAGTGAACAACGCCTTGGTTATTGGGGTGGGCGGCTTTTTTCCACCGCAAAAATATCCCAAGTAGCCATGAACAGTGCAGCAATCACGGGGCCAATCACAAAGCCATTGAGACCCAACAAGGCCATGCCGCCCAAAGTAGAAATCAGCACTACATAGTCGGGCATCTTGGTGTCTTTGCCCACCAAAATCGGGCGCAGCAGGTTATCTACCAGCCCAATCACGCCCACACCAAACCCGGTGAGGATAAGTGCCTGCCCTACCGCCCCAGTGGCTAAGAAATAAATAGCCACCGGCCCCCAAATCAGCCCCGCCCCTACCGCAGGCAGCAAAGACAAGAAGGCCATCAATACCCCCCAGAGCAAAGCGCCCTGAATACCCAACACAGCAAAAATAAAGCCCCCCAACATCCCTTGGGAAGCGGCGACCAACACATTGCCTTTGACCGTAGCACGGATGACTGTCGTGAATTTGGCCCCAAGATGGTTCTTGTGCGCCTCATCAAGCGGCACCGCATCGCGCAAACGGGCAACCAACGCAGCACCATCGCGCAACAGAAAAAACAGCAAATAGAGCATGATGCCCAAACTGACCAAGAACTGAAATGTGTTCTGCCCAATGTTGAGTGCCCTGGTCGCCACAAATTGACTGGCCTGCACCGCCACCGAAGACAGCTTGTGTTGTACCGCCTCCATGCTGGTCAACTCCAGCCGAGCCAGCAACTCCACCGCCCATGCGGGCAAGGCTGCAATGATTTGCTGAAAATACAGTCCCAGATTGAGTTGCCCAGAGCGCAACCGTTCATAAATGTGCGTGGCTTCCTGCACGAGCGACAGACCCAGCAATGTCATGGGCAAAATCACCACCATCAGACACAAGCCCACCATGATCAAGGCCGCCAGGTTGGGATGCATGGGCAAACGCTGCAACAAACGCCGGTGCAATGGCGCAAACAAAATAGCCAGCACCACACCCCAGAAAATGGCATCGTAAAAAGGCCACAGAATGGCCAAGAAAGCCAGCGAGACACAAATCAGCAGCAACAAAAAGGCTTTGTTCGGTGACGAAGGGGAATTCATGGCGGGTGCAAGGGGTCAATTAACAGACCCAATGTAAGCGACAAGGGAAACTCCTAGCACGCAGAGATGGATTTTCGGTGGCACAATCTCGGGTGAACAGGCCCTTCCCAGCCACAGTCGCATCCGCCAATCGGTTCAGCCGTGTCGCGGAAGGTTTCTTAAACCAGCTAATGCTTTCCAAAGGAAAGCTGAGGTCAGCGGAAAATATGAGCGATCAGACATCAGTCTATCAAGCCTACCAAGGCAACACCTATCTCTTCGGCGGCAATGCGCCTTATGTTGAAGAGATGTATGAGAACTATCTCGCCAACCCAGGCAGCGTGCCTGACACTTGGCGCGACTATTTCGATGCACTGCAGCATGTACCCGCTGTAGATGGCACCAACGCCAAAGACGTTCCGCACCTGCCTGTCATCAATGCCTTTGCCGAGCGTGCAAAGCAAGGTGGTACCAAGGTGGTGTTGGCCAGCGCAGATGCCGAAATGGGTCGCAAGCGCACCGCCGTGCAACAGCTCATCGCCGCTTACCGCAATGTCGGCCAGCGTTGGGCAGACCTTGATCCCCTCAAGCGCACCGAGCGTCCCGCCATCCCCGAACTGGAGCCATCGTTCTACGGTTTCAGTGATGCCGACCAAGAAACCGTGTTCAACACCAGCAACACGTTCTTCGGCAAAGACTCTATGCCGCTGCGCGAGTTGATCAATGCGCTGCGCCAAACCTACTGCGGCACCATTGGTGCCGAGTTCATGCACACCACCGACCAAAACCAAAAACGTTGGTGGCAGCAAAAACTCGAAAGCATCCGCAGCAAACCCCAGTTCAATGCAGACAAAAAGAAGCACATCCTCGACCGTCTGACAGCAGCCGAAGGCCTAGAGCGTTATCTGCACACCAAGTACGTGGGTCAAAAGCGTTTCTCGCTCGAAGGGGGCGAGAGCTTCATTGCAGCGATGGATGAACTGATCCAACAAGCTGGTGCCAAGGGCGTACAAGAAATCGTCATTGGCATGGCACACCGTGGCCGCCTGAACGTGCTGGTCAATACCTTGGGCAAAATGCCCAAGGATCTGTTTGCCGAATTCGACCACACCGCCCCCGAAGACCTACCTGCCGGTGACGTCAAGTACCACCAAGGCTTCAGCTCTGATGTCGCCACAGCGGGCGGCCCAGTGCATTTGTCGCTGGCCTTCAACCCATCACACCTTGAGATCGTCAACCCTGTGGTGGAAGGCTCGGTGCGCGCCCGTATGGACCGCCGTGGCGACCCCAAAGGCAGCCAAGTGCTGCCAGTGCTGGTACACGGTGATGCGGCCTTTGGTGGTCAAGGCGTCAACCAAGAAACCTTGGCTCTGTCTGAAACCCGTGGCTACAGCACGGGTGGCACGGTACACCTGATCATCAACAACCAGATCGGGTTCACCACCTCCGACCCCCGCGACATGCGCTCGACGCTGTATTGCACCGACATCGTCAAGATGATTGAGTCGCCCGTGCTGCACGTCAATGGCGATGATCCAGAAGCCGTGGTTTTGGCCATGCAGTTGGCGCTCGAATTCCGCATGGAGTTCCGCAAAGACATCGTGGTGGACATCATCTGCTTCCGCAAACTGGGCCACAACGAGCAAGACACCCCTGCGCTCACCCAGCCACTGATGTACAAAAAGATCAGTCAGCACCCTGGTACACGCAAGCTGTATGCCGACAAACTGGCGGCACAAGGTTTGGGCGACTCGCTGGGCGACGATATGGTCAAGGCTTACCGCGCTGCAATGGATGCGGGCAAGCACACAGTAGATCCCGTGCTGACCAACTTCAAGAGCAAGTACGCCATTGACTGGTCGCCATTCGTTGGCAAAAAGTGGACAGATGCTGGCGAAACCGGCATCCCACTGACCGAGTGGAAACGCCTGTCCGAAAAGCTCACCACCCTGCCTGCCACCGTCACACCACACCCGTTAGTCAAGAAGGTCTATGACGACCGCGCAGCGATGGGTCGGGGCGAGATCAATGTGGACTGGGGCATGGGCGAACACATGGCCTTTGCCTCGCTGGTGGCCAGCGGCTACCCCGTGCGCTTGTCGGGCGAAGATTGCGGCCGTGGCACCTTCACGCACCGCCACGCCGTCATTCACGACCAAAACCGCGAAAAGTGGGATACCGGCACCTATGTGCCCCTGCAAAACGTGGCCGAAAACCAAGCCCCCTTCGTCGTCATCGACTCTATCCTGTCGGAAGAGGCAGTGATGGGCTTTGAATACGGCTACGCTGGCTCCGATCCTAGCTCGCTGGTGATCTGGGAAGGCCAGTTTGGCGACTTCGCCAACGGTGCCCAAGTGGTGATTGACCAGTTCATTGCCTCGGGTGAAGTGAAGTGGGGTCGTGCCAATGGCCTGACCTTGATGCTGCCGCACGGCTACGAAGGCCAAGGCCCAGAGCACAGCTCGGCCCGTGTGGAGCGTTTCCTGCAATTGGCCGCTGACACCAATATGCAGCTGGTGCAGCCCACCACAGCCAGCCAGATCTTCCATGTGCTGCGTCGCCAAATGGTGCGCGACCTGCGCAAGCCGCTGGTTATCTTCACGCCCAAGTCGCTGCTGCGCAACAAGGATGCTACATCGCCACTGAGCGAGTTCACCTCGGGCAGCTTCCAAACCGTGATTGGCGAGCAAGACGAAGCCATCCTCAAGAAGGCAGACAAGGTCAAGCGCGTCATTGCCTGCTCTGGCAAGGTGTATTACGACTTGGTGAAGAAGCGTGTCGAGAAGGAAGCGACCGATGTGGCCATCATCCGCGTCGAACAGCTCTATCCGTTCCCACACAAGGCTTTTGCTGCCGAACTGAAGAAGTTTGTCAACGCCACCGACATCGTGTGGTGCCAGGACGAGCCACAAAACCAAGGGGCTTGGTTCTTCATCCAGCACAACATCCACGAAAACATGTGGGAAGGTCAAAAGCTGGGCTACTCCGGTCGTGCCGCTTCGGCTTCGCCTGCTGTGGGCTACTCGCACCTGCACCAAGAACAGCAAAAGGCGCTGGTCGAAGGCGCGTTTGCCAAGCTCAAGGGTTTTGTCCTGCCCAAGTAAGGCCAAGCCCCACCTCCAGAACAAAACCCTGTATTTGAAAGAATTGAAATGGCAATCGTAGAAGTCAAAGTTCCACAGCTGTCCGAATCCGTGGCCGAAGCCACCATGCTGACTTGGAAGAAAAAAGCCGGTGAAGCCGTAGCCGCCGATGAAATCCTGATCGAAATCGAGACCGACAAGGTCGTGCTGGAAGTGCCCGCCCCTGCCGCTGGCGTGCTGGCCGAAATCATCCAAGGTGACGGCGCTACCGTCACCGCTGAGCAACTGATCGCCAAGATCGACACCGAAGGCAAAGCTGGTGCTGCCGCTCCTGCTGCGGCCCCCGCAGCTGCGGCTCCAGCAGCAGCCCCTGCTGCCGCTGCCGCCAACAAGGGCGACGTGGCCATGCCCGCCGCAGCCAAGCTGTTGGCCGACAACAACCTGTCTGTCTCTGCTGTCACAGGCACTGGCAAGGATGGCCGTGTCACCAAAGGTGATGTGCTGGCCGCTGTGGCTGGTGGCGTGCAATCCACTGCCGCCGTGATCCCCACTGGCGTACCTACCAAGGCACTGCCCCAAGTGTCGGCCCCTTCGTCCAAGCAAGATCTGGGTGACCGCCCCGAGCAGCGCGTGCCCATGAGCCGCCTGCGCGCCCGTGTGGCCGAGCGTCTGTTGCAATCGCAGTCGACCAATGCCATTCTGACCACGTTCAACGAAGTGAACATGGCCCCAGTGATGGACATGCGCAAGAAGTTCCAAGATGCCTTTACCAAAGAACACGGCGTCAAGATTGGCTTCATGAGCTTCTTCGTCAAGGCGGCTGTTCATGCACTGAAGAAATTTCCCGTGCTGAATGCCTCGGTCGATGGCAACGACATCGTCTACCACGGTTACTTCGACATCGGTATCGCTGTCGGCTCGCCCCGTGGTTTGGTGGTGCCCATTTTGCGCAATGCCGACCAAATGAGCTTTGCCGAAATCGAAAAGAAAATCGCCGAATTTGGCAAGAAGGCTGCTGAAGGCAAGCTGGGCATTGAAGAAATGACCGGTGGTACCTTCTCCATCTCCAACGGTGGCACTTTCGGTTCGATGCTGTCTACCCCCATCATCAACCCACCCCAATCGGCCATTTTGGGTGTTCACGCTACCAAGGATCGCGCTGTGGTCGAAAACGGCCAAATCGTGATTCGTCCCATGAACTACCTGGCTATGTCCTACGACCACCGCATCATTGATGGTCGTGAGGCTGTGCTGGGTCTGGTGGCCATGAAGGAGGCGCTGGAAGACCCTTCGCGCCTGCTGTTTGACATCTAAGCCCTGACCCACCAACCCACCCATGTGGCCCAGCCTGTGCTGGTGCCCATCGGTGGGTTTTTTTGAACCGATAAAGAAAGATTTTTATGAGCAAAGCATTTGATGTGGTGGTGATTGGTGCGGGCCCCGGTGGTTATATTGCTGCCATCCGTGCTGCCCAACTGGGCTTTAACGTCGCTTGTATCGACGAATGGAAAAACGAAAAGGGTGGCCCAGCCCCCGGCGGCACCTGCACCAACGTAGGTTGCATTCCATCCAAGGCACTGCTGCAATCGTCCGAACACTTTGAGCACGCCAACCACCACTTTGCTGAGCACGGCATCACCGCCAAGGATGTGAAGATCGACGTGGCCAAAATGGTGGCCCGCAAAGACAACGTGGTCAAGCAAAACAACGATGGCATCTTGTACCTGTTCAAGAAGAACAAGGTCAGCTTCTTCCACGGTCGTGGCTCTTTTGCCAAGGCCGTCGAAGGCGGTTACGAAATCCAAGTGGGCGGCGACAAGCCCGAAACCTTGGTGGGCAAGCAAATCATTGTGGCTACCGGCTCCAACGCCCGTGCCTTGCCCGGCCTGCCCTTTGACGAAGAAAACATCCTGTCCAACGATGGCGCCCTGCGTATCGGTGCCGTGCCGAAAAAGCTGGCCCTGATCGGTTCGGGTGTGATTGGCCTGGAAATGGGTTCCGTCTGGCGCCGTCTGGGTGCAGAAGTGACTATTCTCGAAGGTCTGCCCACTTTCTTGGCCGCTGTGGATGAACAAATCGCCAAAGAAGCCAAGAAAGCTTTTGACAAGCAAGGCCTGAAAATTGAGCTGGGCGTCAAGGTTGGCGAGATCAAAACCGGCAAGAAGGGCGTTACCGTGCCCTATACCAACGCCAAAGGCGAAGAAGTGGCGCTGGAAGTGGACAAGCTGATCGTATCGATTGGTCGTGTGCCCAACACCAATGGCCTGAATGCCGAAGCGGTGGGCCTGCAATTGGACGAGCGCGGTGCGATTGTGGTCGATGGCGACTGCAAGACCAATCTGCCCGGCGTCTGGGCTGTGGGTGATGTGGTGCGTGGCCCCATGCTGGCGCACAAAGCCGAAGAAGAAGGTGTGGCCGTGGCCGAGCGCATCGCGGGCCAGCACGGGCATGTCAACTTCGGCACCATTCCTTGGGTGATCTACACCAGCCCCGAAATTGCCTGGGTAGGCCGTACCGAGCAGCAGCTCAAGGCCGATGGCGTGAAATACAAGGCGGGCACCTTCCCATTCTTGGCCAATGGCCGCGCCCGTGCCTTGGGTGACACCACCGGCATGGTCAAGTTCTTGGCAGACGCCACCACTGACGAAATCTTGGGTGTTCATATCGTGGGCCCTATGGCTTCCGAATTGATCTCCGAAGCGGTGGTCGCCATGGAATTCAAGGCCAGCGCCGAAGATATTGCCCGCATTTGCCATGCCCACCCCTCTTTGAGTGAAGCCACCAAAGAAGCTGCCTTGGCCGTGGACAAGCGCACACTGAACTTCTGAGCCTTCCTGCCCAGTTAGTTCGGTCATTTTGTAACTCTGGCACCTGCTTGGTGGGTGCCAGAGATTTTCTTTTTTGAGAGCAAGGAGGCTGGTTTGTCTGTTTCCGTTCTTCAGGCTTATGAGGCCGAACTGGTAGCCAAGGGCTTTCAGAGTGATCCGGCCCAGCTGCGTGCCGTGCAGGCTTTAGATCGCTGTGCCCAAGCGTGGGCGGTGTATAAGTCACGCCGCTCTAATGCGCTCAAAAAACTCATCAACCGTCCAGACATTCCTCAGGGGGTTTACATGTACGGTGGCGTGGGGCGCGGCAAGAGCTTTCTGATGGATTGCTTTTTTAATGCCGTACCACTCAAACGCAAAGTGCGCCTGCATTTTCATGAGTTTATGCGCGAGGTACACCGCGAACTAGCGGTATTGCAAGGCACACAAAACCCGTTGGATGTGCTGGGAGCGCGCATAGCCAAGCGTTACAAACTTATCTGCTTTGATGAGTTCCATGTGGCCGATATTACCGACGCCATGATTTTGCACCGCCTTTTGGTGGCGCTGTTTGATAATGGCGTGGGTTTTGTTACCACTTCCAATTTTGAGCCAGACGGGTTGTATCCCAACGGGCTGCATCGTGATCGAATTTTGCCCGCCATTGCGCTGCTCAACCAGCGCATGGAAGTCATCAATGTGGACAACGGCACCGACTACCGCCGCCGCACGCTGGAAAATGCCAAGCTCTACCACTGCCCCTTGGGGGAGCAAGCCGATGCGGAGATGACGCAAACTTTCAACCAATTGGCAGAAATTCACGACGAAGACCCTGTGCTGCACATTGAGGCACGCGAGTTGCGCGCCCGACGCAAAGCGGGTGGCGTGGTGTGGTTTGATTTTCGGGAGTTGTGCGGTGGCCCACGCTCACAAAACGATTATCTGGAGCTTGCCAACCAGTTTCATACGGTGTTGCTGTCCAACGTGCCACACCTGCCTGTGAGCATGGCCTCGCCAGCACGGCGCTTTACGTGGTTGGTGGACGTGCTGTACGACCGCCGCGTCAAGTTGGTGATTTCTGCTGCCGTGCCACCAGAGCAACTCTATACCGATGGGCCGCTGGCGCACGAGTTTCCGCGCACGGTGTCTCGGCTCAATGAAATGCAGTCCAAAGAGTTCCTGGCACTAGAGCGCCGGGTGGTCGATACCGGATTGACCTGATGTGCATGCGCTCACTCTTGCATGGCTTGCGTCGCCTGAGCTTGGCGGCTTGTCTGGTGCTGCTCCCAGCCTATGGCATGGCCCAGCAAGCACCATCGATGGCCACGACCAGCCCCACTGTGGCCCCAACCACCGATGAGCGCACCACCTTGCGCCAAGAACGTGCCCAGCTTGATGCTGCGTTAAAGGCGGCTGAGGCTGCCTGTCAGCGGCGTTTTGCGGTGGAAGATTGCTTGCGGGCCGAACGGCGCAAGAGCCGCCAAGCCAAGGATACTTTGCGTACACGCCAGAACCAACTGGACTTGCTGGAGCGGCGTGAACGGGCTGAGCAACGCCTGCAAAGTATCGAAATGCGTCAGCGGGAACATGGCCCTACAGGTGAGGCACGGTTGCCCACGGCTGCACAGCGCCCTCGGGCACATCCAGAGAACCGCAGAGCCACTCCCCCCTTAGCCGTCATCCGCGCCGAGCGCCAGTCACGTCAACACGAAGCCGCACTGCGGGCCGCACAAGCGCAGCAACAGCAACGGGAAAAACAGGCTGCTGCGCAAGAACACAAGCAACGTGTACAACAAGCCCAGGCCGAGCGTGCGCAAAGGGGGCTGCCTGTAGCAGCACCGTTACCCACACCCAAATAATTGGTTTTTCAGCACACTGCTTTAAGGTGCAGGCCGCATCCCCAAACGCAAGGGCTTCTTCTCGACCTCCAACGCCTCAATCTTGACGATCACCAGCGACAGATTGTCGCCACCGCCCCGTCCACGCATCCGTGCTTTTTCAATCAAAAACTCGGTAGCTTCACGCGGCGTCAGGGACTCCACGACTGTCGCCATTTCGGTGGCTGAAAAATAGTGCCAAACACCATCGCTACAAGCCATCAGCACATCGCCGGGGCGTAACTGGTGGATGCTGTGCGTGCCTATGGGTGGATCGGCATCGGTGCCCAGGCAACCCAGCAAAATATTGGACTGAGGATGCACCTGTGCTTCATCTTCCGTCAAGTCACCACGATCGACCAAGGCCTGCACATAAGAGTGATCCATGGTGCGATGCACCATCTGACCATCACGAAAATGGTAGATACGAGAATCGCCCGCATGCACCCAATAACAATCCCCCCGAGGATTGATCAGAAAAGCGGCAATGGTGCTGTGGGGCTCTTCCTCAGAAGAAATAGCCGTGAGGCGAATCACAATATGCGCTTCTTCCACCATGGTTTTGAGCATGATGGGGCCATCGTCGTAGTCGGGAGAATAGCGTTCAAACAGCTGGCGGGCCGTCATCATCACCTGATCCGAGGCTTTGCGGCCACCACTGCGCCCGCCCATGCCATCGGCCAATACCCCCAACAAGCAACCGTTGTAACGCGGATGCGTCAGCAGAGCTACCTGATCTTGCTGGTAACTACGATCACCTTTGTGAATGCCGGTGGATGCAGTAATGCGAAATGCTTTAGACATGTCCAAACCGAAAAGAGGACAGGCCGCTGGTGCTCACCAAGGCTTCCACCATGAGGAAGAACGCTGCTGGATGCCATGCTTCAGATAGTTGCTTTGTGGGTAGCTGGCATCCAACACCCGGCGAGCATCATCGCGCAATTGCGCCATGCCCAAGGCATCATAAGACTGGATGAGGATATAGAGTGCCTCTTCTTGGGCAGGCACCCCTTGGTAATCAGACAGCGCGATCTGCGCCCGGTTGATGGCCGCAACGTAGGCACCACGCTGAAAATAATACCGCGCCACATGCACCTCGTATTGGGCCAGTGCATTGACGATATAGGTCATGCGTTGGCGGGCGTCTTGGGCATAGCGAGACTCCGGAAAACGCGTGCTCAACTCACGAAAGGCTTCAAAGGAGTCTTTGGCCGCCTTTTGGTCACGCTCCGACAAATCCTGATTGGCTACCCAAGAAAACAGGCCCAGATCGTCATTGAAATTAACGAGTCCTTTGAGGTAGAGGGCGTAATCTACGGCAGGGCTGGCCGGGTGCAGCTTCAAAAAGCGGTCTAACGTAGCCAGCGCCTGTGCTTTATCGCCCCCCTTGTATTGGGCATGGGCTTTGTCGAGCTGGGCCTGCTGGGCCAATGGAGTGCCTGCGGCACGGCCTTCCAGTTTCTCGAGCAGGGGCACGGCCTTGTCATAAGCACCGCTGCTGACTTCCTCGCGGGCCTCGGCATAAAGGCGTTCGGTACTCCAACCCGCTGTTTTGTCTTCAGTGGTGCTGGAGCAACCGGCCAGCAAGGCACTGGCGGCCAGCAGGGCGGGAAGGATCGCGAGAGACACACGCGGCATGGCAAACAGCTTTCTGGCAAGAGGAGGCATGAACTGGAGCACCACCCACCGTGGCGCACACGGCAGATCAGGGCCGGGCTGCGATTGTACCGGCGGCCAGAGACCTGCTTGGTCTTTCTACAATGGTGCCCATGTTTGTTCATTTGCGCCTGCACACCGAGTTTTCCGTCATTGACGGCACCAACCGTATCGATGAGGTGGTTCAAGCCGCCGCCGCCGATGGTCAGCCTGCGCTGGCGATCACGGATTTCAACAACCTGTTTGGGGGCGTTAAGTTCTACAAACAAGCACGGGGCAAGGGCGTTAAACCTGTCTTGGGCGCAGAGATTTTGCTCGAAGGCGAGGCTGCGGCAGACCCCTGTGCCCGCATCGTACTGCTGGTGCAGAACATGCAAGGCTATCTGAACTTATCAGAATTGCTGGCCCGTGCTTGGACACGCAATCAGATCAAATCCCAAGCAGTATGCACTTGGCAATGGTTAGAAGAACTGCACCAAGGGCTGATGGTGCTCACTGGTGCGCAAGCTGGCCCTGTAGGGCAAGCCTTGGTGCGGGGCGACAGTGTAGGGGCCATAGCCATTGCACAACGTCTGGCAACCCTGTTTCCTGAACGCTGCTACATCGAAATCCAACGCGCAGGCCGCCCCGATGAAGAAAGCCATGTAGCCGCCACTGTGCAGTTGGCTGCGCAATTGGCCTTGCCAGTGGTGGCCACCCATCCGGTGCAGTTTGCAACCGAAGACGATTACGAAGCCCATGAGGCCCGCGTGTGTATTGCCGAAGGCGAGATTCTGGGCAACCAACGCCGCGTGCGCCGTTTTACGCGCGAGCAATATTTCAAGTCGTCTGCACAGATGCAAGCACTGTTTGCCGATGTGCCCTCGGCGCTGGCCAATACGGTAGAGATTGCCCGGCGCTGCAACCTGACGTTGGTGTTGGGCAAACCGCAGTTGCCTAATTTTCCGATTCCACCGGTCAATGGACAAGTGCTGTCGGTGGATGATTATTTCCGCCATGTCTCGCACGAGGGGCTGGAACAACGTTTGCAGCATCTCTATCCCAACCCCGCAGTGCGCGAAGCGCAACGTCCACGTTATTTAGAACGACTGGAGTTTGAGCTCAACACCATCTTAAAGATGGGGTTTCCGGGCTATTTTCTGATTGTGGGCGACTTTATCCAGTGGGCCAAAACCCACGGCTGCCCAGTGGGGCCTGGCCGGGGGTCGGGGGCAGGCTCGCTGGTAGCCTACGCGCTCAAAATTACCGACCTTGACCCGCTGGAATACAAGCTGCTGTTCGAGCGTTTCTTGAATCCAGACCGGGTGTCCATGCCCGACTTTGATATTGACTTTTGCCAGTCCAACCGCGACCGGGTGATTGACTACGTGAAAGAAAAATACGGCAAAGATGCCGTGAGCCAAATTGCCACCTTTGGCACGATGGCCGCCCGCGCCGCTATCCGCGATGTGGGGCGGGTGCTAGACATGAGCTACACCTTTTGCGATGGCATCAGCAAATTGATTCCCAACAAGCCCGGCCAACACATCACTATTGCTGGGGCCATTGAAGCCGAGCCCGTGCTGGCCGAACGGTTAGCCAAAGAAGACGAGGTCAAAACCCTGTTGGCATTGGCGCAAAAGCTCGAAGGCCTCACACGCAACATTGGTATGCACGCAGGAGGGGTCTTGATTGCACCGGGCAAACTGACCGACTTTTGCCCGCTTTACCAACAGCCAGGCAGTGATTCGGCAGTCAGTCAGTACGACAAAGACGATGTAGAAGCCATCGGGTTGGTGAAATTCGACTTCTTGGGCTTGGCCACGCTCACCATTTTGGAGCTGGCACGCGAGTTCATCGTGCAGCGCCACCCTGACCAGGCCCATTTTGCCTTTGAAGATATTGCGCTCAACGACAAAGAGACCTATGCCCTGTTTTCCGACGGTCTGACCGAGGCCGTGTTCCAGTTTGAAAGCCGAGGAATGCAGGGGATGCTCAAGGAAGCCCGCCCCACCCGCCTAGAAGACCTGATCGCCCTGAACGCGTTGTACCGCCCAGGCCCAATGGACTTGATTCCGAGCTTTGTCAACCGCAAGCATGGCAAAGAGCCGGTAGAGTACCCACACCCACTGGTGGCCGAGATGCTGTCCGAAACCTACGGCATCATGGTTTACCAAGAACAGGTGATGCAGACCGCGCAAATTCTGGGCGGCTACTCGCTGGGCGGCGCAGACTTGCTGCGCCGGGCTATGGGCAAAAAGAAGGCCGAAGAGATGGCTGAGCACCGGGCCATCTTTCGAGCCGGGGCAGCCAAAAATGACATCAGCCAAGAAAAGGCCGATGAGATTTTTGACTTGATGGAGAAGTTTGCGGGCTACGGCTTCAACAAATCGCACGCTGCCGCCTACTCTTTGCTGGCTTACCATACCGGCTGGCTCAAGGTGCATTTCACGGCAGAGTTCTTTTGCGCCAACATGACCATCGAAATGGACGACACCGACAAACTCAAGGTGTTGTTGGACGACGCGCAAAAGAATTTTGGCATCTCTTTTGAGCCCCCCGATGTCAATCGAGGCGCTTACCGCTTTGAGCCGATCTCTGACACCGCTATCCGCTACGGTTTGGGTGCCGTCAAAGGCACCGGCAAAGCAGCCATTGAGGCGATCATTGCTGCCCGCGAAGGTCGGGGCGAAGGCCCACAAGGAGACCGGTCTGGCCCCTTCAGCAGCTTGTTTGACTTCTGCCTGCGCGTAGAGCGCAGCAAGATCAACAAGCGCACCGTAGACGCCCTCATCAAGGCAGGTGCCTTCGATGCCATCGAACCCAACCGTGCGGCGTTGTCGGCCTCTATTGACCGCGCGTTTGAGTTTGCCACCGCCACGTTGGCCAATGCCAACCAAAGCGGCTTGTTCGATATGGATGCCGATGCCCACGGCTCCAGCACCCAAGAGCCAGCGTTGGTCGATGTCGCCCCTTGGGGCGTGAAAGAGCGCCTGACCTACGAAAAGCCAGCATTGGGCTTTTACTTGTCTGGTCATTTGTTTGACGAAGTGGCCCCAGAAGTGCGCCGTTTTGTCCGCACCCGCATTGCCGATCTGCGTGACACCCGTGACACGCAAACCATTGCCGGTATTGTGGGCGGCTTTCGGGTCGTCAATGGTATGCGCGGCAAGCAAGGGATTTTGGTGCTGGACGACACTTCAGCCCAGATCGAGGCCTCAGCCAGCGAAGCGGTGCTCAACACCTACCGTGAGCTGCTGCAAGACGACGAGCTGGTGATTGTCTCGGGCCGCTTGCAGCCGGGACGCAACGGCTTTGAAGCCCGATTTATCGTGCAACAGGTGCATGATCTGGCCACAGCCCGCACCCGCTTTGGCCGATACCTGCATGTGGCGGTGGGCGAGAGCGTCCCCGATGTGGCCCGCTTGCTGCGTGAATACCCCTGCCGCCCAGAAAATACCCCACAGGGAGAAGTGCTAGAGCACGGCTTGCGGGTGCGTCTGGAGATTCGTTGTGCCACACCTTGGGGCCAAACCAGCGCAGAATTGCAATTGGGCGATGCTTACCGCACTTACCCCAGTGATGAAGCCTTAGCTGCTTGGGCACAACAGGCAGAACAGGGGCAAGCCACCATCGTTTACGAATAGTTGCCTAGGATGTAGCCTCTGGCCTTGAAAAACCCGGCCAATATGCTCAGATTCCCTTATTCAGCGCCAATGCGCGCGCATCGTTAGAATGAATTTCATGGCAACACACCCCCCCACCCCTGCCCGTGCGCCTGCTGTGCAGCGGCCCGCGTCGGACGACGGCGATGCCGTTGTGCTGGAGCGTGTGCCGCAAAAAACCCAACCACCGCAGATGTATCGCGTCGTCATGCTCAACGACGACTACACACCGATGGAATTTGTCATCGTGGTGTTACAAGAGTTTTTTGGCAAAGACCGCGAAATGGCCACCCAAATCATGCTCCAGATACATCTGGACGGCAAAGGGGTGTGCGGTATCTATTCACGCGACATTGCAGCCACCAAAGTGGAGCAAGTGATGGATGCGGCCCAGCAAGCAGGCCATCCCCTGCAATGTCTTAGCGAGCCGGTTGAATAAACCAGCACCGTCCCGAAATACAGTCCACTTTACCCGCAAGCACAAAGGAGTTCACATGATTGCCCAGGAACTGGAAGTCAGCTTGCACATGGCCTTTGTAGAGGCCCGCCAGCAACGCCACGAATTCATTACCGTGGAGCACCTGTTGCTCGCACTGCTCGATAACCCTAGCGCCGCTGAGGTGTTGCGGGCCTGCTCGGCCAATATGGACGATCTGCGCACCGCGCTGTCCCACTTCATTAAAGACAACACACCGCAGGTGGCAGGTACCGACGAGGTCGACACCCAGCCTACGCTGGGTTTTCAGCGCGTCATTCAGCGCGCCATCATGCACGTACAGTCCACGGGCAACGGCAAAAAAGAAGTCAACGGCGCCAATGTGCTGGTGGCCATCTTTGGTGAAAAAGACTCACATGCGGTCTACTACCTGCACCAGCAAGGCGTAACCCGGTTGGATGTGGTCAATTTCATCGCCCACGGCATCAAAAAGAGCGAACCGCCCGAGCCAGCCAAAGGTGCGGAAGGCAGCGGCAGCCCCGAAGGGGAAGACGCAGCCCCCACTGAAAAAAGCGAAAAGGCTTCGCCGCTGGAGCTGTACACGCAAAACCTCAATCAACTGGCCAAAGACGGCAAGATTGACCCACTGATTGGCCGCCATTTTGAGGTAGAGCGCACCATCCAGATCCTGTGCCGCCGCCGCAAAAACAACCCCCTGCTGGTCGGTGAGGCTGGTGTGGGCAAAACCGCCATTGCCGAGGGCTTGGCTTGGCGCATCACACAACAAGATGTGCCAGAGATTTTGGCCGAAGCCACCGTCTATTCGCTGGACATGGGTGCCTTGTTGGCAGGCACCAAGTACCGGGGAGACTTTGAGCAGCGCCTCAAAGGCGTGCTCAAGGCACTGAAAGACAAGCCGCACGCAGTGCTGTTTATTGATGAGATTCACACGCTGATCGGTGCTGGTGCCGCCTCGGGCGGCACGATGGATGCGTCTAACCTGCTCAAACCGGCGCTCAGTTCGGGGGTACTCAAGTGCATTGGAGCCACCACCTTCACTGAATACCGGGGTATTTTTGAGAAAGATGCCGCTCTGTCGCGGCGCTTCCAGAAGGTAGACGTGGTCGAACCCAGCGTGGCCGAGACAGTAGACATTCTCAAGGGACTGAAGTCGCGCTTTGAAGAGCACCACAGTGTCAAGTATGCAGCAGCAGCCCTGCAAGCGGCTGCGGAGCTGTCGGCCAAATACATCAGCGACCGCCACCTGCCCGACAAGGCCATTGATGTGATCGACGAGGCTGGGGCCGCTCAGCGCATTTTGGTCGCCAGCAAGCGCAAAAAAACCATTGGCAAGGCCGAGATTGAGGAGATTGTGGCCAAGATTGCGCGCATTCCGCCGGCCAATGTCTCCAACGACGACCGGGGTAAGCTGCAAGTGCTGGAGCGTGACCTCAAAAGCGTGGTGTTTGGTCAGGATAAGGCATTGGAGGTGCTGGCCTCCAGCGTCAAAATGGCCCGCTCGGGCTTGGGCAAGCCCGATAAACCGATTGGCTCGTTCTTGTTCAGTGGCCCCACCGGTGTGGGCAAAACCGAGGCCGCGCGCCAGCTTGCCTACATTCTGGGCATTGAGCTGATTCGCTTTGATATGTCGGAATACATGGAGCGCCATGCGGTCAGCCGCCTGATTGGTGCGCCCCCCGGCTATGTCGGTTTTGACCAAGGTGGTCTGTTGACCGAAGCCATCAGCAAAAAGCCACACTCTGTGCTGCTGCTCGATGAGATTGAAAAGGCACACCCCGACATCTTCAATGTGCTGCTGCAAGTCATGGATCACGGCTCCCTGACCGACAACAACGGGCGCAAAGCCGACTTCCGCAATGTCATCATCATCATGACCACCAATGCGGGGGCCGAAACCATGAACAAAGCCACTATCGGCTTTACCACCCAGCGCGAGGCCGGTGATGAAATGGCTGACATCAAGCGCCTGTTCACGCCAGAGTTCCGCAACCGTCTGGACGCCATCGTGAGCTTCAAGGCGCTGGATGAGCAAATCATCTTGCGGGTGGTAGACAAGTTTCTGTTGCAACTCGAAACCCAACTGGCCGAGAAGAAGGTGGAAGTCACCTTTACCGATGCCCTGCGCAAGCATCTGGCCAAGAAGGGCTTTGATCCGTTGATGGGCGCTCGCCCCATGCAGCGCCTGATCCAAGACACCATCCGCCGCGCTCTGGCCGATGAACTGCTGTTTGGCCGCCTGACCGAGGGGGGCCGTCTGACGGTGGATGTAGAACAGCACAAAGACGAGAAGGGTACAGAGACAGCAGAGGTCAAGCTCGACATCCAACCCCTTCTCAAAAAGGAGCGGACGGCCAAATCTGAACCGGCAGAGCCCGAGGAAGCTGCGGCCCGTTAAACCTTCGCGTTTGACGAAACGTCCAGGCCCGTTGTCTGCACTGTCAGACAACGGGCCTTTTTACACAATGGCCGTGATATCGCCCACACCCAAGGCGGGGCCGTGCAAGGAGCGTTCCATTGTGATGTGGGTGATACCGGCTTCTTCGTAAGGTGCCCCACGGGTGACAAAACCAGCGCGGGCATAGAAAGGGATGGCGGTGCATTGGGCATGCAGCTCAATACAAGTGTCGCCACGACTGCGGGCAGCCTCCAGCAAGGTTTGAAGTAACGTATGGCCCCAATGGGCACCACGCAGTGCCCGATGCACTGCCATGCGGCCGATGCGGCCCATGCCGTCTTGGGCAGGCAACAAGCGCCCGGTGGCAATGGCTTGCCCCAGACGGTTGTACAACACCGCATGGACGCAGTGCGTGTCGTGGGTATCGAGTTCCAACTCTGGAGCAATTCCTTGCTCTTGCACAAAAACGGCGGTACGCAAGGCCAAGGCATCATGGCCCAACTGTTGCCAGTCTCCCGTGCGCACTTCGGCCATGTGGTGGCCCGCCTCAAAGCTCTCCAACAGAGTGCGCAAACCACTGGGCACGGGGCAACTGCTGTGCGTTGTCAAGTTCACAAACACGGTGACGATTTCTGCCGAGACCAGCAACTGTTCACCCTGAAAAATACCCGCCTCCAGTTGCACAGAAGAAGTGCCCACGCGCACGCAGCGCAAAGCCACATCCAACACATCGTCTAACCGTGCCGAAGCGTGGTATTCGAGCGTGACTTTCTTCATGACCAGTTCACCCCCCAACAGCGCCATGCCAGATTCATAAGGCAGGGCCAAGGCCCGCCAGTAATCCATCATTGCGGCCTGAACATAGATCAGGTAGTGTGGGCTAGAAACAATTTTCTGGCTGTCAACCTCAGCCCAACGCACACGCAAACGGTGCAAACAACGAAAATCCGTGCGTTGCATGGCATCACTCCAGGGAAAAGGCTTGGCGCAATGCACGGGCTGCATCGGCGTGGGCGGTGCGGGCCTCGGCAATTGCACGGCCCATTTTGATAAATTCATGGGTGACGCCACGATAGATCTCCAAATCCACCGCTACCCCGGCCAACCGCAGCTTGTCGGCGTAGTCCACGCCCTCATCCACCAAGGGATCGCATTCGGCCAGTCCCATCCAAGCGGGGGCCACCCCTTCCACATCGGGGGCCAACAGCGGAGCAAAGCGCCAATCTTCACGCTCTTGCCGCGTCTGCACATAGTTGCCAAAAAACCAACTGATGGCAGGCTCCTCCAAGACCAAGCCACGCGCATAGGTAGCGTGCGATGGAGTATCTTGGTGGGCAGCACAGCCGGGGTAAAACAGCAACTGAAGGGCCAATGGCAGACCAGCATCACGCGCCAAAATAGCATTGACCGCAGCCAGTGTGCCCCCGGCACTGTCACCGCCAACGGCCAGCCGAGAAGCGTCCGCACCCAATGTGGTGGCGTGCAGCGCCAGCCATTGCAAGGCATCCCACGCATCATGGGTCGCGGTAGGAAAGCGGTGCTCGGGGGCCAGACGGTAGTCTAACGACACCACCATGCTATCGGCCAGCCGAGCCAGCTCGCGGCACAGAGTGTCGTGGGTGGCAATGCTGCCAATGGTAAAACCGCCGCCATGCAGGTACAACAGCAGTCCGGGGGCTGGGCCTGCTGCACTTGGGGCATAGAGTCGGGCAGGCAGTGCATAACCATCGCGGGCAGGAATGGTGAAATCTTCCACCCGTGCCAGGGTGGCTTTGGGCACTTCTAGCACCCCAGCCCCCGTTTCATAAGCGATGCGGGCTTGCAGGGGCGTCAGGGTGTGTAGGGGGGCACCGCCAGCACGGTGCATGCGCTGCAAAACACTGCGCATAGGTGCCGTTAAGCGGGTGTGGTGAAGATGCAGTTCAGGATGGGCAGTCACAAGTGGGGCATACAGGCAATCGAAGCCGCCATTATGCGGATGCCCTTGCCAATGGCCCGTAAGCCAACCCAGAGGCCACACCACCAAAAAGATCTCCCTCAACCAAAGGCACCCCAGGAAAGCCTTGTGCCAGCACCTGTTGAAACGCCCGCAAAGCCGACGAGCCCCCCGTGAGGTAAATGGCCCCCAGTTGGGCCGGTTGTAGTCCTGCTTGGCGCACACATTCTTGCGCACACTGCACCACACGCTGCAGCAGGGCAGAGAGATGGTGCGCCACCTGCTCTGGGGCCAACGTGGCAATCAGTGCAGCCTCTACTTCTGACAAATCCAATGTTTGTGGCTGCTCGTGGATGGAGCAGGCAATTTTGGCCTGCTCCATCGCATTCATCAGACGGTGCCCCAGTTGCTCACGCAGCACGACCATCAGGCGCTGGTGCAGGCGCTCATCACGAAAATCTTCGCGCAGGGCTTGGGCTTCACGCACTGCCTTGGGCGACGACAGCCAATGGATCATGTGCCAAGTAGCCAAGTCAAAAAACACCCGGCTGGGCACCTCGCGGCCTTTGGGGCCAATATGGCGATAACCCAGCAATGGCATGACCTGCTCTAGGTGCAGTTTGTGGTCGTAGTCAGTGCCTCCAATATGCACGCCGGTGGTTGCCAGAATGTCGGCGCTGCGATCCGTTTGGGCAATGCGCTGCGGCCCTAGGCGCACCACAGTGAAATCGGAGGTGCCACCACCAATGTCCACCACAAGCACTGTGCTTTCTTGTGCCAAGCGGCGCTCATAGTCCAGCGCGGCGGCAATAGGCTCCAACTGAAACCCCACTTCGGCAAACCCACATCGGGCCGCCGCTTGCAACAGCGATGCTTGCGCCAACTGATCTCGTTCGGGATTGTCATCTACAAAATGGACGGGGCGCCCCAACACCAGCCGCGTTGGCAACCCACCCAATTGCACACGAGCGCGCTGCACCAGCTCCAACAAAAATCGCTCGATGATGTCTTGAAAACTCACCATCTCATGGTGGATGGCGGTTTTCTCCTGTAGCAACGGGCTGCCCAACAGGCTTTTGAGCGAACGCATCAAGCGCCCTTCGGTATGCGCCAGATAGTGGGTCATGGCGTCGCGGCCAAAATGGGTGCTGTGGTTTTCGCTGTTGAAAAACAGGGCTGTGGGCAGGGTGGTAGCCTGGCCTTCCAGACAGAGCAGTCGGGCCGTGCCTTGGCCATCGGCCCAAGCCACGGCAGAGTTGGACGTGCCAAAATCGATACCCAACGTACCAGGAAGATGAGAGGTCATGCGCAGCAAAGCAAAAAAGCGGGCGATTGTGGCATGACACCACAATCGCCCGCAGCAAGTGGCGCAGGATTACAGCGCCAAACCCTTCAGGTATTCGCGGAAGGAGGTGCCCACCTGTGGATGGCGCAAGGCCAACTCTACAGTGGCTTGCAAAAAACCCTCTTTACTACCGCAGTCGTAGCGTTTGCCGGCATATTGGTAGGCATAGACGGCCTCGTGCTGCATCAGGCGGGCAATCGCATCAGTGAGCTGAATTTCGCCCCCGGCACCCTGCGTTTGTTGACGGATATGAGCAAAAATGGCAGGGGTCAAGATATAGCGCCCCGCCACCCCCATGCGCGAGGGCGCATTTGCTGGGCTGGGCTTTTCGACAATGCGCTCAATGCGCAACAGCGGTGAGGGGCCACCTGCTGGCGGCCCGGCCACAATGCCATAACGATTGACCTGCTCTAGCGGCACTTCTTGCACTGCCAACAGCGAGCGCCCCTGCTCGGCAAAGGTGTGCGCCATTTGCGCCAATACGGGCAGCCCTTCGGCGGGAGCCGTCATCAAGTCATCGGCCAGCAGCACCGCAAAAGGCTCTTGCCCCACCAGCGGTTCTGCACACAGCACGGCATGGCCCAAGCCCAGAGCACGCGGCTGGCGCACAAAGGCACAGTCCATGTCAGGGGGCTGAATGGAGCGCACCAGCGCCAGCAGCTCCTGCTTGCCCGCCTGCTCCAGTTCATTTTCCAGCTCGTAGGCGGTATCGAAATGGTCTTCGATAGCCCGTTTGCCACGCCCCGTCACAAAGATCATGTGCCGCACGCCAGCGGCATAGGCCTCTTCCACCGCGTACTGGATCAGCGGTTTGTCTACCACCGGCAGCATCTCTTTGGGTGATGCCTTGGTGGCGGGCAAAAAGCGGGTGCCCAACCCAGCCACCGGAAACACGGCTTTGCGGATGGGGGTCTGGAGGTGCAGGCTCATCGTTGTTTAACCCAAGCGGGACAGTTGCTCCTGAATACGACCCAGCGTGGCCGTAAAGTCGGCCACCCGCTTTTGCTCTTGCTCAATCACCGCTGGGGGTGCTTTGGCCACAAAAGCCTCGTTGCCAAGTTTGCCTTGGGCCTTGGCAATTTCGCCTTGCAGGCGGGCCGCTTCTTTGCCTAAACGGGCCTTTTCTGCCACGACATCAATCTCGACAAACAAGGCCAAGCGGGCTTCACCCACCACGGCCACAGGAGCCGTTTGTGCAGCGGCTTGCCAAGCGGCCTCATCGTCAAACACCTTGACCTCGCTCAGTTTAGCCAACGCTTGCAGCACGGGGGCCACGCCACGCACAAAGCTGGCATCCCCCACCACCAGCAGGGGCAGACGGGTGGCGGGCGAGACATTCATCTCGCCGCGCAGGGTGCGGCAAGTATCTACCAGCGCCTTGAGGCGGGCCATTTCGGCCACGGCAGCGGTGTCGATGGCTTCGGTGTGGGCCTCGGGGTAGTGGGCAATGCTGACCGAAGCGCCAGCCAAGCCAGCCACCGGTGCCACGGTTTGCCACAGGGCTTCGGTGATGAAGGGAATCACAGGGTGTGCCAAACGCAAGATGGCTTCGAGCGTGCGGATCAGGGTATGGCGGGTGGCGCGTTGTTGCGCTTCGTTGCCCTGCTGGATTTGCACCTTGGCGATTTCCAGATACCAGTCGCAGAACTCGTTCCAAACAAAGTCGTAAATGGTGTTGGCAACGTTGTCGAGGCGGTATTCGGCAAAGCCTTTGGCCACTTCAGCAGCCACTGTTTGCAGTTGGGCTTGAATCCAACGGTCGGCGGCGCTGCGCTCCAGCACGGCATTGGCGGTGGTGCCGCAATCGTAGCCTTCGCAGTTCATCAGCACAAAGCGGCTGGCGTTCCAGAGTTTGTTGCAGAAGTTGCGATAGCCTTCGCAGCGTTTGCTGTCAAAGTTGATGCTGCGGCCCAAGCTGGCAAGGGCCGCAAAGGTAAAGCGCAGCGCATCCGCGCCATAGGCCGGGATGCCGTCTGGAAACTCTTTTTGCGTGTCTTTGCGCACACGCGGTGCGGTTTCGGGCTTGCGCAGGCCGGTGGTGCGCTTGTCCAGCAGCGGCTCTAAGGCAATGCCGTCGATCAAGTCCACTGGGTCCAGCACATTGCCCTCGGACTTGCTCATCTTCTTGCCTTGGGCATCGCGCACCAAGCCGTGGATATACACATGCTTGAATGGCACACGCCCGGTGAAGTGCGTGGTCATCATGATCATCCGGGCTACCCAGAAGAAAATGATGTCATAGCCCGTGACCAGCACGCTGCTAGGCAGGTAGAGGTTAAAGTCGTCGTTGGCCGCTGCGGTTTGCTCCGGCCAGCCCATGGTGCTAAACGGCACCAAGGCGGAGGAATACCAAGTATCCAGCACGTCTTCGTCGCGGCGCAGGGTTTTGCCTGGCGCTTGGGCTTGGGCCTCGGCTTCGTTGCGCGCCACATACACATGGCCTTCTTCGTCGTACCAAGCTGGGATTTGATGGCCCCACCACAGTTGGCGGCTAATGCACCAGTCTTGGATGTTGTTCATCCACTGGTGGTAGGTGTTGATCCAGTTTTCGGGCACAAACTTCACGGCCCCGGAATCGACGGCTTCAATGGCTTTTTGGGCAATGCTCTTGCCGGTGGCATCGCCCTCACCCACCTTGTTCATGGCCACAAACCACTGGTCGGTGAGCATTTTTTCAATCATCTCGCCGGTGCGGGTGCAGATCGGGGCCATCAGCTTGTGCTTTTTCGAATCCACCAGTGCGCCAGTCTCTTGCAAATCAGCCACGATTTTTTTGCGCGCCACATAGCGGTCTAAGCCTTGATAAGCCACAGGCACCAAACGGGCCACGGCTTCGGCGGTAGGCAGTTGGCTCAATTCGTGCAGAAAGGCGGCATGGGCAGCGGGGGCAGCGCGTTCTTCTTCCGCTTCGCTCAGGCCGTAGCTCCAGATTTGCGTATGGATGTCGGCAATGCGCTCGGCAGACAAGGTGCGCGCTTGCAAGTCAAAAATAATCAGTGCGCTCAAGCGGTGGCGGCGGCCTACAGCGTAGTCGTTCTCGTCGTGGGCCGGTGTGACCTTGACCACGCCCGTACCAAAGTCTTTGTCCACGTAGTCATCGGCAATCACCGGAATCTCACGGCCCACCAGTGGCAGCGTGACGGTTTTGCCAATAAAGCCTTGGTAACGTTCATCGTCCGGATGCACCATCACGGCCACGTCGCCCAGCATGGTTTCGGGGCGGGTGGTGGCTACCGTGAGGCTGCCAGAGCCATCGGTGAGCGGGTAGACGATGTACCAGAGCGAGCCGTCTTTCTCTTCGTTCTCCACTTCCAAGTCCGAGACGGCCGATTGCAACTTAGGGTCCCAATTGACCAAGCGTTTGCCCCGGTAAATCAAGCCCTGTTGGTACAGACGCACAAAAGTTTCGCTGACGACCTTGGACAGTTTGTCGTCCATCGTGAAGTATTCGCGGCTCCAATCCACGCTGTCGCCCATACGGCGCATTTGGGTGGTGATGGTGTTGCCGCTTTTTTCTTTCCACTCCCAGACTTTAGAGACAAAGTTTTTGCGTGCCTCGGGCGGCGTAGCCCCCATATCATGGCGGCTGATGCCTTGCTCTTGCAGTTGGCGCTCCACCACGATTTGCGTGGCAATGCCCGCATGGTCAGTGCCCGGAATCCAAGCCGTGTTGTAGCCCTTCATACGGTGGTAGCGCGTCAGGCTGTCCATGATGGTCTGGTTAAACGCATGGCCCATGTGCAGCGTGCCAGTGACATTGGGGGGGGGCAACTGGATAGAGAAGGCCGGTTGGCTGGCATCGGCTTGGCCGCTACCACGCACACCGGCAGCACCGTAGCCGCGTGCTTCCCACTCGGGGCCCCACTGGGCTTCCAGCGCGGCGGGTTCAAACGATTTGGACAGACTGGCAAGGCCGGGTTGGGAGAGGGTGTCGCTCATCGGGAATCTCAGAAATGACAACGGCATCCACCAGGGATGCCGTCGGGTTGACAGGTGACGGAATGGAAACTGATTCTACCGGCCTGCCTTGAACTAGCGTGTGGGCTGCTTTATGCCGACTTGGGCACGAACTCTGGGCGGTCGTTGGTGTCGGGCTTGAGCAGGGTGTTGACCTTGCCTTCGGCACGTTCTTTGCGCCATTGTTCTTTGCGCGCCGTCCAGGCATTCAGGCGCTCATGGGCCACTTGGCTGTCTTTTTCCATCTGATCGGCATCGGCCACTTGGGCGGCCAGTTCCAAACGGATGCCGTTGGGATCAAAGAAATAAATGCTCTTAAAGATGTGGTGATCGGTCACACCCAACACCTCCACACCATGCGCTTCCAGTCGGGCCTTGGTGTTTTCCAACTCTTGCACCGTGTTGACACGGAAAGCAACGTGGTTAATCCACAGTGGGGTATTGGGCGAAGGCTCGGGCTTGACATCGTCGCCAATGTCAAAGAACGCGATGAACGAGCCATCTTGCAGCCGGAAAAAGAAGTGCGTGTAGGGGCAGTATTCGCCCGTGGACGGCACATAGTCACTCTGGATGATGTGGTACAGCGGCAGCCCCAGGATGTCTTCGTAGAAATGGCGGGTTTCTTCGGCATCACGCGATTTGTAGGCGTAGTGGTGCAGTTGTTGGATGGGGGCTGCGGGGGGCAAAGCGGCGTTCATCGATGTCTCCTGATGGTTGTTTTACTAAACGTAATTAGTTTACCTTAAAGAAATTTAATCTGCACACGCGGGCACAAAAAAGCCAGTCCGATGGGACTGGCTGGTGCAAAAGAAAACGACAGCGTTGTGTCAGATGATGCTCTCCACAATCCCGCCTTCAACGCGTAGCGCAGCCCCAGTGGTGGCGCTGGCTTGGGGCGAAGCCACATACACACACAAATGGGCCACTTCTTCTGGGGTGGCAAAACGGCCAATCAGGCTCGAAGGGCGGTTTTCGCGAAAGAACCGCACTTCCATCTCGGGCACCGAAATACCCTGCTCCTGTGCCAAGTTGGCAAAAAAGGCTTGCACGCCCTCAGTGCGGGTAGGGCCAGGCAAAATGGTATTGACCGTTACACCCGTGCCCGCCAAGACCTTGGCCAGTCCGCGCGACAGCCCCTGCAACGCCGACTTGCTGACCCCGTAGTGCACCATGTCTGCAGGGATGTTGATAGCCGACTCGCTAGAGATAAATTGGATGCGCCCCCAGCCATGCGCCTTCATGCCCTGAGCGTAGTGGCGTGACAAACGCAGACCACTCATCACGTTGGTCTGGAAGAAGTTTTCCCAGTCCTCATCGGTCAAGGCAAAAAAGTCTTGCGTGCCATAGATGCCCAAGTTGTTGATCAGGATGTCAACGCCAGGTACGGCAGCGACCAACGCTTGGCAACCTGTGGCCGTAGCCAAATCGGCAACAACGCCTTGGGCTTGCAACCCCTCGGCCTGCAAGGCGGCTACAGCGGCCGCCAAGCGTTGGGCATCGCGAGCACAGAGGGTGACACTGGCACCCGCCTGTGCCAACCCACGGGCAATGGCCAGACCAATACCGGCGCTGGCACCAGTGATGAGGGCGGTTTTTCCGGAAAGATCAATCTGCATACAAAACTTTGCTGAAAAGAAAAACAAAAAGGCACCGGCCCTGATGCGGGCATGGCGCTTGCATTATTTGGTCTGATGCCGGTTGCCATCAGGAAAAACCCAGAAAAACCCTCCTGACCGGTTGCGGCCACTTTGTCGGTGGCTGCACTTCGCTAAGATGGCAACAATCATCGCCATTGTGTTGTTATTGCAGGGTGGTGAGCGTCTTACCTCTCTAGAAAGGCTGATATGAACCATTCCGTCTCTGAAACCATCTCTAGCACCCAAACCGAACTGGAAAAACTGGTTGCTGATCTGCGTGGCCTGATCTCGAGCAAAGACCTCGACAACGTGCCAGAAATCAAAATCTTGCGCCAGCGTCTGGACGATGGCATGCACAACGTCCGCGACGCAGCAGTGCACGCCGCACAAGAGGCCGCCCGTCAAGCCAAAGATGCTGCCCGCGCCGCTGACCGTTATGCCCACGACGAGCCTTGGCGCGTTGCTGGCGCTGCACTGGCCGTTGGTGCTGTGGTGGGCTTTCTGCTCTCGCGCCGCTAAACCCTTGTTGGCTTTGCAAACCGTGCCCATCGCAGCCCCCCCCAGACGGAGCCAGTGCCCTCTATGAACTGGATTGCTTTACTGGGGTTGGATGCTTGGGTGGCGCGCTGGCGTGTTCTGCTGGCAGAAGGTGCCATAGCCGCCGAAGACCGTCTGTCGCTGGCACGGCTGGAATGGTTGGAACAAAGGCAACGTCTGCGCCAAGTGCTGGTGCTGGCAATTGTCGTCACCGCCATTACAGTGGTGGCATTGCTGGTGCTGTCATTGGCGGTGTTGGTGCATTTTTGGGACACCCCACAGCGCGGCTTGGTGGCGTGGGTGCTGGCAGGCCTGTGGTGCTTGGCTTGGATTGGCACTGTGGTGGCGCTGGTGTCGAGCGTCCGGCGCGCAGGCCATGCTTTTGCCCTGACACGCCAAGAGTTGCACAAAGACTGGCAGGTGGTCAAAGACCAACTCTGAATGCAATGCTGCACAACCCTATGTCTCTCTCTCCCACCACGCCCACACCAGAACAACAGCGTTTGTTGGATCGAATGCACGCTCAGCGCCAGCGTTTGGTGGCTTGGCGGGCCCAACAGCGCCAAGCCAGTAGTAGCGGTCAAGGCCATGTCGGGGCTGCCCTGCTGTCTTCTGCATTGACAGGGCGTCTGGCGTGGTTTGTACGGCAGCATCCGTTGGCCGTGGCCGCCTGCGCGGGCCTGGCCTGGGCCGCTGGCCCCCAACGGCTGGCTCGTTGGGCGGGGGTGTTGCTACCCCTGTTGCTTCGGCTGCGCGGCTAAACAGCCTAACCATCCGGGGGGCTTATGCCCCCCGGATGGTTTTAGCGCATCGCCTTGATCGCACGGGCGGCGCTGCTGGGCAGCCCCGGCCCGGCATAAATCAGCCCTGTATAAATTTGCACCACATCGGCGCCCGCGCGAATTTTGCTGACTGCATCTTCGGCGCTCATGATGCCACCCACGCCAATGATCGGAAACTGCTTGCCCAAGGCAGCACGCAGTTGTGCAATCACCCGGTTGCTGGCCTCGAGCACTGGCGCACCACTCAAGCCGCCCGTTTCTTGGGCATGAGGCAAGCCCTGCACCGCCTCACGGCGGATGGTGGTGTTGGTGGCAATCACACCATCCATGCCGTGGCGCTGCAAGGTAGCAGCAATCACCGATACCTGAGACTCGTCCAGATCCGGCGCAATCTTGACAAAGATTGGTACGCGCCGTGCCTGACCGCCGGGGCCGGGCTGGCGGGCCAATACCTCACGTCGATCGGCAATCGCCCCCAACAAGGCGTCCAAGGCCTCATCGCTTTGCAGGCTGCGCAGATTTTGCGTGTTGGGCGAGCTGATGTTGACCGTCACATAATCGGCATGGGGGTAAACGCCATCCAAGCAAGTGAGGTAGTCGCGGGTGGCCTCCTCAATAGGCGTGGTCGCGTTCTTGCCAATATTCAGCCCCAACAACATGGGATGGCGGCGCTTTTGCTGGCGAAACTTTGCTTGTTGCACATTGCGGACAAAGGCATCCAGACCATCGTTGTTAAAACCCAAGCGGTTGATGAGTGCATGGGCCTTGGGCAGGCGAAACATACGGGGCTTGGGGTTGCCGGGCTGGGGTTTGGGTGTCACAGTGCCCACCTCTACAAACCCAAAGCCCATAGCCCCCAGGGCATCAATACAGCGGGCGTTTTTGTCCAATCCGGCGGCCATACCCACCCGATTGGGAAAGGTCAGACCAGCCAACTCAATAGGATCGTTCACCGTGTCATGGCACCAAGCCCATTGCAGGGGGGTGCCTTGACCACGGGTCAGCATGTCCATCGTCAAGTCGTGGGCAGCTTCGGCATCCATGCCAAACAGGAACGGGCGGGTAAGGGCGTAGGGAATCAGGGACATGGGGATAATGAAGGGTTAATCCCTAGATTTTCTCCCATGACGACTCTCTCCTCCCCCACCCAAGACGAACTCAAAGCTCTAGTAGGCCAAGCAGCCCTGCGCTATGTCACCCCTGGCGACATTGTGGGCGTGGGCACGGGCTCTACGGTCAACAAATTTATTGACGCATTGGCCACCATCAAAGACCAAGTGCGTGCCGCCGTGTCCAGCTCGGTAGCCAGCACCGAACGGCTGCGCGCTATTGGCATTCCGGTACTAGACGCTAATGAGGTGGAGCAGTTGTCGGTGTATGTGGATGGTGCCGACGAGATCGACGGCCACGGTTACATGATCAAGGGTGGCGGTGCCGCATTGACCCGCGAAAAAATTGTTGCCGCACTGGCACAGCGTTTTGTCTGCATTGCCGATGCCTCTAAACGCGTGCCCACATTAGGGCAGTTTCCACTGCCCGTGGAAGTGATTCCGATGGCGGCCCAGCAAATTGCCCACCGCTTTGCCGCACTGGGTGGTGAGGCCACCCTGCGCCTGAAGGATGGCCAACCACTGGTGACCGACAACGGCCAGCACATTTTGGATGTGCGTGGCCTGCATATCACCGATCCATTGGGCTGGGAATCCAACATCAACCAATGGCCCGGCGTGGTCACGGTGGGCATTTTTGCCCACCAGAAAGCATCGGTCTGCCTATTGGGCACAGCCCAAGGCGTGGAAACCATCACCTACTGAACACCGCAGCCGCCCTACTGGGCCAGTTGCTCCAACACCCAACCGGCAGCACACTGACCAAAGGTAGCCGTCACGGCCACCACAGAGCCATAGCCGTGGCAGTTGAGGCTGCCATCCCCCTCGACAGCACAAGAAGCATCGGGGGGTGCCACGGCTTCTCGACTGAACACGCAGGGGACACCGATTCTTTTGCCCTCGCGGGGTGCCCCGTGCTGCTTACGCAACCGATAGCGCAACTGTGCCAGCAACGGGTCGTGGGTCGTATGGGCCAAGTCGTCAATATCCACCTTGTGGGCATGGCGCTTGCCGCCTGCCGCGCCCACACTGATAAAGCACTGACGCTGCTGCCGCGCCCAAGCAGCCATTGCTGTTTTGGCCTGAATTTGATCACAGGCATCTATGACTGCGTCCACGCCCGGTGGCAAGATGGCAGGCCAGTTGCCCGGCTCGACAAAGTCCTCAATGCAATGCACCAAGCTGTCGGGGTTGATATGGGCAATACGCTCACGCATGGCCTGCACCTTGGCTTGGCCCACCGTGCTATCCAAAGCATGAATCTGCCGGTTGAGATTGGACTCCGCTACATGGTCAAGGTCGATCAGCGTGAGCCGCCCAACGCCACTGCGTGCCAACGCCTCGGCAGCCCAAGAGCCAACCCCGCCAATGCCCACCACAGCCACATGGGCTGCACGTATCTGCGCAGCCCCAGCACGACCATAGAGCCGCTCCAGCCCACCAAAACGGCGCTGCTGGAGGGCTTGGCGCTCGGCATCGGCTTGCATCTCCGGTGCTGGCAACATCACTTCATCTGCGCCAGCCGCTCTTTGGCGGTGCTGGCGGCTTCCGATTTGGGATAGGCCACCAGCAAGTCTTCTAGCGTCTTGCGGGCACCACGGGTTTCTTTCAGCTCCATTTGGCAGTTGGCAATTGACAAGGCGGCCTCTGGAGCGCGGGCATGGTTAGGCGCTGCGGCCAGCAATGCCTTGAAGTGGGTGATGGCTTCTTTGTAGTTGCGCGTGGCGTACTGGGCATTGCCCAACCAGAAGCGAGCCGATGCCGCATAGCCACTGCGGGGGTATTGCTTCAAGAAACCGGCAAAGGCCGTTTGCGCATCGGCAAACTTGCCACTGCGAAACCCGGCCAGCGCAGCCTCAAAAGCTGTTTTCTCTGCCGGATCGGCCATGAACTCCTGACCATCGACCGATACTTTGATCGGTTCGAACTGGCGCAGGCGCTCATCCACGCCCACAGCAATATCACGCTGCTGGCGTTGCAGCTCGGCCACTTCACGCAGCAACTGCTCGTTTTGACCACGCAATTTGGCTGTCTCGGTGCGCAAAGCGTCAATCTGGTTTTGCAACTCCAGCAAACTGCGGCGCACCTGAGAGCCATCATCACCCGTGCGACGCACATCTTCTGTCGTGCGCTGATTGGCTTGCTGCAAGCTATCGACGCGCTGGCGCAGCTCCAAAATGGCCCGCCGGGCTTCATCGTCTTCAAACAAGGCCGCTTGCGCCGCAGGCAGGCAAGCGCCCGACAGCACCAACACCAAGGCGGGCAGCGAGGCCGCCGCAAAACGGCGGGGCAACGTAGTAGTAAACCTTGGCATCAGCGGTAAGAGAGTTCAGCGCGGCGGTTTTGCGCGTGGGCATCTTCGTTGTGGCCCATCGCAGCGGGCTTTTCCTTACCAAAGCTCACCGCTTCCATTTGGGTGTCGGGCACACCCAGCAGCCCCAGAGCGCGGCGCACGGCTTCGGCACGTTTTTGGCCCAAGGCAAGGTTGTATTCACGCCCACCGCGCTCGTCTGTGTGGCCTTCAATCATCACGGTACGGCCTTGACCAGACTTGATAAAGCTGGCGTGGGCATCAATCAAAGACTGGAAATCGGGCTTGATGGCATAGCTATCGTAGTCAAAATAGACCACACGGCTGATGCCAGCGGGGCCAGCTTGGTTAGCACCAGATTGAGACAGATTGACGCCAGCCACACCGCTGATGCCCGCATTGCCCGACTGTGCGCCATTGAGCGTGCCATTTTGCGTTGGGATGGCGATGGCCGATGCATCCTCCACGGGTGCTTTGCCATCCAGGTTGACACCAGAACTGCAACCGGCTACCAATATGGCAGCCGCTACCGCCAAGGAAAAACGCTTGATCATGAAAAACTCCTACAACTTGAAAAATAATAAAGAAACTACGAAAAATCACTGCTTTTGGAATGGCCCCCAGTCAGGCTCGCGAATATCGCCGCCCTGACCGGCCAAACGGGCTTTGATTTTCCCATCGAGGGTCGTCGTCATCAGGGCTTCGCGGCCTTGCTGCTGGGTCGCATAAACAATCAAGCGGCTGTTGGGGGCAAAACTGGGGTTTTCATCGGCACTGGTATCGGTGATGGCTGTGGCATTGCCGCTAGAAAGCTCCATCACATGCAGTTTGAACGCTCCGCCCACACGCGAGATATAGGCCAGCCAACGGCCATCGGGGCTGACGCTGGGCGAAATGTTGTAGCTGCCCGTGAAGGTGACACGGTCAGCACTGCCCCCAGAGGCGGCTACACGGTAGATCTGTGGTGCGCCCCCCCGGTCACTGACAAAATAAATGCTGCGGCCATCGGAAGAGTAGACCGGCTCGGTATCAATGCCAGCACTTTGCATCAGACGGCGCGGCTCGCCGCCGTTGGCATCAATGGCATAAAGCTGCGAATTGCCATCGCGGCTCAGGGTAACGGCCAAAGTGCGGCCATCAGGAGACCAAGCCGGAGCACTATTAGACCCTCTGAAATTGGCAATCAGGCGCCTGCGGCCAGTTGCAATGTCGTGCACATAAACCACTGGCTTGCGCGACTCAAACGACACATACGCCAGTTGCATTCCCGAAGGCGACCAAGCCGGAGAAATAATAGGCTCTGGGCTCGACAGTGCGGCTTGGGCGTTTTCTCCGTCTGCATCGGCCACCCAAAGGCTGTAGCGTGGCCCCGCCTTGGTCACATAGGCCAGACGGGTAGAAAAAATGCCCGGCTGGCCGGTGAGTTTTTCATAGATAAAGTCGGCCACCCGATGGGCTGCCAACCGCAGATCTGCCGTGACTACGGCATAACTTTGGCCGCCCATATCCTGACCGCGCACTACGTCCCATAGACGAAACCGCACTTCAAAACGGCCATCGGCCAACCGAGTGATGCTGCCAGCGGCCAGTGCCTCGGCAGATTTTTGCCGCCACTGGCCCAAATCAGGGCGCATGCTCTCATCCATGGAGGTGCCACTGGCATCCACACCACGGAACTGGCCGCTGCGTTCGAGGTCGGCCTGCACGATGGCGGCAATTTTTTGTGGCGATTGGTTTTCGCCACGGAAAGGGGCAATAGCCACCGGCAATTGGGTCAGACCCACGCCAGAGACTTCGACCCGGAACTGGGCCAGCGCCGGCAGGGCCGAAGAAGCCAGCGCAGCAGTCAGGGCATGGCGACGGGACAGGCGCGGCAGAGCCGCAACAGAGGAGGTGGGGAAGATCGGGTGGTGGGTCATAAGCGGACAGGAGTCGGGCAATGGCCGAACAGAAGCGGCGATGTTACCAAGGCGCAAAAACCATGTGTGCAAGCACCAAGGCAAGGACAGTGGCAACCGTAGAATCCGCGCCACATGCAAACCACTGATCACTCTACAACGCCAGTCGGCTCTGAGCCCTCCTCTGACGTCGCCCATGCGCGCCTGAGCACCCGTTTGGCACGACTGGCCGTGTATTTTGGCGGTCAACGACTCGCCTGGGGCTTGGCCATCATCGGCACGTTGGCCGGTGCCTTGACCGAACCCCTTTTGGCCGCCTTGCTCAAACCACTGTTAGACCAAGGTTTTACCCAAGGCACGCTGGCGTTGTGGAAAGTGCCTGTAGCCATCATGGGGCTGTTTTTGGTGCGCGGACTGGCGCTGTTTGCCGCGCAGTATGCGCTGGCCCGCATTGCCAATGAGGGCATGTTGGCCCTGCGCCGCACCCTATTTGACCGCTTGCTGGCCGCCGAAATGGGTTTATTCTCCCGGCAATCGGCCAGCAGCCTGGCCAATACCATTGTGTATGAAGTGCAAACTGGCTCCACACTGCTGGTGCAGGCGGCACTGGGCATCTCGCGCGATGGCTTTACCCTGTTGGCGCTGTTGGCTTATTTGCTCTACCTGAACTGGCAACTGACCCTGATTGTGGCCGTGGTGGCCCCCGGCGTGGCCTGGGTCATGAAAACCCTTTCGCGCCGCCTGTACCGGCTGACCAAAAGCAGCCAACAAGCCACCGACGCCTTGGCCTATGTGGTCGAAGAGAATGTGCTGGCACATCGCATGGTACGCCTGCATGGCGCCCAAGCCAGCCAAGCGCAACGCTTTGCTGCACTGGGGCAAGAGCTGCGCCAACTGGCCATCAAATCCACCATTTCTGCCTCGGCCATGACGCCGCTGACACAACTGATGGCGGCTGCAGCCTTGTCCACCGTGATTTGCACGGCGCTATGGCAAAGCCGCACGTTGGGGCTGGCACAAAACGATTTAACCGTGGGTGGTTTTATCTCGTTCATCACGGCCATGCTGATGCTGATCACACCGCTGCGCCGTCTGGCCGATGTGAGCAGCCCCATCACCCGTGGGCTGGCTGCCCTAGAGCGTGGGCTGGCCTTGTTGGGGGAGGCTCCTGCAGAAAAGGGTGGCAGCTACGCCCCCACCCATGCACTGGGCACGTTGGAATTGCGGGCAGTGGGTGTACGTTTTGGCACCGATCAAGCACCGGCGCTGGCCGAGGTCAATCTGGTGATCAAGCCCGGTGAGGTGGTGGCGCTGGTTGGGCCATCTGGTGCTGGCAAAAGTACCTTGGTGCATTTGCTGCCGCGCTTTCTGACTCCCACCACCGGCGACATTTTGTTGGATGGACACACACTGGCAGACTGGCAACTCCAGGCGCTGCGCGCTCAGTTTGCACTGGTAAGCCAAGATGTGGTGATGTTCAATGACACCATTGCCGCCAATGTGGCCTTGGGCACTGTGGTAGATGAGGCGCGTGTGCAGGCTTGTCTGGAGGCCGCCAACTTGGCGGCCCATGTGGCCGCCCTACCCCAAGGAATGCACACACCCGTAGGCCACAATGCCACCCAGCTCTCGGGTGGACAACGCCAGCGGTTGGCCATTGCCCGTGCCTTGTACAAAAATGCACCGATCCTGATTCTGGATGAGGCCACGTCGGCACTAGACACCGAATCGGAGCGGCTGGTACAGGAAGCCCTGCAACGCCTGATGCAAGGCCGCACTACGCTGGTGATTGCGCACCGGCTCTCCACCATTGAACACGCTGACCGTGTCGTGGTGATGGAGCACGGAAGCATTGTGGAGCAAGGCACCCATGCCGAACTGCTGGCCCGCGGGGGGCTGTATGCCCGGCTGCAAAGCCGCTCCACCGGCGACATTGTCCACATCCACAGCTAAAGCTGTAGCGGCCTGTTTCCGTTAAAGTTTCTTACCCTCCTTCCTTGCCTTTGGGGCACTGCGCCATGTCCAACCACACTTTTCTTTGGCACGATTACGAAACCTTTGGCGCAGACCCCCGGCGTGATCGGCCCGCGCAGTTTGCCGCCATCCGCACCGATGCCCAGTTGAATGAGATCGATGCGCCACTGATGCTGTACTGTCAGCCGTCCAACGACTACCTGCCCGATCCGCAATCGTGCCTCATCACCGGTATCACGCCACAACAGGCGGGGCAGTGGGGCGTGCCCGAGCGCGAGTTTGCCGCACGTATTGAGGCAGAAATGGCCCGCCCCGGCACCGTGGGCGTGGGCTACAACACCATCCGTTTTGACGACGAGTTCACGCGCTTTCTGTTCTGGCGCAACCTGATTGACCCTTATGCCCGTGAATGGCAAAACCAATGTGGCCGCTGGGACTTGCTGGACGTGGTGCGCATGGCCTATGCACTGCGCCCAGAAGGTATCGTCTGGCCCACCAAGGCCGATGGCAGCCCCAGCTTCAAGCTTGAAGACTTGAGCCGGGCCAATGGTCTGGCCCATGCACAGGCACACGATGCTTTGTCGGATGTACGTGCCACCATTGCACTGGCCCGGTTGGTGCGCCAGCACAACCCACGTTTGTTCGATTTTTGCTTTGCATTGCACAAAAAAGACCGCGTGGCAGCAGAGCTGCATTGGCCGGTGACGACACAAACGGCACGGCCTTTTTTGCATGTGTCGGGCATGTTTCCGGCAGAACAAGGCTGCTTGGCCGTAGTTTGGCCTTTAGCCCAGCACCCCACCAACAAAAATGAAGTCATCGTCTGGGACTTGGCCCACAACCCCAGCGAACTGGCCAACATAGATGCAGAAACCCTGCGCCTGCGCCTGTTTACCCGCAGTGCCGATTTGCCCGAGGGCGTCTGCCGCCTGCCCATCAAGACTATCCATTTGAACAAGTCACCCATGGTGGTGAGCAACTTAAAAACCCTCACTCCCGCACTGGCCCAACGTTGGGGCATCGACATCGACCAAGCCCTACAACACGCCGCCGTGGCCCGTGATCTGCCCGACATGAGCGCGATCTGGCCCACAGTGTTTGCCCGTGCGCCAGAACCTGCGCTGGATGTAGAGCAAGCCTTGTATGCTGGTTTTGTAGGCCCTAACGACCGCTACCGCCTGAACGATTTGCGCCGGGCCCACGGTGATGCGCTGGCACGGGTACACGGCCACTTTGATGACCCCCGGCTGGATGAAATCCTGTTCCGCTACCGGGCGCGGAATTTTTATGAATCGCTAGACGATATGGAACAAGAACGCTGGCTGGCCCACCGCAGTGCCTGCCTGCTCGATGGGCAGGGCGGCGCACGTACCCTAGAACAGTTGCACCAAGAAATCGACCAACTGTCTGAAACTGCGGACGAACGGGCCGAAGCCATTTTGGGGGCACTCTACGACTGGGCTGACACATTGGCCGAGGGGTTGTAACCACCACGCCAGATGCTTTGGTGCAACATCTGGAGCAGCAAAGGGCGGTTTACCAAAGCCAATTCTGGTTCCAAGCCAGCCCACCCTCCGTGGCCTGTCCCACCAACAACAGATGGTCGGCCAGTTCCACATACAGTGGGCTGGTCGATTGGGCCGGATCTTCTGGCATCTGGTACACCACACCGCCCACTTGCAGCATTTCTATCGCCCGCAACACATCCACCGCACCACTGGCTTTGTGCCGCATCAGTGCATCATGCCCACCCCCGGTGTTGGCATGGGGTATCGGGGCGATTTCATAATCGAGCAAGGCACCCCAATACACCGCCATATCTGTCCCTTCGCCACCATCGAGCGTATCGCTACCATGACCGCTCACCAACACATCGTGACCGCCCCCACCCAACAGGGTGTTGTTGCCCGCTTCTACCGACCAACCCGTCTCGCTCAGATGCTGGTCAATCAGCGAAAGATAGCCCTGGGCATCACGCAAACCGTGGCTGTGTTGCGGATGTTGGGCCAAGGCCAGCCAGATAGCAGACCAGCTCCCACCGGCGTTCAGATAGTCCACGCCCAGGGCGGTCAGTTCTGTAGTCGCTTGGCCCGCGCCCCACACCTGCTCCAAAACGGCAGCCACCTGCACCTGCATAGACGAGGCCGCCAGCGCAGCATGGGTTTGTAACCAGTAAGCATGGGCCATAGCCCCCAGGTCAGTGCTGTTGTAATCGCCTCCCGCCAAAGCCCCCATAGCGGTTAAGGTAGGGAGTTGCCCCACCAGTGCATGCACCAGCAGGGCAGCGTCTTGGGCCACGGGGTAGTCGTCATAGATCCAGGCAAAGCGCGGATCGGTGATCAAACCACTGCCATGATCATTGCTCCAAGCATCTGTCACGCTGCCCCCAGTGCTATTGGCCAGTGGGCTGTGTTGGGGCGTGAAGGCCACATGCAGCCATCCTGCTGGGGTCAGCGCAAAACGCCAGTGTCCTGCATCACTGGCCCCGCCTTGAAGCAGGTCGTTGCCCAGACCGCCTTGCAAGGTATCGTTGCCGATACCGCCCACCACCCAGTCGTTGCCCCCATCCCCAAAGAGCTGGTCGTCACCGCCTTGGGAGCCAATGGTGTCGTCACCATCGCCGCCACGCAGCACATCATCATCCGCACCGAGCACCAGAAATTGGGCACTACCATCGCCAATCACATAGTTGCGCCCAGTGCCACCAAAGGCGTGGGTGGGGCCAATGACGATGGCAAACTCGACCAAGCTCAAATCCAGCATGGTGCCGGGGGGCAACTGGCGACAATCAATCACCAGTGCCTCGCCGCGCTGCGGGTTGTGGCTGTCGTCTTCACCAGTGCCCGTGGTGCCACGAATGAGGATGGCCTCGGCAGGTGCCGTGGTGCTGGTAGTGCCCAGGGTGATGGTACGCACCGTGATTTGATCTGGGTCGGCAACACCGGGAACATACTGGTCAATGCCTTGGGCCAACACATCTTGAAAGTCAGCCGGCAGATCGATACGGGGCTGACTGGCCTGAATGAGCTTTTCGCGCAGAGTCAAACGGCTGGCGTCGATGCTTTCGGAGGTCAGGCCCACACCGACGGGCAAGCTCACCTGCAACAAAGGTTGTCCAGTGCTGTCTTTCGCCAAGGGGATATCGGCCAGTGCGCCGTGGGGGGTGTTGGCATCTTCGGGGCGGGAGTTGCTGACAGGGGAAATGGTTTGGGTAGTGGTGGTGAGGATTTGGCCGCTGCTGTCGGTCTGGGTCGTGATTTGTGTGTGAACGGTGGTGCCGTCCACCGTCTCGATATTGGGTGCAGGTGCAGGTGCAGGTGCAGGTGCAGGTGCAGGAGTGGGTGTGGGTACAGGAACTGGAGCTGGAGCTGGGGTGGGTGCAGGATCGGGAGTTGGTGCTGGTGCTGGTGCTGGTGCGGGCGCACTAGCGGTAGTGAAGTTGTAAGTATTGGTGTCGTTAACCCCAACCGCTGCATTACCCGCAGTATCTTGCAGGGCACCAGCATCCCAATTCACGTAATAAGCTACACCATAACCCAATGGGGTGTTGGGTTGGATAATCATCTCACCACTGCCATTGATATGTACCGTGGCCGCAATGAGAGTGTGGTTCACGATATCCTTCAAATAGACTTTGCTGGTATCTGAGCTGGAATGCAAGGCTTCTGTGAAACGCAGCGTAATATCGCTACCAATACCTGCACTGGCTGCATTGTCCGCAGGGGTACTACCTGCCGCATGAAGACTGGGCGCTACGGTATCCAATACATAGGCTTGGCTACTCTCAGTACCCGTATTACCTGCTGTATCGGCCACGCGTATCTTCAGGGTGTTACTGGCAATCAGTGTCTGCCCCGCCAGCGTCCAACTGCTAGAGCCAATGGTATTGGTAGCTGTAGTCCAAGTGGCACCATTATCTAGAGAAACCTGCACGATTTCTCCGGTCACAGTGGCTGTATTCAGCGTGCCGCTAACGGTCTGTTCATCGGTATAGGTAATAAAGTCGATACTGCTGGCTCCGGTATCGGCCAAGAGAGTTTTGGTAGCAATCGTGGTGGTTGGAACCGCCTGATCCAAAACATAGGGCCGTGCCAAGGCCGTACCAGTTCCAGAAGCATTGGAAACCCGTGCTTGCAGGGTGTTGCTGGCCGCGAGGGTCTGCGCCCCTAAACTCCAGTTGTTTTGGCCGATGGTGTTGGTGGCCACCAACCAAGTGACACCATTGTCCAAAGAGACCTCCACCGTCTCACCGGCTACGGTGATAGCACTCAGGGTACCGGTGATGGTTTGGGCGGCGGTGTTGGTCACCAAATCAGTGCCACTGACTCCTGTGTCCGCAGAGAAGACCACCGTGCTCACTGTGGTGCTGGGGCCCAGACTAATGTTCAGGGTTTCTGTTTGGCTGTCAGTTTGTGTGCCGCCTGCACCGCTATGGCCGCCATCGTCGCTGGCAATGTTGAGTGTGACGGTGCCAGTGGCCCCCACAGCACTGGTGTAGCTGACACCGCTGCCTGCCATAAAGGCATTCAAGCTGCTTTGGGCACCGCTCAGGGTCATGGCGTTGGTGCCACTGCCAGTGACCGTTACCCCCCCGCCGGTGGTGGCGCTAAAGCTCCCTGCGGCTGCCGACAGCGAGAGGGTGATCAGGCTGGCGCTGGCATCCGGGTCGGCCACGCTGATGCCCGTAAGGACGGTGGCGCTGGCCTGGAGAATGTTTTGTGAAGCCGGTGCGGTAATGACCGGTTTTTCGTTCAGGTTGCTCACATTGACAGTGAGCTCTTGTTCCGTGGTATGGGCGGCAGCATCCGCAGCAATCACGGTCAGGCTGTAGCTGCTCTTGGTTTCGTAATTGGCTGACGTGTTCAACGTCAGTGCGCCGGTGCTGCTGTGGATCGTGAATGCGCTGGCATCGGCTCCAGCCAATGAATAGCTCACTGTGCCACTTTCCGGATCACTGGCCACTGCGTTGTAAATGACCGTGCTGGTGGCGGCATTCTCTGCCACGGTGCCAGTGGCACCGCTGGCAAAGTGTGGTGCTTCATCAACATCAGTGACCTGAATAGTGACCGATTGGGTGGCCGCCGCATTGGTGGCATCCTTGGCATTGACAACCACGCTGTAGCTGGGCTTGGCCTCAAAGTCGGCTGCACTGATCAGGCGCACAGCGCCAGCGGCATCAATAGTGAACAAGGCAGCATCGGTGCCCGTGAGCGAGTAGGTGAGCGCATCACCATCGGGATCACTGGCGGTAGCGGCATACACCACCGTGCTGGTGGCAGCATTTTCAGCCACACTGCCGCTGGTACCACTGGTGACAATTGGTGCAGCATTGGCTACCGCAATATTCAAGGTTTCGGTCTTACTGTCGGTCTGTGTACCACCAACGCCCGTATTGCCGCCATCATTAGAGCCAATGCTCAATGTCACAGTACCAGTGGCACCAACAGCCGTGGTGTATTGCACCTTGCTGGCCGCCATGAAGGCGTTGATATTGGTTTGTGTGCCGTTCAGTGTGATGGCGCTGGTGCCGTTGCCCAGCACGGTCACACCGCCACTGCCCATGCTGGTGAATGTGCCCGCCGGTACCGACAGCGACATGGTGATCATATTGGCACCAGCATCCGGGTCTGCCACGCTGATCCCCGTGAGAGCCGTTGCCACGCCCTGATTGACACTTTGCGAGGCCGGGGCCGTCAGCACTGGCTTTTCGTTGATGTTGGTCACATTGATGGTGACTGCTTTCGGCGTGGTGGTCACACCATCCTGTGCCAACACACTAATGCTGTAGCTACTTTTGGCTTCGTAGTTGGCCGAGGCGTTGAGCGTTACTGCGCCAGTGCTGCCATTGATACTGAACAAGGCAGCATCGGTACCCAAAAGGGTATAGGTGATGGTGTCCCCATCCGGATCGGTAGCGACGGCTGTGTACACCACCGTAGTGGTGGCGGCATTTTCGGCAACACTGCCCGTACTACCGCTGGAATACACCGGGGCATCATTTAAATCATTGACATGGATAGTCACTGGTTTAGTGGAACTGGCGATGCCATCGCTGGCCACGATATCAATGCTGTAGCTGCTCTTGGCTTCGTAATTGGCCGATGCCAGCAGACGCAACACACCCGTGGTGCTGCCGATAGAGAACAAACTGGCATCTGTGCCAGACAGCGAATAGGTGATGGCGTTACTTTCTGCGTCAAAGGCAGTGGCGGTATACACCACCGTGCTGATATCGGCATTTTCATCCACCGCGCCAACGGCATCAGAAGTAATGGTCGGTGCAGTATTGAATGCAGAGAGCGCAATCTTGCTGATGGTGCTGTTATCCAACGTCACATACAGTGTATTAGACCCCGCTCCAGCCCACATCACCTCGGTAATGGATGCCCCAGAAAAGGTGTGCTCAATATTGGCCGGGGCGGCCACGCCACCAGAAAGACCAAATTTATACAACGTCCCTTCATCACCCACATAAAAATGAACCCCATCGCTGGTAATGTTTTGTGGATAAGACAAGCCAGTGATAAAGTCACTCGGGCTGCTAAGAGACACTTGCCCATTTGACGCTGAGAATTTAATAACTTTTTTACTATCTGCACTGGTTGCATACAGATTGTTATTGGCATCAATGTAGATTTGCTGCGCTCCTGGAACCACGGCAAATTCCAATGCGTTGACTGGCGTAAAAGGGCCACCCACGTTGGGCATCTTATAAACCTTGCCGTCACCAGAATCTGCAATATACAAATACCCATCTGATGCTACCAAAAGATCAGCAATCAGATTAAAACCAGTGGCAACATCCACCCCATCCGAATTGCCAGGCACACCGCCACTGGCCGGGTATTTAATGACAGAATGATTTCTATTTCCCGTCCCAGCATATAAATTGCCCAAAGAATCAATCGCTACGGATACGATATTTACTACAGAGACACTAAAAAACCCTGCCCCGGCAGCACCACCAGAAATAGCACCGCCCACAGAATTTATTTTATATATTTGATTATTGTCGTAAGAAACCACATACAAATTATTCTGACTATCCGTGGTTAAATCCACAGGAGAATTCAATCCTGTAGCAAAGTTATTACTCACGGTGACGGCCAGTGCATTCATATAGTCAGGCAATACCAATCCAGCGGCGCTCACCTCACCAACACGTGTTTCCAACACCCAGTCGCCTCCCTGTGCGGCATGGCCTGTGAGGTTGGTGGATGCGGCTATGTCGGCTTGGGTCATGCGGTGCAGCTGAGCTAGCAAAGAGGCGCCTGCCTCTGCGGCCCCCACATCGCAACCGTACAGCAGCCAGTCGCCCTCTGCGCTCAAGGCACGGCCAATCATGGCTAGCTCTGCTGCATACCCCTGTAGGTTGTGCGTCCCCAAAGTGGTATAGCCCAGTTGCACTTGACCAGCACTGCCATGACTCAACAAATGAATAGCATCGACACTGCCTTGTGGCAACCCGGCTAAATACTCCGCCATCTGCTGCAACCCGTCTTTTTGGCTGTCAAGCACCACAACATGGGCTTCTGATGCCAGTGATGGCACCAGTTTTTGCCAATCGGTAAGGTTGTCTTCAATAAAGACAATGTTTTGGCGGATGGTGGGTCTATCAAAAATGGGAGAAATCAGCGCGGTCATAAGGCAAGTTCCCAAAGGGCAATGGGGTAATGAGATTACGGTCTGCGCCATCTTTGAGATGCCCCTACTTGCTCTATCAGCTATGCGTTAGAGGCACAAGACTGGGAGCTATTTCAGAGTAACTGTGCAAAATCCAGCACTACACTGCACCAGCACCATGAATCTCAAACGCATCGAATACCTATTGCAAGTGGCCGAGTTAGGCAGCTTTTCGCGGGCAGCGGCTGTATTGGGTATTACCCAGCCATCCCTAGGGCGGCAGGTGCAAAAACTAGAAGAAGAATGTGCAGTGCGGTTGCTGTACCGCCACGGGCGCGGGGTGGCCCTGACCCCCGACGGAGAGAAATTCATTGCCCGCGTACAGCCACTGCTCAGCCAGTTGCGCCAAGTGGCCGCAGACATGCGTGCCAGCCGTGAACAGGTGGCAGGCGAAGTCGCGGTGGGTATGCCCCCCACCACAGTGAGTTTTCTAGGGCAAGCGTTGTTTCACATGGTGCGCCAGCAATTTCCGGGCATACGCCTCAATGTGGTGGAGGGCTACAGCGGCCATATCCATGAATGGCTGCAAGATGCTCGGCTTGACTTGGCAGTGCTGCACCACGCACGCCGCTCTCACCATATACGGCTGGAACCGTTGGCCGATATCCGGCTGGCACTGATCTGCGCCCCCCATGCAGCACCGTGTGAACACCAAGCACACACAGAAATCGACTTTGAACAATTGGCCCGTGTCCCGTTGCTGCTGTCTAGTCGCCAACATGGATTGCGTCGGACACTGGAGCAAACCGCACAACAACAGGGTTTTCGGTTAAATGTGGCGTATGAAGTAGACAGCCTGCGCATTACCAAAGACATCATTGCTGCGGGTTTGGCGCATACCGTGCTCGGGCCATCGGCCGTCAGAGAAGAGCTACAAACTGAACGCCTCGTGGCGTTTCCACTGCGCAATCCAGAAATCCATACCCGTCTGATGCTGGCCTCTGCCAGCCAACGCCCCTATACCGAAGCAACGCGCCAAGTGGCCCACTGCATCAAAACCATCATAGAGAGACTGATGGAGCACGATTGTGGCGAAATCGGGCTGCAGCGCGCATCGCCTTTTTCCTTGCACGAGCTGCCCGACAACCCTTGACTCCATCGGCCACCCCAGCAAGGATTTACCCCTCTATCACGGCCCCAGAAGCCTGGACAGTCTCCCGCCATGCAAGAATCTCTTGTAGCACGAACTGGGAAAATTCATGGCTGCTCATGGGCACAAAGTGCATGCCTTCCGCGTGCATACGTGCTTGTACCACCGGCAATTGCAAAATGCGCTGCACTTGCGCATGGATCTTCTGCACCACCGCCGCAGACATGCCAGCAGGCCCAAAAAGACCCGCCCAGTTCTCCAGCGCCTTGCCCATCCAAGGGGACTTTGCCAGCGATGGCAACCCTCTGACCAACGGCGGTGGGGTGGTGCTCAGTGCCCCTAGTACGGCCAAGGCCCGTAACCGCCCCGACTGCAAATGTGGCATCACGGTTTGCAGGGTGGCAAACATCATGGATGTTTGTCCGCCAATCAGATCTATCAGGGCCGGACTGTTACCTTTGTAAGGCACATGGATGAGATTGAGCCTATTTTTATGCCTGAACAGTTCTCCCGCCAAATGGCTGGTTGTTCCCGGCCCCGCGGAAGCAAAACTGAAATTGTTGTGTGTCCGTGCCAATCCAATCAGTTCCTGTACGGTTCTGGCGGGTGAGGCGGCTGGCACCACCAGCACACCTTCGGCCTGAACCACCAAACTGATCGCAGAAAAATCCGTCACAGGGTGGTATGGCAGACGGGCAAACAATGATGCGTTGATAGCATGGGTGCCGACCGTGCCCATCAAGAGGGTTTGGTGATCGCCCACGGCCTGTGCCACGGCCCCAGCGCCCACCACACCACCATTGCCTGGACGATTATGGACGGTGACAGGCTGGCCCCACGCAACCTCCATGTGCTCGGCCAAGAGGCGGGCATAAACGTCGGCATACCCCCCTGGCGGAAAAGGCACCACGATCTTGACGGGTTTGGTGGGCCAGTCTTCAGCATGGGCGACACACAACTCCCAGCCGCCCCACCCTGCCAGCAACTGTTTCAGTATTTTCCGTCGTGGAATAGTGAGCATGGCAAGGGATAGGAAAAGCACTCGAACACCAAGAGCAGACCCATTCAGGTTGTGTCTTTTTGTGACATCTTTGCTTATCGATCGGTGCGAATGGATAGATTTTTACGAATAGTAAGGTGTGTTGAAGTAAAAAAAAAGCCGACCTTTAAGGTCGGCTTGGATGCAGCCAGGGGTCTATCTGTGCAGATCAGCGTTTACCCACCATCTGAATGATGCTGGAGAAATCTAGCCCACCCTGCCCAGCAATGCTGTGCATGGCGTAGAGATTGCGGGCCAATCCACCCAAGGGCGTGGACGCCTTCACGGCAGTGGCATTTTCTTGCGATAGGCCCAAATCTTTCAGCATCAAATCGGTGCCAAAACCACCGGCATAGCCTTTGCTGGCAGGGGCATTCTCATGCACGCCGGGGCAGGGGTTGTATTTTTCTAAAGCCCAGTTGCCGCCCGAGCTGCGGCGCATGATCTCGCTCAGTACCTTGGGGTCTAGGCCATTGGCTACGCCCAAAGCAATGGCCTCGGAAGTGCCAATCATCAAAATACCCAGCAGCATGTTGTTGCAGATTTTGGCGGTTTGGCCTGCCCCCACAGCACCTGCATGGAAAATATTCGCCCCCATCTTTTCCAACAAGGGCCGGGCACGCTCCAGCACAGCAGCCTCGCCACCCACCATAAAGGTGAGGGTGCCCGCAATGGCACCACCCGTACCGCCAGACACCGGGGCATCGATAAATTGCACGCCTTGGGCTTGTGCGGCTTCGGCCACTTTGCGCGCACTGGCCGCAGCAATGGTGGAGCAATCAATCACCAAAGCGCCCGCAGGCAACAGGGGCAAGATACCAGCTTGCGTGCCTGTGCCCAAGAACAGCCCTTCGACATGGGCGCTGGCGGGCAACATGCTGATCACCACTTCGGCGCCCTGCACCGCAGCGGCGGTATCGGCAGCAATGGTGATGCCTTCGGCAGCCAGCTTGTCACAAGCGGCGGTGGACAGGTCAAATGCTTTGACGGTATGGCCGGCTTTGTGCAGGTTCAGGGCCATAGGGCCGCCCATATTGCCCAAACCGATAAATGCGATATTCATGAAGATGTCTCCAGTGTGTTTTATGGGGGTGAGGTGATGTCAGCGGATAGCGTCGGGGGCATCGGCATCCAACATGCGGCGGCCAATAATGACGCGCATGATTTCGTTGGTGCCTTCCAAAATTTGGTGTACGCGGGCATCACGCAGCAGACGCTCTAGCGGATATTCGCGGATATAGCCATAGCCACCATGCAGTTGCAGTGCCTCGTTGCAAACGGTAAAACCGGCATCCGTGGCAAAACGCTTGGCCATCGCGCAATAGGTGCTGGCATCGGGAGCCGCAGCATCGAGTTTGCTGGCGGCCAGCCGCACCATTTGCCGGGCGGCTACCAGCTCGGTCGCCATATCGGCCAGCTTGAATTGCAGGGCTTGGAAGCTGGCCAGCGGTTTGCCAAACTGTTTGCGCTCCTGCATATAGGCCTGTGCCTGCGTCAATGCGCCTTGGGCCGCGCCCACGGAGCAGGTGGCAATGTTGATGCGGCCACCGTCCAAGCCTTTCATGGCAATTTTGAAGCCCTCGCCCTCTTGGCCGAGCAGGTGGTCGTGGGGGATGCAAACGTTATCAAAGCTGATGGTGCGCGTGGGTTGGCTGTTCCAGCCCATTTTTTCTTCTTTTTTGCCGTAGCTGATGCCGGGGGTATCGGCTGGCACGGCAAAGGCAGAAATGCCTTTAGCGCCGTCTTCGGTGCTGCCGGTGCGGGCCATCAGCACCAACATATCGGTGCTGCCAGCACCCGAGATAAAGGCTTTGGCACCGTTAATCACATAACCAGCATCGGTGCGTTGGGCGCGGGTCTTGATGGAACCGGCATCAGAACCGGCACCGGGTTCGGTCAGGCAGTAGCTGGCTAACTTTTGGCCGGTGGTCAGTGCCTCGCCCCAAGTGGTGCGCACGGCATCGGTGGCCCAAGTGCCCAACATCCAAGTTGCCATGTTGTGGATGGTGATAAAGGCGGTGGTAGAGGGGTCTACCGCGGCCAGTTCTTCAAACACCATCGTGGCATCGAGCCGGGGCAAAGCCAGACCACCCGCATTCTCGGGGGCATAGAGGCCGCAGAAACCCAACTCGCCCGCCTTGGCGATGGCCTCACGCGGGAAAATGCCCTCGGCATCCCAATGGGCGGCATGGGGGGCCAATTCGGCTTGGGCAAAATCGCGTGCGGTTTGCGCGAAAGCCCGTTGATCTTCGGTCAGCTCAAAATCCATAGACAACAGTCTCCAGCAGGGTTCTGCAAGGCTGTGGGCCGGGGCAGCGCCAGTGCCACCCCGGCCCACAGCCTCGTGGCTTATTACTTCAGGCTGATGGTGGTGTTAACACCTTGACCCGCCGTGCTGTCGTCAAACCAGCGGGCCGTGACGGTCTTGGTCTGGGTGTAGAACAGGATGACTTGCTTGCCATAGGGGCCCAAATCGCCCAACTTAGAAGCGCGCGAGCCCGTGAACGAGAACAGCGGCACCGGCACAGGCACGGGCACGTTGATGCCCACTTGGCCCACATCGATTTCTTCTTGGAACTTGCGCGCCGCTGCACCCGACTGGGTAAAGATGGCTGTGCCGTTGCCATTGGGGTTGGCGTTGATGAATTCGATGGCTTCGTCCAAGTCTTTGGCAGCCACCAAGCTGAGCACGGGGCCAAAAATCTCTTGGTCGTAAATTGCCATGCCGGGCTGCACGCCCGAGAAAATGGTCGGGCCGACAAAGTTGCCATCTTCATAACCGGGCACTGTGGGCTTGCGGCCATCGAGTTCGAGCGTTGCGCCATCGGCCACGCCGCGCTCAATCAGGCCTTCAATGCGGGTCAATGCACCACGCGAAATGACTGGGCCTACATCGGTGCCTTTTTCCGTGCCCGCACTGACCTTGAGGGTTTGCGCCTTGGCGACCAAGTCGGGCACCCATTGTTGGGCCTCGCCCACCATAATCACCACTGGCAGGGCCATGCAGCGTTGACCAGCGGCACCAAACGATGCCCCGGCAATGGCGTTCAGGGTTTGTTCTTTGTTGGCATCGGGCAGCACGATGGCGTGGTTCTTGGCACCCATCATGCACTGGGCACGCTTGCCTGCCAGCGTGGCGCGGTTATAGACGTGGGTGCCCACTTTGGTGGAGCCCACAAACGACACCGCCTTGATGTCTTTGTGGTCGCAAATGGCATTCACGGCATCTTCGCCACCGTGAATCACGTTGAGCACACCGGCAGGAATACCGGCTTCCAGCGCCAGCTCGACCAAGCGCATGGTCACCAGTGGGTCTTGCTCGGAGGGCTTGAGCACGAAGGTGTTGCCAGTGGCAATCGCCATCGGGAACATCCACAGCGGAATCATGGCTGGGAAGTTGAAGGGGGTGATGCCAGCGCACACGCCCAGCGGTTGCAAGAGGGTGTAGGTATCCACACCACTGGCCACGTTATTGGCCAGCTCACCCAATTGCAAGTTGCCAATGCTGGCGGCGTGCTCTACCACTTCGAGGCCACGGAACACATCGCCTTCGGCATCGGGCAGGGTTTTGCCTTGTTCTGCCGTCAGCAGGGCGGCCAGTTCACCCATGTTTTCGCGGATGAGCTGTTGCAGCTTGAGGAAGATACGGGCGCGGGTGCCGATGGGGGTCTTCTTCCAAGTTTTGAAGGCTTCTTTGGCAGCAGCGACGGCAGCGTCAATTTCTGCGGGCGTGGCAAAGGGCACGCGGGCAAGCACTTGTTGGGTAGCGGGATTGACGACATCGCGCCATTGGGTGGTCTGGGATTCGACGAATTGGCCGTTGATCAGCAGTTTGACGGAAGGTGCAGTCATCAGTGTTGTCTCCTGGAAATGGGGCTATATGCCCGAGCCACTGCATCCTATCTGTGCGGTTTTATTCAAACAATAGGCAATTTTGCGCAATTGATCTGCAAAAATGCACATCCCTTGCCTGCCTGTAACACGATGGACTGGAATCACCTGCGCTACTTTTTGCAATTGGCCCGTGCGGGCACCCTGGTCAGTGCGGCGCGGCATTTGGGTGTAGACCACACCACTGTGGCGCGACACATTCAGGCACTAGAAAAGCAAATGGGGGCCGCCCTGTTTGCCCGCGAGGCCGGGGGCCACCGACTCACCGAACTGGGGCGCCAATTGCTACCTGCGGTAGAGGCGATGGAGTCTGCGGTCATGGGGGTGGAGCGTGTTGTGCCTGCGGCGGGCAGCGGCCCGGCGGGGTTGGTGCGTGTGGGCGCCACTGAGGGGTTTGGCACCTTGATTCTGGCGCCACAACTGGCCCGGTTAACACAACGCCATCCACAACTGTCCATCGATTTGTTGGCCCTGCCACGCATGGTGCATCTGTCGCGGCGCGAGGCAGATATTGTGATCTCGCTGGAGCGCCCTCGGCGCGGGCCGGTCATTGTGAGCAAACTGGCCGACTATGTGCTGCATCTGTATGGTCAACGTGAATATCTGGCCCGCCGCCCCTTGGTGACACAGCGTGAAGATTTGCGCCACCACGCTTTTGTCAGCTATGTGGATGACCTGCTTTTTACCAAAGAACTGCAGTTTTTGGATGCCCTACACCAGCCTGAACGCTTTGCCTTTCGCAGCACCAGCATCACCGCACAACACGAGGCTGTGCGCGCTGGGGCAGGGCTGGCAGTGCTACCGGCCTTTCTGGCCGACCGCGACCCACTCCTGATGCGCGTACTGCCCGAAGAAGCCCGCTTTACCCGCACCTTTTGGATGAGTATGCCCGCCGAGTCCAAGCATTTGGCCCGAATGCAGGCCGTGTGGGGCTTTCTGCGTGAAATTGCCAAGGAGCGCCAGCACTGGCTGCTACCCCCATAACGGTGTATGGTGCCGCTATGCGCTCAATGGGCACCGCTGGCATCCGCAGCCCCAGCAGCGCCCATGCGTGGTGGGCGCTGCGTCAACCACACTAGGCTGATCAGTACCAAAAACATCCCAGCCGAGCCGAGAAAAACGTCATTGGCCGCACGGGTGTAGGCTTGCTGGTCGATCAGGCGATTGATCTGCGCCAATGCCTGTGTGTTGCTCAGGCCCGAGGCCATTAAGGCATCGAGCGTACTGGCAAACACCCCTTGGCCTTGCACCAGCCCTTCCGTCAGGTGGGCATGGTGCATGGCGGCACGGTTGTCCCACAAGGTGGTGGCAATCGAGGTGCCCATGGCTCCCGCCGTGATGCGCACAAAATTGCTCAGGCCCGCTGCGGCGGGAATACGGTCTGGGGTCAATCCAGCCAACGTCAATGTGGTCAATGGAATGAAAAAGAAGGCCATTGCACCACCCTGGATCAATGTGGGGATCAGGATATGGCGCATATCGGTCTCTACCGTGAATTGCGAACGCATCCACAGCACCAATGCAAACACCATAAAAGCAGCCGTTGCCATGCGGCGGGGATCCCACACGGCCACTTTGCGCCCAGACAGTGGCGTCAGCAAGATGGCAAACACCCCCACAGGTGCCAATGCCATCCCGGCTGAAGTGGCGGTATAGCCCATCCACTGCTGTAACCACAGCGGCAACAACACCACATTGCCAAAAAACAGCGCATAAGCCACCGACAATGCCAACGCACCAAAGGCGAAGTTGCGCCGGGCAAACAGCCGCAAATCCACTACTGGGTGTGCATCGGTCAACTCCCAGACGATGAACACCGCAAAAGCGACCACTGCCACCACAGCCATGAGGACAATCTCACCAGAGGCAAACCAATCCAACTCCTTGCCCTTGTCCAGCATCAGTTGCAAAGCACCCACCCACAGCACCAACAACGACAGGCCCACGGTATCGATGGGGAGCTTGCGACGGGGGGTTTCACGATGGCGATAAATGCCCCAAGTGATAACTGCTGCCAGCAAGCCGATGGGCACATTGATATAAAAAATCCACGGCCAAGAAACGTTATCCGTAATCCAGCCCCCCAGCAGTGGCCCCACTACCGGAGCCACCAGCGTAGTCACCCCCCACAGCGCCAGCGCCGTGCCAGCCTTGGCACGCGGATAGCTGGACAGCAACAGCGTTTGCGACAGTGGAATCATGGGCCCAGCCACCAGCCCCTGCAACACCCGAAACAGCACCAACATTTCCAGCGACGAGGCAAAGCCGCACAGCCAGGAAGTCAGTACAAACAGCAATACGCTCCAAGTGAACAAACGCACTGCCCCAAAACGCTGTGTCAACCAGCCCGTGAGCGGCACGGAAATGGCGTTGGCTACGCCAAAACTGGTGATCACCCAGGTGCCCTGGCTAGGACTGACACCCAAATCACCGGCAATGGCCGGAATTGACACATTGGCGATGGAAGAGTCCAGCACGTTCATGAACGTTGCCAACGACAGTGCCAAGGTACCCAACAGCAGGGTGCTGCCCTGCAAAGGAACTTGGGCTGGGGGGGGTGCAGTCACACTCATCGCAATGGCCTACATTTATTGCACCGCACGGGCGGGGCTGGCGTTCGGCATCGGCGGATGGCCCAAGTGGGTGGCAATGATGGCTTGCACCTGAGCATCAGCGGTGTGTTGGGGGGTGTCAAACACTGGGGTGCTCTGGGCTGGTGCGGTGCGCGGCGTATCGGCCAACGATTTGCCCTCTTGCTGGCGCACGTCTACCACCGCCTCCATCGACAGCCCCACGCGCAACGGATGGGCTGCCACCTCTTTGGCATCCAGCGCAATACGCACAGGCACCCGTTGCACCACCTTGATCCAGTTGCCCGTGGCATTTTGTGCAGGCAGCAAAGCAAAAGCGGCCCCCGTTCCAGCGCCCAGCCCAGCCACCGTGCCGTGGTACACCACTTTGGTGCCATACACATCGGCAGTCAACTCGGCAGGCTGGCCCATGCGCAGGCTCTGCAACTGGCTTTCCTTGAAGTTGGCATCAACCCAGAGCTTGTCCAGCGCCACCACGGTCATTAAGGGGGCACCGGCAGCCACGCGTTGACCCAGTTGCACCGCGCGTTTGGCGATATGCCCATCTACCGGGGCGCGCAACTGTGTGCGCTCCAACGCCAGATGGGCCTCACGGACGCGGGCTACTGCCTGCTGCACACTGGGGTGCGCTTGTGGTGTGGTGCCATCGGTCTGTGTCTGGCTGGCCAGCAATTGCTCTTTGGCCGTCAGCAAGGCCGATTGGGCTGCCGCCACTGCACTTTGGGCCGATGTCCACTGGGCCTTGGCATGCTGGAGTTCTTCTTGTGCTACTGCGCCGGTAGCGAGCAGGGGCGCTCGGCGATTGACATCGTCTTGCAGCCGGGCAGCCTCGGCTTGGGCGCGGGCCAAATCGGCCTCACGCAGGCGAATCTGTGCTTTGAGTGCGCCATGACTGGCGAACAGCGTGCGCACTTCACGCACCGTCTGGGCCAATTGTGCCTGTGCCTGCTCTAGTGCAATGCGGGCATCTGCCGCATCCAGCTGCACCAGCACTTGCCCGGCGCGGACAAACTCGGTGTCTTCCACACCAATGGACACCACTGTGCCAGCCGCCTGCGGCGTGATCTGCACCACATGGCCTGCCACATAGGCATTGTCAGTGCTTTGGAAGTGCCCGGCGTGCCACCATTGCCAGCTCGCCCAGCCCGCACCTCCCACCAACGTGGCAGCAGCAATCAGGGCCAAACCACGACGGCGTGCGGTTTTCATCTCGGTAGAGGTCAGGGTGCTCATGGGCGTAGAACTTTCAGATACGAAGAGGAGACCAAAGATGCGCAGCCGTCAGCGGACTGCTGTGGTCAAGGTAGCGGTATCGTCGTGCCAGCCACCACCCAAGGCCTGCATCAGCACCACCTGGGTGTCCAGTTGCCGTGCGCGCACGTCTAGCGCCAGACGCCGCTGCACCAGCAGTGGGCTTTGGCTGTGCAAGAGGGCCAAGGCATTGGACAAACCGGCACGGTGGCGCTGTTCTGCCAAACGGTAGCTGGCCTCGGCCTCGGCACTGGCTTGGGCTTGCAGGGTGTGCTGACGAGCCAACGATTGCACTGACGCCACAGCATCGCCCGCCTGTTTCACGGTCTCCAAGACAGCGCCGTTGTACTGTGCAATGGCACTGTCTAGCTCCGCCTGACGGCTGCCCAGTTGGGCACGCAGGCGCTCTCCATCAAACAGCGGCAGCCGCAAAGCGGGTGTCACCCCGATCTGGCGTGCCCCAGCCGATAACAGATGACCCACGCCCAAGGCATTCAGCCCCACAAAGGCACCCAAATGGATATCAGGATAAAAATCGGCGCGTGCCCTTGTGACGCCTTGCAGGGCCGCTTCAACGCGCCAGCGAGCCGCCACCACATCGGCACGGCGACCCAACAAATCCGCCCCCAAAATAGCGGGCACAGGCTCCAGCACCAATTGCTCAAGACTGGGGGTGAGCGTGGATTGGGCATCGGGGGCTTGGGCACACAACACCGCAATCTGACGCCGCGCCAAAGTGATCTGCTCTTGCAATGCCTCTTGTTGCGTTTGCGCTTCGGTCAGGGCGGCCTGTGCTTGCGTGACCTCCAGTTGGCTATCGAGCCCCGCAGCCACCCGTTGCTGGGTCAAATGCAGCAAGCTCTGGCGTTGCGCCAGGGTTTGCTCCGCCACCGTTTGCTGGGCCAACCACCGGGCCAAGGCAATATAACTGCGCCCCAACTGGGCAGCCAGTGCCTGAGCAGCCACTGCGGCATCGGCCTGGGCCGCCCGTGCCTGCCCCAAGGCCGCAGCCAGCTCAGTGGCATTGCGGTCGAAAAAGTCGGGTGACCAGCCCAAGTTGGCTTGCAGGTTGGCACTGTTCCAAGTGTTTCCGGCGATGGGTGCGGGCACCAAACCGTGGGCACTGTAGCGTTGGCGGGTGGCATCAACGCCTAGGCTGGCATGCAGGCCATCTGCGCTACGGCTGCTATCGGCCAGCGCCTGCGCGCGGGCCAGCCGGGCGCGGGCTGCTGCCAGACTGGGATGCCCTTGCAGGGCCAGTGCCATCAGGTGGTTCAGTTGCCCATCGCCTAGCCCCCGCCACCACTGTGCAGAAACCTCCGCCGTTTGCGCAACACCCAGACCCAACATGGCGGCCGTGGTGGTGGCCAAAGGCAGGTGTTCAGGGCCGGGGGTAGAGCAACCGGCAGTCGCACATGCCACCAACACCCAAACCATTCGTGCAGGGCGGGGAAAAAAACCAGAAATTGGCATAAAGCACTAGCAAGAATGGTTTAGAGGTCTGGAGTCTCAGCCCCAGAGGGTTGGCACCAGCGGCTACCATTGAGCAACATGCGTTGCAACAGATGCTGCAATTGCTCCCACTCCTCTAGGCTGAAGTCGCACAGATGACCGTTGAGCACCTCGGCCAGCACAGCGGGCACCTGTTCTGCCACTTTGCGCCCCGCTTCCGTCAACACCACATGCACGACGCGGCGATCTTGGCTACAACGCTGGCGCTGTACCAATCCCTTGGCTTCTAGCCGATCGAGTGCACGGGTGATAGCGCCCGGATCAATCTCAATCTGGCGCGACAAAGCGGCCACCGTGCTGCGCCCAGATTGGAGCAATAGAAAAAGCGGCACCCACTGCACTGCAGTAACTCCATGCACAGCCAGCCGTGCATCGGCTTGCACACGAATGGATTCCACCACCTTGCGCATCCAATAGCCCACGCTCTGACCTGGCTCATAGTGCTCTGGTGAATAAAAGTTGCCTGGGGTGGGTGGGGGAATCATGGACATGCCTGCATTTTATTGACTAGGCAATTATTGTTTAGTCAATAAAATTGAGTTGACTAAATTTGTCGGAAATCGTGGTTTTCACCCGGTGCGCGGGAAGCCCCGGAGTTCAGTCCGGGGTTGAGAGCGCGCACGCCGTAGGCGTGCTAATAGGGATTAGCAATCCATAATCTACATCATGGACTGCACCAAAACCCTGCGTCTGCGCATCAAAGACAAGCACGCCAAAGTGCTCGCGTTGATGGCGCGTGAGGTCAATCAGGTCTGGAATTTTTGCAACGAAACCAGCCACCGCGCCATCCGCGAGCGCCACCAGTTTCTGACTGGTTACGACCTGCAAAAGCTGACCAATGGGTTCAGCAAGTGCGACTGTGTGCAGATTGGTTCGCCCACCGTGCAACAGGTGTGTGAGGACTACGCCAAAGTACGCAAGCAATTCAAAAAAGCCAAACTGCGCTGGCGCGTCTCCAACCCCCAGAGCAGCAAATACAGTCTGGGCTGGATTCCGTTCAAAGCGCGTGCTGTGCAATACAAGGCAGGGCAAATCGCTTTTGCGGGTCAGAAATTGAGCCTCTGGGACAGCTACGGTCTGGCGGACTACGAGTTGCGCGCTGGCAGCTTCAGCCAAGATACACGCGGGCGCTGGTACTTGAATGTGGTGGTGAAGGTGCAAGTCCAAGCCA
>NZ_JBHSHJ010000010.1:0-137472 GCF_042652905.1 Giesbergeria sinuosa | reverse complement strand
CGAACAGGACAGTGAAACGACTTCGCGCCGATGATAGTGCGGGTTCCCGTGTGAAAGTAGGTCATCGTCAGGCTCATTATTCAAGCTACCCCCTCTGATCTCTACGGTCAGAGGGGGTTCGCTTTTTTACGATAGATATTCTGTAGAAGTATTAAATCTCTTTGGGTGCAATTGAATGCTTGAGGGTGAAACCTCTGCTTTCTAGGTACAATGGCAACCGGGGGCCGTTAGCTCAGTTGGTTAGAGCAGAGGACTCATCAAAATGGTGACCCTGTTGTGAAAGCAGCAGTGGAAAAATCGGGTGAATTCAGGGAAACCGTCAGTCAGTTGTCTGACCCGGCAATCCTGAGCCAAGTCCACCGAAGGCAGGTCGTTATTCGATCGGTAGGTGGGAAGGTGCAGAGACTAGGATGTGCGGAGCCAATCCAATAAGCATCCCCAGAGCGCCCGACACCCTCAACCTATCAGATGTGTTCTGATGGGTCAGGGTGATGAGATAGTCCGGGGAACAGGGAAACCTGTGCCAACCTGAATCCTTTGGTCGTTGGTTCAAGTCCAACACGGCCTACCAAATTTTCTGTTTTTTGCCAGATCAATTCTGTAGGAATTGCATCTCTGTGCCTGCCAGTTCCAACAGGTCTCCATGGTGCAGTGGTACTGGCTCAATGCCAATGTGCATGCCATTGTGTGTGGGGGTGTCTGGCCCTTCTACATGGGCTAGCACGTAACCGTGCTGGCGTCGCGTGATGGCCGCTACGGCAATACCTGGTTTACCAATGGTGGTTACTACCTTGGTCAAAGGCACTTCTCTGCCTACTGCTGCACCAGACAAGACCCGTATGCAAGCATTGCCACCATCGGTGGTGGGATTGTTTGCGTGCGCGATAGGAGCTGTGACGGGCGTGGTGCGGTTGCGTGGTGGTAAGGGTGGCGGAACCATGCCAGGCTTGAATACCATCGTTTTGGCATAGTCCTCTGCTTCGTTTTCGTCTAAGAAACGAATTTTGTATTTACCCAATTCGATGACATCACCGCCGTGCAACCATTGGCGTTGTACGGCCTTGCCGTTGACATAGGTGCCATTGGTACTGTCTAAGTCTTCGACTTCGACACCGCTATGGTGCATGTGCAATACGGCATGTTCGCCACTGATGGCGAGGTTGTCGATCACGATGTCGTTGTAGGGCCGCCGACCGAGCGCGGTGCGCTCTTTGGTGAGCTGCAATTCCTTGATGACTACGCCGTCGATCGAGACGATCAGTTTTGGCATGGCCTATTCCTGCGGTTGGTGGGTTGGTGGGTCATGGATGGGAGGAAAAGCATGCAATGTGCCATGAAAACGGGTGTCATGGCCCTTATGCCGTACCCAGCAGACGAGAAACCAGGCTGCGCTTACGGGCAGGCACTGGGCCATCTGCATAAATCAGCACTACACTGATATTGTCGCGGCCTCCGTGGGCGTTGGCCGTATCAACCAGTCGCTGGGTTTTTTCTTCCAGCGTGGCATCGGTGCTCAGAATGCTGCTCAAGTCCGAGTCGTTGACCATTTCACTGAGGCCGTCAGAGCACAGTAAATAGAGGTCTTGGGCTTCAACAGAAAATTCATTGCTTTCTACTTGCACATCTTCTTCTACTCCCAGTGCCCGTGTTACCAGATTGCGCTGACCTGATTGTGCTGCTTGTTCTGGGGTAATCAGGCCCGCATCGATTTGTTCTTGTAGCCATGAGTGATCGCGGGTGATTTGAACCAAACGGCCTGCCCGCAGCCGATAGCAACGTGAGTCACCTACATGGGCCAGCATCAGTTTGTCATCCCACAATACGCTGGCGACCACGGTGGTACCCATGCCTGAATATTGTGTGTTGCTCTGTGCTGCATGGAAAATAGCTTGGTTGGCATGTTCTACGCAGGACTCGAGTGCTTGGCGCATCTGCGGGCCTGGGGGGGGCTGGCGTGTCTCTGCTAACCATCGGGCCATTTCTGTGCGGATCAGCTCGGTGGCCATGTGGCTGGCTACTTCTCCGGCGTTGTAGCCTCCCATGCCATCGGCCAGTACGACCACTTGGGCTTGGTGGTCGATACTGACGGCATCTTCATTATTGCTGCGCACGCGACCTTGGTCGGTGCAGGCACTGAACGCGTATTTCATTTTTGTGTACTGTTGCCCAAGGTTCAGGCGAGGCCGAAGGTGGTGGTATGGCAACCGGGAGCTATCCACGGCTACGAAAAGTCTCCCATGCGGTCTGTAGAAACGCAAGCAGGTGAAATCATAGACTAGGCTGATACGGATCTGGCGCTCAAAAGGTACAAAGCGTCTGGGGCACGCAGGCCACAGACGCTTTGGTGGTGCAGACCTGGTTTGTGACCAGGATCAGGCAAAGGCCCCGCTTACTTCAGTTGAGCCTTGAGCAGCTTGCCCAATTCAGAAGGATTGCGGGTGATGACGAAACCGCATTCTTCCATGATGGCCAGCTTGGCATCGGCGGTATCAGCGCCACCAGAGATCAACGCGCCTGCGTGGCCCATGCGCTTGCCGGGAGGGGCTGTGACGCCAGCGATAAAGCCAACGATTGGCTTTTTCATGTTGTCTTTGCACCAGCGAGCAGCTTCGGCTTCGTCGGGGCCACCGATTTCACCGATCATGATCACGGCGTCGGTGTCGGGATCGTCGTTGAAAGCGCGCATCACGTCGATGTGCTTCAAGCCGTTGATGGGGTCGCCACCGATACCGACGGCAGTCGATTGGCCCAGACCCACTTCGGTCAGCATGGCCACAGCTTCATAAGTCAGGGTGCCCGAACGCGAGACCACACCAATGCGGCCCTTGCGGTGGATGTGACCGGGCATGATGCCGATCTTGATTTCTTCGGGGGTGATGATGCCGGGGCAGTTGGGGCCGAGCAGCAGGGTTTTCTTGCCACCAGCGGCTTCTTTGGCCTTCATCTTGTTGCGCACTTCCAGCATGTCCTTGACCGGAATGCCTTCAGTGATACAGATAGCCAAGTCCAGATCGGCCTCTACGGCTTCCCAGATGGCAGCGGCAGCACCGGCTGGGGGCACGTAAATCACCGACACGGTTGCGCCGGTTTGGGTAGCCGCTTCTTTAACGGAGGCGTAGATTGGGATGTTGAAAATCGACTCGCCAGCCTTCTTGGGGTTCACGCCCGCGACGAAGCAGTTTTGGCCGTTGGCGTATTCCTGGCACTTCTCGGTGTGGAACTGACCAGTTTTGCCCGTGATACCTTGGGTGATGACCTTGGTGTCTTTGTTGATATAGATCGACATGTTCTTTCCTCTGCGGGCTTACTTGACGGCGGCGACGATTTTGGTCGCGGCTTCGGCCATGGTGTCGGCGGCGATGATGGGCAGACCCGACTCGGCCAGCAGTTTCTTGCCCAGTTCTTCGTTGGTACCCTTCATGCGCACCACCAGCGGTACGGACAGGTTCACTGCCTTGCAAGCGGTGATCACACCAGTGGCGATGGTGTCGCACTTCATGATGCCGCCGAAGATGTTGACCAAGATGCCCTTGACGTTTTCGTTCTTGAGCATGATCTTGAAGGCTTCAGTGACCTTCTCAGCGGTAGCGCCACCGCCGACGTCCAAGAAGTTGGCGGGCTCGCCACCGAACAGCTTGATGGTGTCCATAGTGGCCATGGCCAGACCAGCACCGTTGACCAAGCAGCCGATGTTGCCATCGAGGCTGATGTAGGCCAGATCGAATTTGGAGGCTTCGACTTCAGCGGGATCTTCTTCGTCCAGATCGCGGAAGGCCACGATTTCGGGGTGACGGAAGAGTGCGTTGGCGTCAAAGTTGAACTTGGCGTCCAGAGCGATCAGGTTGTTTTTGCTGTCGCGGTTGAGCGGGTTGATTTCGACCAACGATGCATCGGTGTCCATGTAGCACTTGTAGAGCTTTTGGAAGATCTCTACTGCTTGGGCGGTGGACTCGGCAGGCAGGCCGATGCCGTTGGCGATCTTGGCGGCTTGTTCTTCGCCCAAGCCCGTCAGCGGGTCGATGAACTCGGTGACGATCTTTTCGGGGGTGGAGTGGGCCACTTCTTCAATGTCCATACCGCCTTCGCTCGAAGCGATGAAAGCCAACTTTTGTGTGGCGCGGTCGGTGACGATGGAGACGTAGTATTCCTTCTGGATGTCTGCGCCGTCTTCGATATAGAGGCGACGTACCTTTTGGCCTTCGGGGCCAGTTTGGTGGGTCTTGAGCTGCATGCCCAAGATTTCGCCTGCCAGACGTTTGACGTCATCAATGCTCTTGGCTACCTTGACACCGCCGCCCTTGCCACGGCCACCAGCGTGGATCTGGGCCTTGACAACCCACACGGGGCCGCCGAGTTTTTGTGCCGCTTCGACCGCTTCTTGTACGGTGAAAGCAGGAATGCCGCGAGGAACGGGCACGCCGAACTGACGCAAGATTTCCTTGCCTTGGTATTCGTGAATCTTCATGAGGTCTCGTCTCTCTCAGGAAAGGGATTTCACCCGCCTGCCGGGCGGTATGTCTGGCGGCGGGCTGGGGACATGTCAACTGCCAAATGTATCATGCTGTGAGGCGTCATATCTTATGGCGAACTTACATATAAGCGGTGGCATGTGCTGCTGCGCATCATTTTTTTGTAGGAGCGTGACGATGGCTACCGTTTTTATTGATGGTGAAGCAGGTACCACAGGGTTGCAGATCCGCGAGCGGCTGCAAGATTTGGCGCAGGTGGAGTTGGTCAGCATTGATCCGCAGCGGCGCAAAGATCCGGCTGCCAAGCGTGACCTGATAGCGGGGGTGGATTTGGTGGTTTTGTGTTTGCACGACGATGCGGCCCGCGAGACGGTGGCCATGGTCGATGCGATTACGGCCGAGACGGGTCGTACGATCAAAATCGTGGATGCCTCTACTGCGCACCGCACTACGCCCGGTTGGGTCTATGGTTTCCCAGAGCTGTGTTTGGGGCAGGCCGATGCCATTCGGGTGGCGGACAGGGTGGCTAATCCGGGTTGCTACGCTACGGGCGCTATTGCTTTGTTGCGTCCCTTGGTCGATGCCGGATGGCTGCCAGCGGACTTTGCGGTGGCGTTGCCATCGGTCAGTGGTTATAGCGGTGGTGGCCGGCCTATGATCGAAGCCTATGAAGCGGGCAAGGCTGCTCCGTATGAGGCCTATGCGTTGGGGCTGGCGCATAAGCACATTCCAGAAATTTTGCACTACACCGGCATGACACGCCGTCCAGTGTTTATTCCGGCTGTGGGCAATTTTGCCCAAGGCATGTTGGTGCAGTTACCGTTGCATTTGGATGATTTGCCCGGAGCACCCAAAGCTGCTGATTTGCATGATGCTTTGGCAGCGCACTATGCCCGTACCAATACGCCTGCACAGTGGGTGAAAGTGTTGCCTCCTACTGAGGATCTGAAATTGGCTGCCGATACGCTGGCAGGTACGAACGCGTTGGAATTGCGCGTGTTTGCCAATGAAGCCCATCGCCAGGCGGTGTTGATTGCGCGTTTGGACAATCTGGGGAAAGGGGCCAGTGGTGCAGCCGTACAGAATTTGGGACTGATGCTGGGTTGGTGAGAGCCACGGCTGTTCATCCAGTCTTAAGCTCCTGTTTGCAAGATAGCGGGCATAGAGAAATGCCCGTACCGCAGGGCTTTTGCGGATTGCATTAGGAGTACCCCATGTCCCATAACGACGACAGCTACACCCACGGCACGGGCCGTAATGACCAAGATCTGTACCGCTTTGACATTCAAAATGGTGCAGTGGTGCGTGTTCAGGAATGGGATGAGGGGCGTTGGAAGAGCGAGCGTATGGATGCCGATGAGGTGTACACGCTTGAAGGCACCGATGTCATTAAAACAGAGATCGAAACCTATGGTCGGGAGGTGACACGGTATGTCGATCCTGAGGGGGACGGCTTGTATGCCAAGTTTTCTGAGCAGTGGTTGCCCGCTACCAACGCCACCGGGGGTATGACGCCCGTCACGACCCAAACCCTGTATAGCCGTGGTGGTGATACGGATGACCATCTGGCCGTGCGCCCAGGCCAAGACCCTGCGTTGGGTGGACAAGGGTCAGACACCTTTGTGGTGCGTGAATGGGGGCATGTGGTGATTGGTGATTTTCACCACCATCAACAGGATCGGCTGGTGTTTGATATGGGCCAAGGCGTGCAGTCCTTGGAGGATTTGGTGCAGCGGCTGACAGATCTGCGTTGGCAGGGTGATGATTTGGTGCTGGAAATGGGGGATCAGGCATCGGTGATGCTGCTGGGTGTGCGCACCAATGGGATTGCCGTTGAAGATATGGATTTCTTGAGTTGATGACCGCGGGGCTGCTGGGGGGGGGCGGTCAGGGGACAACGCGGCGGATGGTGTCGGCGGCAAAGCCGCGCGCAGCCAGGAAGCGCATTTGGCGCAGGCGTTCGCGTGGGTTGGAGGGGGCGCTGCCAAAGCGCCGCTGCCAGAGTGACTGGGCACGTTCTTGTTCGCTACCAGAGGTGCTGTTTTGCAGTTGTGTGAGTGCTTCTTGTATGGCGGTGTCATCCACCCCCTTGGTACGCAACTCTTGGCGCAGGCGTATCGCACCCATGCGCCCCGCTTTTTGGTGCAGCACCGATTCAACGACCCGTGCTTCGTTGATGAAGCCTTTGGTTTCTAGATCGTCTAACAGACTTTGGAGATTGTCTCCCTCTTGGACGTGGGGTGTGAGTTTGCGTTCCAGCTCGGCACGCGAGTGTTCGCGTGCCGACAGGTAGCGCAAGGCACGGCCTTTGAGCGAGAGCGGTGGGCGGGTCAGTGCCATGCGGCGGAATCAGTCCAGCACTGCGGGGTCGACTTTGGGTTCTGATTTGCGGCCTCGGGGGCTGGGGGTCACAACGGTGTCGCTGGCCGCCTCTTGGTGGGTTGCTGGGCCAGGGGGCAACAAGGCAATGCCCAGGCTCTCTCGTACTTTGTTTTCAATTTCGTGGGCCAGCGGTGGGTTTTCGCGCAGAAATTCGCGGGCGTTGTCGCGGCCTTGGCCGATTTTTTCCCCACCGTAGGCATACCAAGCACCAGATTTCTCGATCAGTTTGGCCGCTACGCCCATGTCAATGATTTCACCCTCGCGCGAGATGCCTTCGCCAAACAGGATGTCGAATTCAGCGGTTTTGAATGGGGGGGATACCTTGTTTTTGACTACCTTGACTTTGGTTTCGTTGCCAATGACTTCTTCGCCTTTTTTGATGGAGCCTGTGCGGCGGATGTCTAGGCGCACCGAGGCATAAAACTTGAGTGCGTTGCCGCCGGTGGTGGTCTCGGGGCTGCCGAACATGACACCGATCTTCATGCGGATTTGGTTAATGAAGATGACGGTGCAGTTGGTTTTCTTGATGCTGGAGGTGAGTTTGCGCAGTGCTTGGCTCATGAGGCGGGCTTGCAGGCCGGGCAGACTGTCGCCCATGTCGCCTTCCAACTCGGCTTTGGGGGTGAGCGCGGCTACCGAGTCCACTACGATCAAATCAACCGCGCCAGAGCGTACCAAGCTGTCGACGATTTCGAGGGCTTGTTCGCCAGTATCGGGTTGGCTGATCAGCAAGTCTTCGAGGTGTACACCCAGTTTTTGTGCATATTGGATATCGAGGGCATGCTCGGCATCCACAAAAGCACATTGACCGCCAATTTTTTGCATTTCGGCAATGACTTGCAGTGTCAGGGTGGTTTTGCCCGAGGATTCTGGGCCGTAGATTTCGATCACACGGCCTCGTGGCAGGCCACCTACTCCCAGGGCAATGTCCAGCCCTAAGGAGCCGGTGGATACGACTTGAATGTCTTCAATCACCTCGCCCTCATCCAGGCGCATGATGGTGCCTTTGCCAAATTGTTTTTCGATCTGTGCCAATGCTGCGGCCAAAGCTTTGGCTTTGTCGCTGTCGGCGGGCATGCTGCGGTTGGAGGGAGTGCTCATGGAATATCTCCTGAAAAATCAATGGGTTGGCTAGTAAGCCGGGTTCCAGGGAAACGGATGTGTGGACTGGCTTGGGTGCAAGTTTATCGGATGGTTAAAATCAAAAAAACCATTTTTTAGTCAGTTTGCCTGATAAAAAAGATGCCTAAAACCGATGCTTTTTCTTTGCGTGATGAGGGGTGGCGCCAAACCCATTTGGGCCGTCTGATGGGCCACGCCTTGCGCCGTTTTGATGCGAGGGTGTTGCAGTTGATGGCCCACAATTTGGAGGTGCCACTGGCCCTGTCGAACTTGGCTGCCCGCGATCAGATCAGTGCTGCCCATATCCATATCACGCGCCATTTGTCCTTGCAGGGTGATCGTCTGACCGATCTGGCACACCGTGCAGGCATGAGCAAACAGGCGATGGCCGATTTGGTCAATCAATGTGTGGCTTGGGGGCTGGTGGTGCGTGTGCCCGATGTGCATGATGCGCGGGCGCGGCGTGTGTGCTTTACGCCGGTGGGTTTGGCATGGTTGCAGGCCTTTCGTGAGGCGGTGGAGCAGGCTGAAACCGAGTTTCGGGCGGAGGTGGGCGATGAGGTCGCTACGGTGGTGGCCTTGGGGTTGGAGGCCTACGCAGGCAGTTATGTGCCTTGAGTCTGGGCGAGAGTGGTTGGCACGCTCCTAGAATTGGCGCCTTTCACCGACCTGACACAGGATTTTTTCCATGCGCATTTTGATTGCCGAAGATGACCAAGTGCTGGCCGATGGTCTGCTGCGTACCTTGCGCAGTTCGGGGGCTGTGGTAGACCATGTAGCCAGTGGTAGCGAAGCCGATGCTGCCTTGATGACCAACCATGAGTTCGATCTGCTCATTCTTGATTTGGGCCTGCCCAAGGTGCATGGCCTTGAAGTGCTCAAACGTTTGCGCAGCCGAGGTGCAACCTTGCCTGTGCTGATCTTGACGGCTGCCGACAGTGTGGAGGAGCGCGTGAAGGGACTGGACTCTGGTGCTGACGACTACATGGCAAAACCGTTCAGCTTGCAAGAGTTGGAGGCCAGGGTGCGTGCATTGGTGCGCCGGGGGGCTGGTGGGGGTAGTGCCACGATTCGTCACGGGCCATTGGTTTATGACCAAGCCGGACGGGTGGCGACGATTGACGGCAAGATGGTGGAGCTGTCTGCGCGTGAGTTGGGCCTCTTGGAGGTGTTGTTGCAGCGTGCTGGGCGTCTGGTGAGCAAAGACCAGCTGGTGGAGCGCCTGTGCGAGTGGGGCGAGGAGGTGAGCAACAATGCCATTGAGGTTTATATCCACCGCTTGCGCAAGAAGATTGAGAAAGGCCCGATCCGCATTGCTACGGTGCGTGGTTTGGGTTACTGTCTGGAAAAGATTCCGGGCTGACATGGGCAGCGGTTTCTTTTTTGCGTGGTCTTTGCCTTGAAAATTTTCCAGCGTGAACAACGCTCCCTGTTTGGTGAGATCCTAGACTGGATGCTCACACCCTTGCTGCTGCTGTGGCCAGTGAGTTTGGCGCTGACTTGGCTCGTGGCTCAAGGGATTGCCAACAAGCCGTTCGATCGAGCACTGGAGTACAACGCCCATGCGCTGGCCCAATTGGTGACGGTGTACCGGGGCAAGGTGCAGTTCAATTTGCCACAGCCTGCCAGCGAGATTCTGCGCGCCGATGACTCGGACATCGTCTACTACCAAGTCACTGGCCCGCGTGGTGAATGGTTGTCTGGGGAGCGTGATTTGCCAACGCCGCCACAGGACGAATCGCCCAGCACTTCGGAGGTGCGCTTGCGAGATGCAGAGCTGCGTGGCATCGATATCCGGGTGGCCTACATCTGGGTGCGTTTGCCCATGACGGGCAAGGGGCTGGCTTTAGTGCAGGTGGCTGAGACGCGGGAAAAGCGCAGTGTGCTGGCTACCGAGATCATCAAGGGAGTGATGCTGCCGCAGTTCATCATTTTGCCGTTGGCGGTGTTGCTGGTCTGGTTGGCACTGGCGCATGGCATTCGGCCTTTGCACCTGCTGGAAGAGCGTATTCGGGCGCGCAGCCCAGATGATTTGAGTCCACTAGACCACAAGGCCGTGCCGTTGGAGGTAGCGCCTTTGGTGGATGCGGTGAACGACCTGCTCAACCGCTTGCATGACTCGCTGGCTACACAAAAACGCTTTTTGGCCGATGCCGCCCACCAACTCAAGACGCCTTTGGCAGGGTTGCGGATGCAGGCGGATTTGGCCCAGCGCGAAGGCACCAGTACCGAGGAGCTCAAACGCTCGTTGCAGCAGATTGGGCGCTCGAGCATTCGGGCCACCCACACAGTGAACCAACTGTTGGCATTGGCCCGTGCCGAGGGCAGTGGTGCAGTAATGCCCCGCCAGCCCTGCGATTTGGCACGGTTGGTGATTGAGGTGGTGCGTGATTCGGTGCCCAGAGCGTTGGACAAGCGCATTGACTTGGGTTATGACGGTGCCGAACCTGGTGATCCGGGGGTGCGGATTGATGCCAACCCGACTTTGATCATGGGGTTGGTACGCAATTTGGTGGATAACGCCATCCATTACACCCCCTCTACTGCAGAGCAGCCGGGTGTGGTGACTGCCAGGGTGCTGACGGATCTGGAGAACCAAAGTGTGGTGTTGCAGGTGGAGGATTCGGGGCCGGGCGTGCCAGAAGCTGAACGGGAGCTGGTGTTTCAGCCGTTCTATCGTGCGTTGGGTACGGAGGCCGATGGCTCTGGGTTGGGGCTGCCAATTGTGCTGGAGATTGCACGCCAGCACGGTGCCCAAGTGAGCCTTGAAGATGCGCATCCAGGACACATGCACCCCGGTGCCTTGTTCACCGTTGGTTTTACTGCTTTGCCGGTGCCAAACGAAGAGGCTTAGCACACGGTTGTGCCGTGCTGCGCAGCATCAGTCGTTGCTGCAAGGCCGCAGGGTCTTACCGGCGAGTGCTGGGCGCAGGGTGTTGGTGATGCGCTGGCGTGCGTCGGCAGCTATGGCGGGCAGGCGTAAAACAAAGGCTGGGGTTTCGGTGCGCTCTTGCACTACGCGGGCACTGCGTACACCTTTGGTTCCCAATTGGGCCAAGGCACGTTGGGCCGCTTCTTCGGTGGAGTAGCGCCCTAGCGATAGGCCCGGCTCCAGTGCTTGGATACGTGGGCGGTCGTAGGCGACATTGCGTTCGCGCAATTCGTTGCGTTTCTTGTTTAATGTGTCCAAATCGGGGAAGCGCCCCATGTAGACCATCCAGCGCCCAGGCAAGGTGGCGCTATTGAGGTTCCAACTGTTGGCAGGTAGGCTGCCCAAGGCTTTGCGCAGCACATCGGCTTGTGCCGTATCGAAAGCACCCGCTTGTAGGCAGACTGTGCTCGGTTCAGGTTTGACTGCTGTTTTGGCGTCTGGTTTGGTTTCTGGTTTGCTGTGGTCTGCTTTGTCGGTGTCGGGTTTTTGTTTTGGTGGCGGGGCAGCCAAGGCCGCGACTGGCGGTGTTACCACAGGCTCTGGGGTGCTAAGGACTGGCACTGCCGGCGGTGGGGGGGAGGGTGGAGGCACTGGCTCGGGGGGCGCAGTGGTTGGCGCCGTGGGGGGCGTAGTGGTGGGGCGAGTTGTCTCGTCTGTGCTTGGCGGCGCTGTAGAGCCTGTTTTGGGCAGGATACGCAAGGCTTCGGGGTGGAGTTGCTGGCTGAGGCGTTGGGGTTCTGCCTCTTCACCTGAGGTGCTTTGGCCTATGGGAAGTAGCCCATGAGACCAAGCGTAATAGCCAGCATTGGCCAGTGCCAAGACAAGAACGGTAAAACGTAACATGACAACAAAAACGGTTCAGGCTGGCAGGGTTGCGGCTGCATGGGCAGGACGCACGCTAATTTCGGAGCTGGTGATGTGTTGCATGCCCGAGGCGGTCATGACGCGCAGTGCGCCATCTTCACCAATGCCATGTGCGGTGCCCGTTTGACCATCGCTGAGTACCACGGGGCGGTTTTGTAGTACGTCACGCAGATCGAAGCGGGCTTGCACTGGGCCAAAACCATAATGTTCAAAGGCCTGAAGCATGCAGACCAATGCAGGCACTGTCTGCATCAGGGCGGTCGGGGCGTCGATGTGGGCATCAATTTCTTGCAGGCAGGCGGCAGGCAGAGACAGCCCAGTGCTGTCTTGCGGGCGCACGTTGATGCCGATACCGATGACCACATAGCGGGTACTGGTGGCGGTGGCGGGGGTCTGGGGGGCTATGAAGTTGGCGGTTTCTACCAGAATGCCGCCGAGTTTGCGATCGCTGTGCTGATCACAAAGCCACAAATCGTTGGGCCATTTGAGGCCTAAGCGGGGTTGTGGGCTGTTTGGTGGTGGCAGCACGGGTTGCAGGCTTTCGGCAACGCTCACGCCCACGGCCAGTGACAGACCCGACCAGTCTGGTGGTGTCAGTGGCAAACCCAGTGAGAACATCAATGAGTCGCCGGGCTGGCCTTGCCACTGGCGGCCCAGCCGACCCCGCCCGGCAGTTTGTGCCTCGGCTACCAGCAAAATGGGATCGCACTGGCCTGCACGGGCGCGGCGCATAAGCTCGGTGTTGGTGGAGTCGATGCGGGGTAGCACTTCGACGGTAAAGCGCGGCCATTGGGCAGAGATGGTTTCCCACAGTGCCTCGGCGGGCCAATGCAAGGCAGCAGTCATGCGGAACGCTCTTGGGTGGTGGACTGGATGGGGGAAACGGGTGAGGATGGCATGGGAGGCCTCCAGCCGCGTTTGGGGGCCAGCAAGGTGCCGCGGCATGTGCTGCTGCCGCACCAGCAAGGGTATTGGGCCTTGAGTTTGGCGGTGTATCGCTCTTGCAGCATCAGGCCGTAGTCGTAGTTCAGCTCTTCTCCGGCGGCAATGTTGCGCAGGGCGGTGATGAAGATGCGGCCTTCGCGCTCGTCGGCGTAGCAGTTGGGGGCGCAACTGTGGTTGATCCAGCGTGAGGAGTTGCCGCCAAAGAAGGCATCAATGACGCGGTCTTCATCCACATGGAAGTAGAAGGTATGCTGGGGTTGCAGCGGATCGTGTGGGTGGCGGTTTTGTGCCTCCTCCCAACTGATGATCTGGCCGGTGTACTCGATGATGACTTCGCCCTCGGCAATGTCTTGCAGGGCAAAGACGCCTTTGCCATGAACCCCCGAGCGGCGGGTCTGGATGCGGCGGCCCCCGGAAGGGGTGATGGAAGGCGCGGTGCGGGGCATGGCAAAACTCTGTTAACTTCAATGGGCACACATGCGCGTGCGCGTGTACGCGCGAAGAACACAGATTGTAGGAGCGCCCGGCCAGACACGCCGGATGCACAAATTCCCCATAGAGAGAAATTGCCCCATGAGCAAGACCCTGGTCATTGCAGAAAAGCCTTCGGTAGCCCAAGACATTGTGCGTGCCCTTACCCCAGTGGTGGGCAAGTTTGACAAGTACGACGACCATTTTGAGAATGAACGCTACGTGGTCACCAGCGCCGTGGGCCATTTGGTAGAAATCCAAGCGCCGGAGGCGTTTGATGTCAAGCGCGGTAAGTGGAGCTTTGCCCATTTGCCAGTGATTCCGCCGTATTTCGACCTCAAACCGGTAGACAAAACCAAAAGCCGTTTGGCGGCGGTGGTCAAGCAAGCCAAACGCAAGGATGTGACCCAATTGGTCAATGCCTGCGATGCCGGGCGCGAGGGCGAGCTGATTTTTCGGTTGATTGAGCAGTACGCTGGTGGCAACAAGCCTTTGGGCAAGCCAGTGCAGCGGCTGTGGTTGCAGTCGATGACGCCACAGGCGATTCGCGATGGCTTTCAGCAGTTGCGCAGTGATGCCCAGATGCAGGGGCTGGCCGATGCAGCCCGCAGCCGCTCCGAGGCAGACTGGTTGGTGGGTATCAATGGTACCCGTGCCATGACGGCATTTAACTCGCGCGATGGCGGCTTTTTTCTGACCACGGTGGGTCGGGTGCAAACGCCAACCCTGTCGCTGGTGGTGGAGCGCGAAGAAAAAATCCGCAAATTTATCAGCCGTGATTATTGGGAAATCCATGCCAGCTTTGCTGCCCAAGCGGGGGACTATCTGGGGCGCTGGTTTGATCCGCAGTGGAAAAAAACCGACGACCCCGAACAGCGTGCCGACCGGGTGTGGTCGGCACCACAGGCCCAAGCCATTGCCGATGCGGTGCGCGGACGCCCGGCCCAGGTCAGTGAAGAAAGCAAGCCCAGCACGCAGGCCAGTGGTTTGCTGTTTGATCTGACCAGCCTGCAACGCGAGGCCAACAGCAAGTTTGGCTTTTCGGCCAAGACCACATTGGCACTGGCACAAAGCCTGTACGAGCGCCACAAAGCCCTGACCTATCCACGTACCGATTCGCGCGCTTTGCCCGAAGACTATGTGCCAGTGGCCCAGCAGACCTTTGCCATGCTGGCAGGCAGCGGTATGGCGCACTTGGCTCCCTATGCCCAAATGGCGTTGAGCCAAGGCTATATCCGGCCCAACAAGCGTATTTTTGACAATACCAAGGTGTCAGACCACTTTGCCATCATCCCCACCCTGCAAGCACCGGGCGATTTGAGTGAGGCTGAACAAAAACTCTACGATTTGGTTGTGCGCCGTTTCATGGCGGTGTTTTTCCCCAGTGCTGAATACTTGGTGACCACGCGCATCAGCAAAGTGGAGCATGCGGGGCAGAGCCACCACTTCAAAACCGAGGGCAAGGTGCTAGTCAAGCCGGGCTGGTTGGCTATCTATGGCAAAGATGCTGCCAGCGAGGTGCAAGATGCCAAAGAAGGCGATAAGGGCCAAAATCTGGTGCCAGTGCAACCCGGTGAGCAGCCACTGGCCCAGCAGGCCGACCCCAAGGCGCTCAAAACCCGCCCCCCAGCGCGCTATTCTGAAGCCACCCTGCTGGGGGCGATGGAAAGCGCGGGCAAGCAGGTAGAAGACGAAACCATGCGTGAGGCCATGCGCGAAAAGGGTTTGGGCACGCCAGCCACTCGGGCGGCCATCATTGAGGGCTTGTTGACCGAGAAATACATGCTGCGCGAAGGGCGCGAGATGATTCCTACGGCCAAGGCGTTTCAGTTGATGACGCTGTTGCGCGGGCTGGGGGTGCAGGAGCTCTCGCGTGCCGACTTGACCGGCGAATGGGAATACAAGTTGGCGCAGATGGAAAAGGGCCAACTGAGCCGCGACAGCTTTATGACCGAGATTGCCACCATGACCGAGCGCATGGTCAAAAAAGCCAAAGAGTACGACCGAGATACCATCCCCGGCGACTATGTGCAGTTGCAAGCCCCATGCCCTAATTGTGGTGGTGCGGTAAAAGAAAACTACCGCCGCTATGCCTGCGTGGGCAAGTCGGGGGCAGAGTCATGCGGATTCTCATTTGGTAAATCGCCTGCTGGGCGTACTTTTGAGCCGGTAGAGGCAGAGCAGTTGCTGGCCCAGCGCCGTATTGGGCCGCTGGAGGGGTTTCGCTCCAAGGCGGGCTGGCCTTTTGTGGCTGAGATTGTGTTGGCCTACGATGAGGAGGCACACAACTACAAGCTAGAGTTTGATTTTGGCGAAGACAAGAACGCCATTGACAGCGGTGAGGTAGTGAGCTTTGCGGGCCAGCAGTCGCTGGGTGCTTGCCCCCAGTGTGGGGCGCCTGTGTATGAGCATGGCAGCCACTATGTGTGTAGCCATGCCGTAGCCACGACAGCGCAACCGGCGGCGACCTGCAACTTTAAGAGTGGCACGGTCATTCTGCAACAGCCGGTGGAGCGTGAGCAAATGCACAAGCTGCTGACGGTGGGCAAAACCGACCTGCTCGACAAGTTTGTCAGCCAGCGCACCCGCCGGGCCTTTAAGGCATTTTTGGTTTGGGACAAAGCTGCTGGCAAGGTTAACTTTGAGTTTGAGCCGCGCGAATCCAAGTACCCGGCCAAAGCCGGAGTGGCTGCCAAAACCACCAAGCCAGCGGCCAACAAAGCGGCCAAAGCCGCCAAAGCCCCGCGCCAGCCCGCAGCAGGCAAACTGCCCAGTGCAGCACTGGCCGCAGTGATTGGTGAAGGTGCCGTGGCCCATACCGAGGTCATCAAGAAGATTTGGGAGTATGTGCGCGCACACGATTTGCAGGACGCCAGCAACAAGCGGGCTATCAATGCCGATGCCAAGCTGCTGCCGGTATTTGGCAAGCCCCAAATCACCATGTTTGAGTTGGCGGGTATTGTTGGGAAGCACTTGGGCTGATGCTGCGGAGGGCGGGTGATGGCACGTCGTAAGCAAGAAGATCCCACCGTGATGGGCGAGTTGCAGGCACTGACCCGCAGCGCCATTGGCGTGGCAGCTTGGTTGCCTTGGTGGCTGGGGGCCTTGTTGGCTGTGGCGTTTTATGTGGGTTTGCACTACGTTGCCAGCCAGCCCCGCCCTGAAGTTCATAGCTTGGTCAGTTTGTACCAGCATTTGGGCACCTTGTTGGTGCGTGGGTTGGCCACCATTGGCCAGTATGTGTTGCCCGCACTGTGTTTGGCTGGGTCGTGGCTGGCCTGGAGTGAGCAGCGCAAGCGCACGCAACTGCTGCAACAAGTGACGGCCAACCCAGCTGTCGATGCGTTGGACGACATCACCTGGCAAGAGTTTGAAGTGCTGGTGGGTGAGGTGTTTCGCCGTTTGGGCTACCAAGTGGAAGAGACCGGCGGTGGCGGTGCCGATGGGGGCATCGACCTGATTTTGCGCCGCAACGGCGAAAAATTTTTGGTGCAGTGCAAGCAGTGGAAAGCCTTTCGCGTCAGTGTGGAGGTGGTGCGCGAGATGTTTGGCTTGATGACGGCCAAAGGTGCCGATGGCGGCTTTGTGGTCACGTCTGGGCGTTTTACCAAGCCAGCGCGTGAGTTTGCCCAAGGGCGCAATTTGTCGCTGATTGATGGCCCAGCGTTATTGCAGTGGCTGCACCAGACCCAAGCCAAGGAGATCTTCCGGCACAAGTCGGCACGACCGGTGCCGGTGGCGCAGACGCCCCCCACACCCGCCCCAGTGCCACCCACTTCTCGGCGTGTGCCGCCACCCGCGCCACGGCCTGTCCCTGTGGGCGCTCCAGTGGCCGCCCAGCCTAGGTCGGGGCCAGCCGCTGGCTCTATAGAGGCGGGGCGCGCATCGGCCCACAGCCATGCTGTGGACGCGCCACCCCCATGCCCAGTGTGTGCCGCACCTATGCTGTTGCGTCTGGCCCGCAGAGGCCCACAGGCTGGTCAGCGGTTTTGGGGTTGTGTGCACTCGCCCGACTGTGATGGCACGCGGCCAGGGCCGGGTTGAGCCATTCACCAACGTGGGGGCGGGCTTGTAGTAAGGTTCTCCCCATGAACTCGATTTTTCAACCCTCCTCCGCCTTGTTGCAGGCTGCCTATGCCCATTGTGCTGGCATGGCCAGTTCTATGTTGGCCCGTGATGGTCAATTTGACCCAGCGTTGTTTCTGATTGGCCAGCCTGCGCAGGGGCAGGATTTTCAAAGTTGCCGTTTGGCTGGCGCTGGTGCCCAGGCCATGCGCGCTTTTCATGGGTCGGAAGAGGCTGCTGGCAAGCTCGCGACTTTTATCCGGGCCAGCCTGACCTCATCGACCCGCGAGTATGCGGCGTTGCAGGCGCAAATTGGGCCTGTGGTGCTGGCGGTGCATGTGTTTCCGGCGGCACTGGCTGTGCAGGAGCAGGTCACGCCTTTGGAGGGGAGCACGCCGGTGTTCCAGCCCGATGGGCGTCAGCAATACCTCGTGGTGGCTTTGCACACGCTACAGGGCATTGATATGGCCTTGTGTCCACTGTTACGCGATAGTGCGGGCCAGCTGACTGCCCAGATAGTGCCCATAGAGCTGACCCACTGTCTGCCTTGAGTGCAACGGGGGAACTTCAAAGGGCGGTGCTAGCCCACAGTCCGGCATGGTGCCCGCGTGTAAAGGCTTCTTCTAACACCGAGTAGCCTGCCCAGTCGCTGTGGGCAAAAGCCAGTCGGGCCGTCGCGGGGAGCGGGCGCAGTGCGGTGCGTTCTCCGTTGGCCCGGTATGGGCCTTGGTTTGCAGGGGTCGATAGACCAATCTGACTCAGGAACTGTTGCGTGCCGGGCACCGGAATGCTCATGGCGTGGCCGTAACGGGTGATGTCCATCCGTACGGCACGCTGGCGCAAGTCGGGGTGTGGTGTATCCAGTGTGGACAGGATGGCATCGCGCCAATGTGTCCACGGGCGTTGTAGCAGTTGAGCGCGGCCATCTGGCAGATCACCCAAGGCCTGGTAGTAGCTCAGAACGGTGGGTGCGGTGCGGGGGTCTAGCCGCTGGTGCCCGGCATCGACATAGCCCAGCCCCCCCAGGTTGGTATCGCCATACAGCACGTTGTCCCAAGCGGGGGCTGCGCCGGGGCGGTCTTGCAGTGGTGCCACTATCTGGATATTGGCTACCAGCCAAGGGGCCCAGCGCAGGCGTTGGGCTGCCTCGCGCAAAAATGGGGGCGTGGGTTGTACGACTCGGGCAGCGATAAATACTGGCAGTGCCACAATGCAACGTTGCGCTTGCCAGCGTTCTAAGGTGTGCGTGGCATGGTTAAACACATCTACCTGAACATTGTGGCGCTCTTGCGCAATGCGCAGCACCGAGGTGGCAGGCTGCAATCGGCCGTCTGTTTGCAGTGGTGTGGCCAGCCGCTGGGTGATCCAGCCATTGCCTTCGGGCCAAGTGAGCACGCCTTCACGCTCGCCATGGGCACTGTCGCCCGGAGCATGAAAGCCATGTCGGCTGGCAAAGTAGTGGATGCCTGCCCAGGCGGAGACCTGTGTTGTGCTGGCACCATAGTCGTCACGGCAACAGTAGTCCAGATACCAGCGCAGATAGGGATCGTTCAGCCCTTGCTGTTCTAGCCATTGGGCAAAAGGCAAGGCATCGAGTTGTTGGTGGGTAGGGTGCAGGCGCTGGCGTGCCTGCCAGGTCTTGAGCGCAGGCATGGCAAAGTGCGCTTGTTGGTGCAGGCGCTCGACTGCCTGAGAAAATTGGCGGTATTGGGCCTGTGTGTTGGCTCCTATGTCTTGCGTTGGCAGCAGCCCTTCCTGCCAGTGGCCTTGAAAAAAGAGCCGTTCTTGTGGGCTGTGGCACAGGTGGCGCTCGTCGTATTGCCAGCGCCCAGCTACGCGTTGGCGCAGACCCAGCTCCTCAAGCAAGTCTTGCACTTCTGGGGCATCGTCTCCGGGCAAGGGCAGGTAGTGGGCACCCAGTGGGCAGGCCATGCCGCCCACCTTGCCCCCGCGGCTGTTGCCACCGGGTTGGTCTTCCAGTTCTAGCAGCACAAAGTCATGCAGGCCTGCCAGTTGCAGCCCTCGTGCGGCTGCCAGCCCGGCTACCCCGGCTCCTGCAATGACCACCCGTGTGTGGCGCACGGTGTGGGGTGTGGGCAGTGGGCCGGTGCCTAGGCGTTCACGCAGGGCATGGCCGCGCATCAGGTTGATCCCTGTAAAACCTCCGGGAAGATCAGGAGGGGGGGCGGGCTGGCAGCCCACCAGCCCCGTGCTCACCAGGGTGGTTGTGCTGGCGATGAAGTGGCGCCGCTGCATCGGTGCTCAATCGGCCCAGCGCCGTTGGATTTCTAACAGCTGCGGTACCAGTGCTACAAACAGGGGCACCAACTCTGGGTCAAAGTGCTGGCCTGCTTGGGCTTGGATGTGGGCCAGCGTGCTCTCCAGGCTCCAGGGTTCTTTGTAGGGGCGCCGTGCAGTCAGGGCATCAAACACATCGGCCAGCGCCACCATACGGGCTTCTATGGGAATGGCGTCTGCTGCCAAGCCGCGGGGGTAACCACTGCCATCCCATTTTTCGTGGTGGTTTAGGGCGATGGAGTGGGCCAGTTGCAGTAGCCCAGAGGTGTGCTCCCCGATGATTTGGGCGCCGATCTCGGGATGGCGGCGCATGACGTCCCACTCGGAGGCATCGAGTTTGCCGGGTTTGCGCAAAATGGCGTCTGGAATGCCAATTTTGCCCACATCGTGCATAGGTGCCGCATTGAGTAGATCTTCGGCCCATGCCGGGCTATAGCCAGCGGCCAGTGCCAGTTGCTGGGCATAGTGGCTCATGCGGATGACGTGCATCCCGGTTTCGTTGTCTTTGTACTCGGCTGCACGGCCCAAACGTTGCACAATTTGCAAGCGTGTCTCGCGCAGCTCGTCCATGTGAACCAGCGATAGGTGTGTGCGCACGCGTGCGCGCACCACCGGGCCACTGACGGGTTTGGTGATGTAGTCCACGGCGCCCATCTCTAGCCCACGGGCTTCGTCATCGTGGTCGGTCAGTGCCGTGATGAAGATCACCGGAATGGTGGCGGTGCATGGGTCTTGCTTGAGGGCACGGCACACGCCATGCCCATCCAATTGCGGCATCATCACATCCAGCAAGATCAGGTCGGGGTGCTGCTGGCGTGCCACTTCAAGAGCGCGGTTGCCGTCGGTGGCAAACAGCAGGCGGTAGTCGGCCTGCAACAAGTGGCGTAGCACTTGCAGGTTGGTGGGCTCATCGTCCACCAGCAGGAGTCGTGGTCGGTGGTCTTGGGGTGGATACATCAGGCGGGCTCCTTACCAGCAGCAGGCGCCATTTGTGCCTGCAAGGTTGCTAGGCACTGCTGTGCCCGGTCAAAATCGAAGTGGTCTATGGCTTGTTGCAAGGGCTCCAGCATGAGGGCGGGTAGCAGTTGCGCGAGGGCTTGCAGAGGGGCTTCTGGAAGCTCTGCCTGTGCCAGTGCCGTGCGCAAATGCCCCAGCGCCATCGCTACCTGCGTCTGTTGCTGCGCATCCAGCCGTGCAGGGGCTGTCAGGTCAACGGCGGGTGCCGTGGCGTTGGTTTGCGTTGCTTCCAAGCATTGGCTAGCAGCTGCGAGGGCACCAGACAAGGCTTGTGCCAGCGTTTGGGCGCGTGTGCCATCGGCATGGTGTGCTGCTTGCTCTAGCTGTTGGGCCAAGCTGTGCAGTGGCCCCAAGGCCAGATTGCCTGCGGCCCCGCCCAATCGGTGGGCCGCAGCCAGCAGTCCGGCCCAGTCTTCTTGTGCCAGCAAGATTGACACGGTGGCCGGTGTGTTTTGGTGGTCTTGCAGGAAACGCTCCAGCGCATTGCGCAGCAAATCCATCCGTGTCCATAGGCGCAGACCCTTTTCCCAATCAATGGCAGGCTCTGGCCCAGGAGCCCACAAGAGCGCAGGGGGGGCAGCCACCATAGGGCTGGAGACAGGGCGGATGCCCAGCACCCGGGCCATTTCCATTTGCAGGCGGGCGGGCTCCAATGGTTTGTCGGCAAAGCCGTCCATCCCTGCGGCCAAGGCGTTGCGCCTATCTTGTTCCAGCACACTGGCCGACAAGGCAATGATGGGCACTGGACGGCGTTGTTCTGCCTGTTCAAAGGTACGAATGCGCCGGGTGGCTTCTAAGCCATCAATGCCGGGCATCTGCAAGTCCATCAGCACCAGATCGAACGGATCTTGCATGAACAGTGCCACGGCCTCCTCGCCACTGTGGGCCAGCACGACTTGGTGGTTGCTGCGGGTCAGCGTCAGTTGCAGCAGCTCTAGGTTGTGTGCTACATCGTCTGCGGCCAAAATGCGCAGAGGGCGCAAACTGCTGGTGGGAGCGATAGGGGCTGGCGTGGTGGTTTTGCCCAACGGCAACGGCAGGCGCACACAGAAGGTGCTGCCCTGGCCCACCGTGCTGGTAACGCTGATGCTGCCTTGCATGAGCTCACTGAGTTGGCGTGAGATGGTGGTGCCCAACCCGGTGCCACCAAAGCGGCGCGTGGTGGAGGCATCGGCCTGTGCAAAGGGGTCAAAAATGCGCTCGAGCTTGTCGGGGGCAATGCCAATGCCGGTGTCTTGCACGTCCAGGGCCAGTACGCCTTCGTGGTAGGCCACATGCAGCGTGACATGGCCTTGTTCGGTGGACTTGAGAGCATTGCCCAACAGGTTGACCAAAATCTGTTGCACCCGCAACGCATCGCCGTGCAGCATGTCGGGCACGCTATCTGGATAGTCCAACACCAGCGCCAGTGCTTTGCGTTGGGCTGTGATGCGCAAGGAGGCCAAAATCTGTGCGCACAGCTCACGCAGTGAAAAATCGGCCAGTTCCAGTTCTACTGCACCTTTTTCCAGTTTGGCCGTATCCAGAATATCGTTGAGCAGCCGCAGCATGGAGCGTGCTGCATGGTGTACGGTGCCTAGGTGGCGCCGCTGCACGGCATTGAGTGGTGAGTCTTGCAGAGCCTCGGTAAAGCCAATGATGGCGTTCATCGGGGTGCGAATCTCATGGCTCATGTTAGCCAAGAACATGCTGCGTGCGGCAGCAGCCTGTTCGGCCCGTTCTTTGGCTTGGCGTAATTCTTGTTCCATTGCCCGGCGCAGGCTCAGGTCGGTAGCAAATTTGATGATTTTGAACGGCTGGCCTTCGGCATCAAAAATCGGGTTGTAGGTGGCATAGATCCACACCTCGCGCCCATGTTTGCCCAAACGCAAAAACTCGCCCGCCGCAATTTCGCCACCGGCCAGTTGTGCCCATAAGGCTCCATACGACGGATCTTGCACATAGCTGGGTGTGCAGAAAATGCGGTGGTGCTGGCCCTGAATTTCGGCCAAGCTATAGCCCGTCAGGTTGAGAAAGTTGGTATTGGCCGTCAGCACCCGACCTTGCAGGTCAAATTCCACCACGGCCTGCGATCGCCAGATAGCACGCACAGTGCTTTCAAATTCTGCATTGCGGGCGTGTCGGTCGGTCGTGTCTAACAGCACGCCATCCACCCATTGCATCTGCCCATGGCTATCGGCCACGCCCCTGCCTGTGCTCGATACCCAGCGCAGCGAGCCATCGCGGTGGCGCAACCGGCATTCCACCTGAAAAGCCCGGCCTTGCGCTACAGCTTGGGCCACCGCAGTTTGTACAGTTTGCCAGTCGTCGGGGGGCACCAGATGGGCAAGCCGGATACGCCCCGCCAGAAAGTCCTCTGCGGCCCAGCCCGTCAGGGTGTGTACGGCCTCACTGATGAACAGCAAACGCCAAGTGCCACTGATTTGGCCTCGGAAGGTAACGCCAGGGATGTTGCTGATCAGCGACCGGAATTTCTCTTCGCTGTCGCGCAGCGAGGCCTCCATCTCGCGGCGCTGGCGGATATCGGTCAGAAAGCCCACAAACAGTGGTGGCCCCGGCAGTTGCACCCGCCCCACCGCCAAGTGAATGGGCACCAATGTGCCATCTTTGTGCAGCGCCTCCACTTCGCGTCCGGTGCCAATGATGCGCGCTTCCCCGGTATCCAGATGGTGGCGCAGGTAGCCATCGTGTGCGCTGTGGTGTGGATCGGGCATGAGCATGTGGACATTGCGCCCGAGCACTTCTGCGGCACTCCAGCCCAAGGTGCGCTGCGCGGCGCTGTTGTAGGACTGCACGGTGCCATGTGCATCAATCATGATGATGCCGTCTACGGCGGTATCCATCACAGCGCGCAGGCGTGACTCGCTGCGCTGCGCCTCTAGAAACAGTTGCCTAAAACGCAAGCCTACGTTGATGGCTACCACCAGTGCCCCCGCAAACACTGTGACCACTGCAACGGCCAGTGCCAGCAGGATCTGACTGGTCGAATCGCCAGATCCGTCCACGCTCGTCGGACTGGTAAAGCGCAAAGCATTCATGCCGGTGTAGTGCATGGCTGAAATGGCCAGCCCCATGACGCTGCCCGCCAGTAAATTGCCTTGCCACGGCTGCCAGCGCACACGGCGCTGTAGCCCGAAGCGCACCCATAGCGCCAAAATGGCAAAAAGCACCGCCAGCACAATAGACAGGGCAAAACCCCAGGGGTCGTAGCGCGTCAGTGGGGCCATTTCGGAGGCGGCCATGCCCAAGTAGTGCATGGTGCCAATGCCGGCACCCACCACGATACCCCCTCCCACCAAGGCCCGCCCTGTGAGTTCGGAGCGGGTCAGCAGAGCCAATGCGGCCCACGATGCCAGCACGCCCGGTACGATGGACAGCAGGGTGAGCAGGGCATCGAAATGGCCACTGGCGCACAAATCAAAGGCCAGCATCCCCACAAAATGCATACCCCAAATGCCGCTGCCCAGAGCCAGGGCACCAGTCAGCAGGGCCGTGTGCCGGGCCATGCGGCCCTGCGCCCGCTGCGCCAGCGCAGCCATGTGCAACGCCATGACCGATGCCAAGATGGCTAACAAGATGGACAGCGCCACCAGTTGCGGATCATGTTGCTGCCACAGCAGGGCAGGACGGTCCGCACCGCTCAAAAAAAACGAATCAAGCATGAACAATGGGCACCAAAGCAGCGGGACAAGGACAGAACATTCTGAACGAAATGTGCCATCAGTGCCCAACCAGTCCCCATTCCTGTTCGTAGGTATGCACCAGCACCTGATTGGATAGCCGGTGAACCTCAGTGGGCACACGCGCCATATCCAGCGGAAAATCCCGCAGCAACTCTAGGGTGGGCAGATTGAGAAATTGCAAGCCGGCGGGCAGCGCCTCGGGCATGCGCCAAGGCCTGCGGCTTGCAATCACAAAGCCCCACTCGCCAAAGCTGGGCACATGGGCATGGTAGGGCATGGTTTGCAGCCCCACCGATTCAATGGTTTGCACCACCGTCCAGAAGCTGCGCCGCGCTACCAGTGGCGAGGTGGTTTGCACCACGGCATAGCCGCTGGCCGCTAAGCGTTGTTCTAGCAGCGCATAAAAACTGTGGGTATAGAGCTTGCCAATCGCAAAATTGGTGGGGTCAGGAAAATCCACCACCACCACATCAAACATCTCGGTCGTGTCTTGCAGCCACTGAAAGGCATCGGTGTTGATAATGTGTACCTTGGGGTTGCTCAAGGCATGGCTGTTGAGTTGTGCGAGTGTTGGGTGTTGGCTAAATAGCCGTGTCATTGCAGGATCTAGCTCCACCAGCGTGACCGACTCCACCGAGGGGTATTTGAGGATTTCGCGCACGGCCATGCCATCGCCGCCACCCAGCACCGCTACTTTGCGTGGGGCACCGTGGGCAGACATGGCCGGATGCACCAAGGCCTCGTGGTAGCGGTATTCGTCCCGCTGGGCAAATTGCAAATTGCCATTGAGGTAAAGCCGATGTCCGGCCTTGCCATGTGTGACCACGATGCGCTGGTAGGGTGAGGCCGCGGTAAAAACGATGCGATCTTGGTAGAACTTGTCTTCAGCAAAAGTGGTGATGTGTTCCGCACCCCACAAGGCGGCAAGCAAGGTCAGCAACACCAACAGGCAGGCCAAGGTGTGGGCCAACAGATGACGCAGCTCATGGCGAAACAGCCACAGCGCCCACAGCCCCACGGCGGCATTGAGCAGACCAAACAGCAAGCCAGTGCGAATCAGCCCCAATTGGGGCACTAACCACAACGGAAAGGCCAGCGATACCGCCAGTGCGCCCAAATAATCAAATGTGAGCACCTGCGAGACCAAATCTTTGAGCGCCACATTGCGTTTGAGAATCCGCATGACCAACGGAATCTCCAACCCCACCAAGGTGCCCACCAGCAGCACCATGCTGTAGAGCAACAGACGAAAAGCCCCTGGCACATAGGCATTGGCAATAAACAGCACTGCGGGCAAGGTGCCTCCTACCAGCGCCACCAGCAGCTCGATGCGCAGAAAGTGTGCAGGCAGCTGGCGCTCTAGGTAGCGCGACAACCAAGAGCCCACCCCCATCGCAAACAAATAGGTGCCGATGATGGTAGAAAACTGCAAGACCGAATCGCCCAGCAGATAAGACGCCAACGCCCCGGCAGCCAGTTCATACAGTAGCCCGCAAGCCGCCACCACAAACACGCTGGCCAGCAGGGCAATGTCGATGGGGCGGGGGCTGTGTGGTGTCATGGTGTGGACTCAGGCACCGTCAGGCCGAAGCCACATTGCGCCGCAGTACCACGGGCTTGCCACCCAAGCGTTTTTGACACATCCAGTGCGATAAGGCCGAATCCAGATAGTCGGCATGGCCCGGAAACCACCGGGCCAGCTCATCGGCCAACTCGCGGCAGACGGTGGTGTTGCCTTGGGCCAGCAGGCCGCGAACTTCCAGCACCGAGTTCATCACGGCTGCATGTTCATCAATATGGCAGTCACGGGCGGGAAACTCCGTCTCCACCATCCAGGTCTTTTCTTCGTCAAAGTGTTTTTGGGCGTGGACGATAAAAGCCTCGAGCAAAGCAGGCAGTTCAGTCTCAGGAGCCGTCTGCAATTGGCCGACCAGTGTGACAAACTCGTGGTGAATGTCATCCATCGGCGTAAAGCCCAACAAGAAGGCATCGCTCCATTGCAGGGTCTCAGAGGCGGACGTGGCTGGGGTGGGGGGTGTCAGGGGGCTAGACATGGATGAAATCAGAGGAGTTTTTAGAAAGCAAAAGACGTGCGGGCCATACCAGGCCCGCATGTGCTGAGGGGTGGGGTGGCTGACGCAGCAGCCAGCCATCAGGGGGTGGCTTAACCGCCGTGGATAGCTGCCGCCACAATGATGCTGATGCCCAGACACATGGCGGCCACGACCATTGCCAGTGCCTTGTTGTGTTTCTCGACAATTTCGCCCCACAGATCGTAGGGGGTGATTTTGTCAATGATGATGAAGCTGATCCAGAACACCAGCACGCCCACCAGTGCAAACAGGATTGAGCCAAAAAATGCAGCAGGTCGCAGCCATTCAAGTCCCATGATGATCTCCGGAAAAAAGTTTATTTATGACCACCGCCGGTGGAGAAGCCGCCAAACGAGCCACCTGAACTGCGGTAGCTACCCCCCGAGCCACTGGAGTTGTTGGAGCAGTTGCTCAACAGTACCAAGATGATGATGATGACGATGGCAATCAGAATGAGGGTGCCACAGCCTATGCCCGAGCTGCTGGACAGCGGGGCTGCATCTTCGCGTTTGAACAGGTTTTTGTTGCCATCGAGCTTAAAGGCTGCGGCTACCTTGTCGCTGCTGAGCTTGTTGCCGTGCGACCAAGTCACCTCTTGGGGTGTTTGCTCCATGGACAGCAGGCCTTTGGGGCCAGCAAAGTCACGGTTAAAAGTTTTTTGGCCGCGCACTACGGGCCAGTAGAACTCACCCAGCACATAAGTGGTCTCGGCGTTGTAGCTGTATTGCAGTTCGTAGCTGCTGCCCAGATAGCTGGCTGTCTTACCCCCGCCCGCTACTTTGGGGGCACCGGTAGTGGGGCGTACCAAGCTCCAACCATCTTCGGCATCGACCAAAAAGCAAAAGCCACGCTTGCGGTGAAACAGCAGGTATTCGCTCCAGCCAAACTGTTCGTCGTCGTCTGGCTCTTGGCCCATACGGTGCTGGAAGCCCACCACCTGCCAATGCACCCCCTCCAACTGGCCCAAGCTGCCCAGTGCAATCAGCGGCTGCACAGGCTCATTTTGCAGGGCGTGGTGCAACTCTGCGCCCACCCCAGCATCCAGGGTGATGATGCTGGCACAGGAGGGGCAGGTCACGCTTTTGGTGCTGCTGAGTTGCACAGTCACGGGCGCCCCGCAGTGGGGGCAGTTGAACTGGCGGCCTTTTTCTTCTTTGACCGATTCTTCTTTCAGCCCCTGCAAGTGCAGGTCTTCCAGTTGGATGGCCCGGCCACGTTCTACCTTGGGGGGCTGGCTGCCATAGTCTATGGACAGCACCTCGCCGTCCTCGCTGCGCAACTCAACGATGCCAAATGGCTCTCCCAGCGCGGGCAGCTTGGGCAGTTCGCCCTGGGCAGACATCAGTGCCGCTTGTACGTTGGCAGCCACACTGTAGGGCTTGCCATTGATGGCAGTGGTAATGCCCACGCGAAACTGGCTGGCCGCTGGCAGGTTGCGCCCCGGATCTACTGGGCGGGTAAAAACATAGGCGCCGTTGTCTTCGCCCAATGTGGCCGTGCTGCCATCGTTGAGGAAAGCCACCCATTCTGTCCAAGTGCCAGTGTCGGCCTTGTATTGCAGGCGCCCAATCAGCGTGAATGGCACATGCTGCCCATCCAACTGGATGCGCCCGCTGGCCATGAGTTGTAAGGGGCTGTGGTCGTCAAACAGCTCGGCCATCTTGCCCAGCCGCGTGAGCACATCGCCACTGCGCACCACGGTGCTTTGGCAGTAGCCACAAACCGCATGTGTGGACTGCGCACTTCTAAACTCCACCGGCGCGCCACAGCCGGGGCAGGGCGCACGGTAGCTGCGTTGGGGGGTATCGGTGGCCATCCGGGCCGCTTAGACCAGTTTTTTCAGCAGTTCGGCCTTTTTGGCGTCGAACTCTTCCTGTGTCAGGATGCCCTTGGCTTTAAGGTCGGCCAGTTTTTCAAGGGTGGACATCACCTCATCGGGCGAAATGCCTACAGGCGCAGCCGCTGGCGCTGGCGTGGCATTGGCGGGTGCAGTAGGTGCTGGCGCAGCATGAACCCCGCCCAAGCCCGATTGCAGGTTTTGCGCCAGTAATTGGCCCATCGCCATGCCCGCACCCAAGCCCATCGCATCACCGGCAATGCTGCCCCCACCGCCACCCGCTTGCCCAGCAGCCGCAGCAAATTGCGGAATGGCCTGTGCCGTTTGGTACTGCATGAACTTGGCCATGTCGTTGCCGATCATGCCCATGCCAATTTTCTGGTCGAGTAGTTTTTGCAACTCTTCGGGCAGTGACAGGTTTTGTACCGTCAGGGTCTCTAATTTGAGCCCAATCTTGGCAAAGGCGGGTTCTAGCTCTTTGGACAGGGCATTGGCAAACATCAGTTGGTTGGCTGCCAAGTCCAGAAAAGGTACGCCACTGCTGGCAATGGCGTTGCTGATGTTTTGCAGCACCAAACCGCGCAACTGACCATCCACCTCGGCCACGGTGTAGGCCTCGCGGGTGCCGGAAATCTCGGTGTGGAACAGTTTGGGGTCGGCCACACGGTAGGCGTAGTTGCCAAAGGCGCGCAGACGCACGGCACCAAAATCTTTGTCGCGAATGGTGATGGGTTGGGGCGTGCCCCATTTTTGGTCAATTTGCTGGCGGGTGCTGAAGAAATAAACATCGCTTTTGAACGGCGATTGAAACAGCTTGTCCCAGTTCTTCAGGTAAGTCAGCACGGGCAGGGTTTGCGTGGTCAGCTTGTAGGTGCCGGGGCCAAACACATCGGCCACCTGTCCTTCGTTGACAAACACCGCCATTTGCGACTCGCGCACCACCAGCGTGCCGCCGTTCTGAATTTCCATGCCCTCCATCGGAAAACGCCAAGCCAGCGTGCCGTCGCTTTCTTCTGTCCATTGCAGGATGTCAATGAACTGCTTCTTGATGAAATCAAAGAGGGCCATGCTTGCTCCCGGTGGCGTCAGAGGTAGAAAAATGCAAAAGGAACAACCATCATAGCGCCCGGCCAAGGTGCTTGGGTTGGCTCGAGCCCACCGCAGGGTGGGGGCTGTTTAGGCCCGTTCGTCCAGTAAGGAGCCCATCAGACGGCTTTCGGTCTTGACCGACAGCAGGTTGGCAGCAAAGGAGTAGGTGGCCGAAATTTGCTCTACTGCCTCTTTTTCCAGTGCGACCTTTTCGTTGCTTTCACGCTCCATACGCGCCCGCACTCCGGCGTTGTCTGGGGCCGCCTCTTGCTCTACCGCCGTACGCCGGTAGTGGGGGGTGTTGGCATTGGCCACATTGTGGGCCGAAGCGTCCAAACGCATTTGGGCTGCCCGCATACCGGAGCTGCCAATCGAAGCAAGGGAAGACATGGTTGCGATCCTGTCCAAGGTGTAGGAGGTGGGGGATGGGTGCTTGGTGAATTGTGTTCCGTTTCTGCGGCGGTGTATACCAAGGCCTGACTTAGCGTAGCAAGGGCTGCTTTTGCGCGGGGTGGTGTGGGGGCTCGCCAAGCTGGAACTGGCTGACCAGCCCCGTCAAGCGCATGGCCTGTTCACGCAGACTGGCCGAGGCGGCGGCACTTTCCTCCACCAAGGCGGCGTTTTGCTGGGTGGTGTGGTCCATTTGCGTCACGGCTTCTGCCACCTGCCGGATACCTAGGCTTTGCTCACTGGTGGCGCTGTTGATCTGGCCCATCAGGTCGGTGACGCGTTGAATACTTTGCACTACGTCCTGCATTTTCAGACCCGCCTGATCTACCAAGGCTGAGCCTTGGCTGACTTGGGCCACACTGTTGTCGATCAGCGCCTTGATTTCTTTGGCCGCCGCAGCCGAGCGCCCCGCCAGACTGCGCACCTCGGAGGCCACCACCGCAAACCCTCGGCCCTGTTCACCCGCCCGTGCCGCTTCTACCGCTGCATTGAGGGCCAAAATATTGGTCTGGAAGGCGATGCCGTCGATCACGCCGATGATGTCGGCAATTTGGCGTGAGGCGGTATTGATACCCTGCATGGTGTGAACCACCTGGGCAACCACCTGGCCGCCTTCGCCCGCAATTTCAGAGGCATGAACAGCCAACGCATTGGCCGTTTTGACGTTTTCGGCGTTTTGCTGCACGGTAGCACCCAATTGGGCCATGGAGGCTGCCGTTTCTTCGAGTGCGCTGGCTTGCTGCTCGGTGCGCGCCGACAGGTCTTGGTTGCCTTGGGCAATTTCTGCGCTAGAGGTGGCCACGTTTTCGGCATTGCTGCGCACATGGGCCACCATCGTGGCCAGTTGATCCTGCATTGTCTTCATGGCCGCCATCACACTGCCGCTGTCTGTGGCAGCCACAGAAATGTGCTGTGCCAGATTGCCCGCCCGCACGGCTTCGGCGGCCTGGCGCACCACTGCGGGTTCAGCACCGATCAGGCGCATGATTTGGTTTTTGAACAGCCACAGACCCAAAGCGGCCACTAACACATTGACCAACGCAATCAGCAGCAAAACGCCATACCAGAAATTTTTGTCGCTCTCGGCTTGGGTTACGGCAGCGGCAGTGCGTTGGTCAAGCAGGTAGAGAAATTCGTTCACCGGCTTCATGATCTTGGCTTTGAACAGGTGGTAGTTCTTGTCGTGCATCATGGCCCGCGCCCTTTCTAGGTCGGGAGCACCTTCTAAGGTAAAGCCACCCTTGCCATCAGCCAATTGGCCTTTGACCAAATTCATGGCGATGGTCTCGGTCTGCACCAGTTCGTTGGAGTTGTTCTCGGCTTCTTTGAGCTTGGCAAACTCCGCTTCGGTAAAGCCAGCTTGCTTCATCAGTGTTTGTAATGAGGTGGCCGCATCCGTGCCTTGGGGCACTTCCAGACCCGCCGCACGGAAGTCCCAGTAGATTTTGTCGTAGTGTTGGGGCCGCGGCTGTTTGCCGTTGCGAATGTCCAGAATCTCAAAATACTGGCGCTCGTAGGCTGCATCGCCCGACACCACATAGGTGCGGGCCAGACGGGTCAGATCGTCCGAACTTTGGCGCAACTCATCGGCCAGTAGATAAGAGGCATATCGGTTGTGGTTGATATTGGCCAATTGGGTATTGGCTGCCCCCAAGCGGTACAGCGCAAAAGCCAAAACGCAGGCCGTGGCTGCAATCGTGAGCAGCAACACCCGAAACATCTGTTGGATGGTTTTCATAAATTGGGGAGAAACGGTTTGTCTCTATGGCATGGATGGGCATCACAGCAGATGTTCGAGCCATTGTTGGGCTGCTGCTGCCTATGGTTCTAACAGAAACGTCGAATTTGGCAATTTGATGTTTGGCAAGTCAATACAGCACTGTGCAGTGTGGCTTGTGCGGTGGTGTCGTCCGTGGCGCAGGCACAGGTCTACAATCGCCCTCCCCTCACAGGAGCCAACGGTGCCTCCTTGGCAATCCACCAGCGCACCGCTGCTCCACTACCCGCTGGAGAAGCACCATGCCTGAATCCACGTCGGCCAATACGCCCGACAAAAAAGCCCAGTTGCGCCGCGCTGCCTTGGAGTACCACGAGTTTCCCAAGCCAGGCAAAATCGCCATTGCTGCCACCAAGCAAATGGTCAACCAGCATGATCTGGCCTTGGCCTACTCTCCTGGTGTGGCAGCCCCTTGCGAAGAAATCGTCAAAGACCCGGCAGCGGCCTTCAAGTACACCAGCCGGGGCAACCTGGTGGGTGTGGTCACCAACGGCACCGCCGTGCTGGGCTTGGGCGATATTGGCCCTTTGGCCGGCAAACCAGTGATGGAGGGCAAGGGCGTACTGTTCAAGAAGTTCTCGGGCATTGATGTCTTTGACATCGAGATCAACGAGAAAGACCCCGAAAAACTGGTCGAAATCATTGCCGCACTAGAGCCCACCTTTGGTGGTATCAATCTGGAAGACATCAAGGCGCCCGATTGCTTCTACATTGAGCGCAAGCTGCGCGAGCGCATGAAGATTCCGGTCTTCCACGATGACCAGCACGGCACGGCGATTGTGGTGGGTGCCGCCATCCTCAACGGCTTGAAGGTGGCAGGCAAAGACCCCAAAACCATCAAACTGGTCACTTCGGGCGCAGGCGCAGCCGCACTGGCCTGCTTGGGGCTGTTGGTCAAGCTGGGCATCCCGCGCGAGAACATCTGGGTCACAGACTTGGCTGGGGTGGTTTATGAAGGCCGTACTGAGCTGATGGACGAAGACAAAATTGTCTTTGCACAAAAAACCAGTGCCCGCACTCTGAGCGAAGTGATTGAAGGTGCGGATGTGTTCTTGGGGCTGTCGGCCGGTGGTGTGCTCAAGAAAGACATGGTGGCCAAAATGGCCGCTCGACCCTTGATTTTTGCCTTGGCCAACCCCAATCCCGAAATCCTGCCTGAAGACGTAAAGGCGGTGCGCGACGATGCCATCATGGCCACGGGGCGTTCTGACTATCCCAACCAAGTTAACAACGTTCTGTGCTTTCCGTACATTTTCCGGGGGGCGTTGGACTGCGGAGCTACCACCATCACCCTGGAGATGGAGATTGCCGCTGTGCATGCGATTGCCGAACTGGCACAGGCAGAGCAAAGCGAAGTGGTGGCGGCTGCCTATGTGGGTGAGCCGTTGGCTTTTGGCCCAGAGTACCTCATCCCCAAGCCCTTTGATCCGCGCTTGATGATGAAGATTGCACCTGCCGTGGCCCAGGCTGCTGCCGATAGCGGTGTGGCGCTGCGCCCGATTGCCGATATGGTCGCTTACAGCGACCATCTGCAAACCTTCGTCTACGCTTCGGGCACGACCATGAAGCCGATTTTCCAGGCCGCAAAAAAGGCCCAGCGCAAGCGCGTGGCCTATGCCGAGGGCGAAGAAGAGCGCGTGCTGCGTGCCGCGCAAATTGTGGTGGATGAGAATCTGGCCCGTCCGACCCTGATTGGTCGTCCGCCAGTGATTGCCCAACGCATCGAAAAATTTGGCCTGCGCTTAAAAGAAGGCATCGATTACGACGTGGTCAACGTAGAAAACGACCACCGTTACCACGACTTCTGGCAAACCTACCACCGCCTGACCGAGCGCAAGGGCATCACGGTGCCCATTGCCAAGATTGAGCTGCGTCGGCGTCTGTCACTGATTGGGGCCATGCTGCTGCACAAAGGGGAAGTCGATGGCCTGATCTGTGGTACTTGGGGCACCAATCCCATGCACCTGAACTACATTGACCAAGTGATTGGCAAACGTGCTGGCGTCAACACCTATGCCTGCATGAACGGCCTGCTGTTGCCCGATCGCCAAGTGTTTCTGGTCGATACCCATGTCAACTACGACCCGAGTGCCGAGCAGCTGACAGAAATCACCATCATGGCTGCCGAAGAAATGGTGCGCTTTGGTATCAAACCCAAGGTGGCCCTGTTGAGCCACTCCAACTTTGGCTCCAGCAACCAGCCTAGCGCCATCAAGATGCGTGACACACTGGATTTGTTGCGTGTGCAAGCCCCGTGGCTGGAGGTCGATGGCGAGATGCACGGTGATGTGGCGCTCGATGGTGCCGCACGGGCTGCGCTGATGCCCAGCAGCACTTTGGTGGGTGATGCCAACTTGCTGGTGCTGCCCAATATTGATGCAGCCAACATTGCCTACAACTTGCTTAAAACCGCTGCTGGCGGCAATATTGCCATTGGCCCGGTGCTGCTCGGAGCGGCCCAGCCGGTGCATATTTTGACGGCCAGTGCCACAGTGCGTCGCATCGTTAACATGACGGCCCTGACGGTGGCCGATGCCAACGTGCAACGCTGAAGCTGTTGGCCGCAGGCCATGATCTGCCTCGGCCATTGACCTCTTTGGGCCTGCCTAAATATTGGGCAGGCTCTTGCTTTTTAGGGGGGTTTGCGTCACACTACCAGTTTGAAATTTCGGGTAAACCCGCAGTTTCTGAAAGGTGTATCCATGCTGAAGGCCATCGCCGGGCAGTTGTGCAAAGCGGAAGTTTGCCAGCGTTCTGGGCGCTGTGTTCGTATGTGCATCCACACTGCCGGAGGTATCTTCTCTGGCGTTGCCACCCGGATGGCGCCACCTCCTTGGCCCGTGGGCCTGCCCCAGACTCTTTCAGTGTGTGACTACCAGCAGTGACCACTACGCCTGTTTTTGTCAGATCGTGTACCGGCCCGCCCCGCCCTGCGGCGTTGGCTTGGTCTGTCTAAGCCATCCGTCCCGGACGCAGCCGCTTGCAGCGGGCCGGGGCGCCCCCAGTTTTTGGACTTTAAGAAAGAGAAGCGGAGATGGACATGCCACTTCGTAAAGATCAAGACAATCCCCTGCGCAGCGTGCGCGCCAACATTGTGCAATCCATTCGTGCTTTTCGCGTGCAGGATTTGCAGGAGGCGGCTATTGCACTGGGGCACCATTTTCTTTACGCCAACCTCGCCCATGCGCAGTCCAAACAGGATGTGCTGGATCTGATCGCACAACAGTTCACCTTTCCGGCGCAATGTGGCAAAAACTTTGACACGCTGCACGATGGCATGACCGATCCGCTGCATCGCTCTGGCCCACAGCCTGGCTTTGTGGTGGTGCTCGAACAGATTCCGGCCACCGCCAAATTTGACAAAGAAGCCCGCGAGCAATTGCTGGATGTGTTCCGCGAGGCAGCCGAATATTGGGCTGATCGTAAGATATCTTTCCGCTGCTTCTATTCTTTTCTGTAGCCCGTTCTGCATCCCTTGGCCAAGTGGAACGGGCCATCGAGGCCGCTGATGCCCCCGTCACGGTGTTGGGCATAGACATACAGGCATCGGCCGATGAGGCGTTGCCTACGGACAGATTGGTGGATATTTCGCCGTTGGCACTGCGCATGAGCAGCCCCTTCAATGCGGGCTATTGGCTGGCCGCCGCCTGATTGCTGCACGGTTCAAGTACATTCAACCCGCCCTGGTGGCGGGTTTCTTTTTGGAGCGCCCTATGGCCAAGGAAAAAACCATCTTCACCTGCCATGAATGTGGTGGCACCAGCCCGCGCTGGTTGGGCAAATGCCCTGGTTGTGGTGCCTGGAACACCTTGACCGAATCAGTAGCCGCCAATATGGCCCCGTCCAAAAACAGGTATGGTGGCTCGCTCCATGCTGGGCTGGCTGCGGCCCAGCCCGTGACACCGTTGGTGGCCATCGAGGCCACCGACATGGCCCGTACCCCCAGCGGCATTGAGGAGCTCGATCGTGTGCTCGGCGGCGGTATTGTCGAGGGCGGTGTGGTGCTGATTGGTGGAGACCCTGGCATTGGCAAATCGACTTTGCTATTGCAGGCGCTAGATGCCTTGCAGCGGGTGGGGCTGCCCACGCTCTATGTGACAGGCGAAGAAAGCGGTGCCCAAGTGGCTTTGCGTGCGCGTCGCCTCGGGGTCGATCACAGCCAAGTGCAGGTGTTGGCAGAAATTCAGCTAGAAAAAATCCTGGCCACCATAGAGGCTGTGCAGCCAGCGGTGGCAGTGATTGATTCCATTCAAACGGTGTACTCTGACCAACTCAGCTCGGCACCGGGGTCGGTGGCTCAGGTGCGTGAATGTGCGGCACACCTGACGCGCATGGCTAAATCCTCGGGGGTGACGGTGGTGTTGGTGGGCCATGTGACCAAGGAGGGGGCACTGGCCGGGCCGCGCGTGTTGGAGCACATGGTCGACACCGTACTTTACTTTGAGGGCGACACGCACAGCAGCTTTCGGTTGGTGCGTGCTATCAAAAACCGCTTTGGTGCCGTGAACGAAATTGGCGTTTTTGCCATGACTGAAAAGGGACTCAAGGGGGTGGCTAACCCCAGTGCAATCTTTCTCAGCCAACACAGCGAGCCGGTGCCTGGCAGTTGTGTGTTGGTGACTTTGGAAGGGTCGCGCCCATTGCTGGTGGAAATTCAGGCCTTGGTCGATGGGGGGGGCGTCAGCCCGCGCCGTTTATCGGTGGGCTTGGAGCGTGACCGATTGGCCATGCTGCTGGCGGTGTTGCACCGCCATGCCGGGGTGGCCTGTGCGGATCAGGATGTGTTTGTCAATGCCGTGGGGGGGGTGCGAATCAGCGAACCCGCCGCCGATTTGGCCGTGATGCTGGCCATTACTTCCAGCTTGCGTGGCAAGCCCTTACCCAAAGGCTTTTTGGCGTTTGGTGAAGTGGGCCTGGCCGGTGAGGTACGCCCAGCACCGCGCGGTCAAGAGCGCCTCAGAGAAGCGGCCAAGTTGGGTTTTAGCGTCGCGGTGGTGCCCAAAGCCAACGCACCCAAAAAGCCCATAGAAGGCTTGACGATTCATGCGGTGGAGCGGGTGGATGAGGCCATGGAAGTGGTGCGCAGCATGGGCTGAACAGCAGCGCCCGCCCTACGCACTCTCCACAAGTGCCACAGCCCTTGGGCCATACGACAATCGCGCCATGAACTTGCGCAATATTCTGGTGCCCATATTGGTGGTGGGTCTGCTGTGGGTGGGCTATCGCTCTTATGGTTGGCCGGGGGTGGCCGCCGTAGGGGGGGGCGTGTTGATGTGGCTGCTGCTGCATTTCACCCGCTTGATGAATGTGCTGAAAAAGGCGGCCGATCGCCCCATCGGCCATGTGGGCAGTGCGGTCATGCTCCATGCCAAGCTGCGCGCTGGTGTCAGTTTGCTGCATGTGATTGCCATGACACGGTCGTTGGGGCAACTGCAATCGCCCGCCGAGACGCAGCCCGAAATTTACCGTTGGACGGATGCCAGCGGCTCGTGGGTGGAGTGCGAATTCCAGCATGGCAAGCTGGTGCAGTGGCAATTGCAGCGCCCCAGTGTGTCTGAGACGGGCACAGATGCTGCCACGGCGGCCCCCACGCCGTAAAATCTTGGGTTTTGCGAATCCCTGCAACCCCCAAAGGATACCCATGAGCCCCGTGATTCCCTCGATGGCCGACCGTGACGGCAAAATCTGGATGGACGGCCAGATGGTGGATTGGCGCGATGCCAAAATCCACGTGCTGACACACACCCTGCACTATGGCTGCGGCGTTTTTGAGGGCGTGCGCGCCTACAACACGGTCAACGGTACAGCCATCTTCCGCTTGGAAGAGCACACCGACCGCCTGTTCAACAGTGCCAAAATTTTGCGCATGAAGTTGCCCTTCAGCAAAGAAGAGGTCAATGAGGCACAAAAGGCCGTCATTCGTGAAAACAAGCTCGAGAGCGGCTACATTCGTCCCTTGGTCTGGATTGGCGACAAAAAGCTGGGCGTTTCGCCCAAGGGCAACACCATTCATGTGATGGCCGCTGCTTGGGCTTGGGGTGCTTATTTGGGCGAAGAAGGCATGAAGCGCGGTATCCGCGTCAAGACTTCTAGCTATACGCGCCACCACGTCAATATCACCATGACGCAGGCCAAGGCGGTGAGCAACTACAGCAATTCCATTTTGGCCAACATGGAAGCCACCGACGATGGCTACGACGAGGCTTTGTTGCTCGACAGCGCCGGTTTTGTGTCTGAAGGTGCCGGTGAGAATGTTTTCGTCATCAAAAATGGCGTGATTTACACCCCCGATTTGTCTGCCGGTGCGCTCAATGGCATTACCCGCAACACTATCTTCCACATCGCCAAGGATTTGGGGTTGGAGATTGTGCAAAAACGCATCACGCGCGATGAAGTTTATATCGCCGACGAAGCTTTCTTTACCGGCACCGCCGCTGAAGTAACGCCGATTCGCGAGCTTGACCGCTTGGAGGTTGGCTGTGGTAGCCGCGGCCCCATTACCGAAAAAATCCAGACGGCGTTCTTTGACATCGTCAATGGCCGCAACCCCCAATACGCCCACTGGCTCACCAAGGTTTGATTGCCATGTCCCAAGCTGCTGTTGAACTGCTGGCCAAGGATCTGAACGGCCAAGGCGGCGTTTTCTGCCCTAACCCCAAGGCTGGTATGACCCTCTGGAATACCCACCCTAAGGTGTATGTGGATGTGGCCCGTACGGGTGAGGCCAAGTGCCCCTATTGCGGCACCGTGTACCGTCTGAAGGCGGGGGAGCACGTCCACCACGGCCACTGATGCCATCGCCAGTGGCTGATGCTGGGCCGGTGCCCACGCTGACAGTGGCGGTGCTGACGCACAACGAGGCCCGCTGTATTGATGCCTGCCTGCGCAGTGCTGCTTGGGCAGATCAGTTGTTGGTGGTTGATAGTGGCAGCACCGATGACACGGTGGAGCGCGCCCGCGCTGCTGGAGCCGAAGTCTTTATTCATGCCGATTGGCAAGGCTTTGCTGTGCAGCGCACGCGCCAGCTTCAACATGCGCGCTGCGACTATGTGTTCTTTCTGGATGCCGACGAGATCATGTCGGCAGATTTTCAGCAAGAATTGCAGGCGATTGTGCGTTCGGGCTCGACGGCGGTTTGGCAGATCCGCTGGCGCATGATGGCGTTTGGTCATGAGCTGCGCCATTTTCGTGCCAATACGCTGGTCGAGCGTTTGTTCCAACGCGACCAGATCCAAGGTTGGACTGGGGTGGTACACGAACAGGCGCTGCTGCGTGATGCCCATGTTCCACGCCAGGTGATGCACACACCGTTGCTGCACCATTCGCGCCAGAGTGTACGGGCCAGTTTGGAAAAACTGACCCAGTATGCGGCGCTGGGGGCTGCCAAGCGGGCCGCACAAGGTCAACAGGGCGGTGGGGTGGTGCGTGGCTTGCTGGCCGCCAGCACCATGTTCATTCGTTTGTATGTAGTGCGGCTGGGCTTTTTGTGCGGTGGCGCGGGTTTTCTCTACTGCCTATTTGTGGCGCTGGAAGCCTTTTTCCGTTATGCCGCGCTGCTGTACGACCGTGACATTTTGACCGACAGGGCTGGCCGTTGAGAGTGGATGGCTTGCTGTGGCAGCGCCTGTCTACCTTGGGCGCCTTCATGGTGCCGGGGTTGGCCCTGTGGTTGCCCTCAGGTTACTCTTGGGGGGCCGTGCTTTTGTTGTTGTGCAGCCTGCTGGGGGTGACAACTTGGTGGCGCCGTCCATTGGGGGCGGGTGCAGGGCGTGCTGTCGCACTGGCCGGGGCTTTTGCGTTGATGGGCTTGGTCTGGGTGTTGGATATGGATGGCCCTGGTGGTTTGCGCAACCTTGACCGGGCCGCCAAATACTGGATGGCCTTGCCTTGTCTGTTTTACCTGTTGGCTTGTCCTCCTCATCCGCGCAGCCTGTGGTGGGGGGTCGCATTGGGGGCCATTGGCAGTGGGTTGCTGGCCCTGTTCCAGATTGTGGTGCAAGACATGGAGCGGGCAGCCGGGTTTACCAATGCCATCCAATACGGCAATTTGAGCCTGACCTTAGGGGTGATATGCGCGCTGGTTTGGTGCGCATTGGGGGCAACCTTGCGCTTTTGGCAGGCGGTGGGGCTGGCGGTAGCTATGGGGCTGGGCTTGCTGGGCTCGCTGCTGTCTCTGTCACGGGGGGGGTGGTTGGCGCTGCTGTTGACTTTGCCTCTGTGGGCCTGGCTGTTGTGGCGCTGGGCTTACCGGCCCATGCTGGTTCGTGCGGCCGTGCTGTGTGTGTTGGGCCTGTTGGCCACACTGGCTTTGCAGGGGCCACAGTTGCATCAGCGGTGGGTGCAGGCCAACACCGAGGTGCAAGACTACCTCCAACATGGCAAAGCCGACTCTTCTGTGGGGCAGCGCCTAGACCACTGGCGTCTGGCGTGGGCGATGGGCTTAGATCGTCCTTGGACGGGCTGGGGCCGTGCAGGCTACGCTGCCGAAAAACAGCGCCGCGTGGCGGCTGGGCAAGCCCACCCGTTTGTGTTGGCGTTTGATCATGGACACAATGAAGTGCTAGACCTGTGGGCCAAGCGGGGCTTGCTGGGGGTGCTGGCGTTGCTGTTGTTGTATGTCGTGCCCGTGTTGATTTTCTGGCCTACACGCAGGCGCTTGCGTCGGGGTGCCCGCTTGCTGGACACCACGGCCTTGGCGTTGCGGTTGACGGGGTTGGCCTTGCCCATGCTTTACGCTGGTTTTGGTCTCACACAGGCGTTTTTGATGCACAACAGCGGCAACATGTTCTATCTGTTCATGTTGATGCTGGTGTTAGCGGCCTTGCAAGCGCGCGAGGCCGAGATGTGGGGCGCGGTGTAGTGGGGCCTTGCCCGGTTGCCCACCTGTGGGTAATGGCGGGGCTGGTGTCAGAGCGGTGAAGAGGGTCTTGTTCTGCGGCTTGGGGCGGTGCTACAACCCCTAAGATGTGGTGCCCATTGGATATGGTTGTTGGCTCAACAGCCTCTGAGGAAAGGACGAAGCCCATGCCCGTTGATATGCCGACCGTGTTATTGGCCATTGTGGTGGTGGCTTGTTCCATGGGATCGGCAGTCTTGGTGTCTGGGTGGCGTTTGCCACGCCCAGATGGATTGGCGCTCTGGGGCGTGGGTTTGCTGCTGTTGGCGCTAGGGTTTGTGCTGTTTGGGCTGCATGGTTGGCTGGATATGCCTTGGCTGCTGTGGCTGGGCAATGTGTTGCTGTCGCTCTCGTACGCCTTGGTCTTGTTGGCACTGGAGCATTTTCACCAGCGGCGCTGCTCGCCGTGGATGTTGGCCGGGCCGGTGTGGCTGGTGGCCCTGCTGTCTTGGGGGTTTTTGCACCAACCACAGTGGCGGGTGCCTGCTGTGGACATGGTGTTGCTGGGGCAATGGTGCATTGTGGCTGCCAGTGTCTTTCGCTGCCAGACTGGGCCTTTAGAGCGGGGGCGCTGGCTGTTACTCTTGGGCGCTAGCCTGATGGGGGTGGTTTATCTGGGGCGCCTGTGGAGCCAGGTCATGGGCTGGAGCCAGATTGATCAATTGCTGCTCTCGCAGCTGCCCCAGGTGCTCACGCACTTTGCTGGGCTGGCCGGGTTGGTGTTTTTGACCTTGGGTTATGTGCTCATGACCAAGGAGCGGGCCGATGCCGAGTTTCGCCAAAATGCACGGCTTGATGCACTGACCGGGGTGCCCAACCGCAGCGCCTTTCTTGACACCTTCCAGCATGTGCTGGCCCAAGCTGCCCGAGGGCGCTGGCCGGTGTCATTGTTGATGGCTGATATAGACAAGTTCAAGGTCATCAACGATACCTACGGCCATTTGGCCGGAGATGCGGTGCTCAGGGCTGTGGCACAGCGCCTGCAATCTGGTTTGCGCGCCCAAGATACCCTGGGCCGTTATGGCGGTGAAGAGTTTCTGGTGCTGTTACCCGACACGCCGATGGCTGGGGCGCGCACATTGGCCCAGCATCTGCGTTACAGCGTTGAACAGATGGTGGTGCCTTGGGAGGGGCAATCCATTGCTGTCACTATCAGCGTGGGGGTTTATGGGTGCATTCCTGATGGGGTGCAGGATGCACAGGCGCTGATTGATCGGGCCGATCAGGCCATGTATGCGGCCAAGCGGGCAGGCCGCAACCGGGTGGAAGTGGCCGATGTTGCACTGGCATGTGCCTGAGCTGAGCCTAGTTCTAGTGCAAGGAAGGTGCTTGCAGTGGCAGACGCAGTACAAACACGGCGCCCGTGCCCGTGCCGTGGCCTTGGCAATGCACACTGCCTTGGTGGCGGGCTGCAATAGAGCGCACCAGCGCCAACCCTAGCCCTACACCACCGGCCCGCTCGCTCGCCCCCGGCAGCCGAAAAAAAGGCTCAAAAATGCGCTCACGCAAGGCCTCTGGCACGCCTGGGCCTTGGTCGCAGACATGCACCTCGGCCATGTTGCCGTCGCGGTGCAGCACTACCGTGATCTGGCCTTGGCTGTAGCGGCGGGCGTTTTCCAGCAGATTGCGCAGTGCCCGGCGCAGCAGTTTGGCGACACCGGCCACCTCCAGGGTGTCACTACCGGCTTCCAGATCGGCCCCTACGCGGGCACACTCTTCGGCAGCCAGCCCAACCAGGTCTACCAATTCAACCGTGCCAATATCTGCTTCCAACGCATCCAGGCGGCTGGCCAGCAGAATTTCATCGACCAATTGATCCAGCTCGGCAATGTTGTGCAAGATTTCTGCCCGAAAAGCAGGTGCTGGTTGCCCAGTGCCCATCAATTCCAGACCCATGCGGATACGTGTTAATGGAGAGCGCAACTCGTGGGAGGCATTGGCTAGCAGAGATTTATGCGATTGCACCAAGGCCTCAATGCGACTGGCTGCCGCATTGAACTGGCGTGACAGGTCGGCCACCTCATCATGGCCTTGCACAGGCACTCGGATGCTCAGGTTGCCTTCGCCAAACCGCTGCACACTGCGCTGCAATACCTCCAGCCGCTTCAGCAGCCGACGCACTACTGGAAAGGCACCCAGCGCAACGGCGATGCCCACCACCCCCAGCATCCAGACAAAACCCAAGGGGGGGCGCAGCCAGAAGGCGGCGCCCTTCTCGGGGGGGGGCGGTGGATAGGGGCGGCCGGGGTGTGGAGCCATCTCTAGCCGATAGGATTGGCCGTTGTCTAGTTGCAACTGAAAGACTGGGGGCTGGCCTGGCAAGCGTTGGGAGACGCCGCGCCCGACCAGCGCGCCTTGGGTATCGCGCAGCACAATATCGCGGGTGACTGGGGTGGCGTTTTGCAGGTGGTGCTCTGCTGCCACACGCCAAGCCCAACCCACCAGCAGGGTCAGTATGGCTACCATGCTGACCACGGCCAACCAAATGCGCAGGTACATGCGCTGCGAGAACAGATGCAGCAGCGACATCGATGGTTGGGGCATGGCCTGGCCCTTAGTCTTGTTGTTTGGCAAAGACATAGCCTACGCCCCGTACCGTCAGGATGCGGCGCGGGTTCTTGGCGTCTTGCTCGATGGCCGCTCGAATGCGGCCCATGTGGACGTCGATAGAGCGGTCAAAGGCCTCTAGCTCACGCCCACGCACGGCCTCCATGATTTGCTCGCGGGTCAGTACCCGCCCAGCCCGTTCGGCCAGCGTCACCAGCAGATCAAATTGGTAGGAAGTCAACTCACAGGCTTGGCCTGCCACCATGACGGTACGGGCATCCCGGTCGATTTCCAGTGTGCCAAAGCGCAGGGGTTCTGTGCTGGGCGCTGGGCCTTCGCTGCGTCGGCGCAGAATGGCACGGATGCGTGCCAGCAGTTCACGCGGCTCAAACGGCTTGGGCAGGTAGTCATCGGCCCCCAACTCCAGACCAATCACACGGTCCATCGGATCACCTTTGGCCGTGAGCATCAATACGGGCACCCGTGCCGCTGCACCTGGCAAGCTGCGGATGGCGCGGCACACGTCCAGCCCGTCCATGTCTGGCAGCATCAGGTCTAGGATGATCAGGTCGGGCAGGCGTGTGCTGCCAGACAACTGTGCCAGCCCACTGTGGCCGTCGGCGCAGTGTGTCATTTGCATGGCTGCCTGCCCTAAATATTCGCCCACCATTTGGGCCAAGCGGGCATCGTCTTCAATCATCAGCAACTGTGCATTCATGGCGGTGGCAATAGGGTAGAAAACAGTGATATGGTGGTCCTGGCACATGCCCCAGTGTTGAAGCCTGGGTAAAGCAGCGGTAAAACTGAGACAGCGGGGAGGTTTATCGGGGGGGGGCTGTCAAAGGCAGCCTTGAGACCAGCGCCACCAGCAGCAACACTGGTACGCCCAGCAGGGCGGTGCCCACAAAAAAAGAGGTGTAGCCGTGGGCATCGACGAACTGTCCCGAAAACCCCGCCAGCCATTTGGGTGCCAGCAGCATCATGGAGCTGAACAGCGCATACTGCGTGGCCGAATATTGCACATTGGTCAGCCCAGACAAATAGGCAATAAAGGCGGCAGAGGCAATCCCGCCCGACAGGTTGTCGGCACTGACCACCCAGACCAGCCCGCTCAGGTCATGACCGCGCGTGCCCAGCCAAGCGAACAACAGGTTGCTGGCTGCCGACAGCATGGCACCCAGCATCAGCACCCGCATCACCCCCCACCTGAGCGACAGCACCCCGCCCACAAAGGCACCCAGCAGCGTCATGATGACGCCAAACACCTTGGTAACGGCTGCGACCTCATCTTTGGTGTAGCCCATGTCTACATAAAAGGGGTTGGCCATGATGCCCATCACCACATCGCTGATGCGGTAAATGCCGATCAGTGCCAGCACCAACACAGCCTGCCAGCGGTGGCGGCGCAAAAAATCAGCAAATGGCTCGACCAGCGCCCCGCGCAGCCATTCTATGGCATTGCGTGACGGGGGCAATGGCCTTTGCAATGGCTCGCGCGATAGCAGCACCGTGACAGTGCCCACCAGCATGGAGGCGGCCATGACCAGATAGGCCACTTGCCAAGCATGGTGCTGGTAGCCGTTGGCATCGGGTGTTTGGGCCCGCGCCGCCAACCAGAGCACCCCGGCTCCGGCCCAAATCATGGCCAGCCGGTAGCCGGTTTGGTAAGTGGCAGCCAAGGCAGCTTGGTGTTTGGTGTCGGCAGACTCGATACGAAACGCATCTAAGGCAATATCTTGTGTGGCCGAGCCGAAAGCCACGGCCAAGGCACACCAAACCACAGGCTCCAAGGCTTGCTGTGGATCGTTGAATGCCATTCCCACCAGCCCGGCCATGATCAACCCCTGCGACAGCAACAGCCAACTGCGGCGGCGTCCTAAGCGGCGCGTCAGCAGGGGCAGGGGCAGGCGATCGACCAGTGGCGACCAAGCCCACTTGAAGGCATAGGCCAGCCCTACCCAGCTCAAATAACCGATGGTGGTGCGGTCTATGCCCGCCTCGCGCAGCCAAAAACTCAAGGTGCCCAGCACCAGCAGCAGCGGTAGCCCGGCACTGAAGCCCAAGGTCAACATGCGCAGGCTGGCGGGTTCCAGATACACCCGCAGAGTTTGGTGCCAAGGCAGAGGGGCGGCAGAGGGGGCAGTATGCGCAGCAGGGGAGGCTGAAGGGGTGGCTGCGGGGTGGTCTGACATCGAAAGCGTCCTTTTTGCCTATTATTGGCGCATGTGCCTGTTCTGCCCTGATTCTTTGCATCCCCCCTTGGCTGCCCACAGTCCTTGGTCTCCACGCCGTGCCTTTTTGCTGGCAGCCGGGGCCAGTGTTGCCACGCCAGCTTTGGCCCAGGTGGATGTGGGCAATGCCTCGGCCATGCGCAAGCTGGTGCCCGCCGACACGCTGGAGGCTGCCGCAGTCCAACAATACGGCCAAATGTTGGCGCAGGCCCGCGCCCAACGCGCACTAGCACCTGATCACCATCCGCAATTGCAACGCCTGCGGGCCATCGGTCAACGGCTGCTGCCTTTTACGGCACCGTGGAACCCACGGGCGCGCAGTTGGCGCTGGGAAGTCCATTTGATTGCCAGCCCACAGATCAATGCTTTCTGTATGCCCGGCGGCAAGATTGCGTTCTACACCGGCATTTTGGACAAACTGCAACTGACTGACGATGAGGCCGCAATGGTCATGGGCCATGAAATGGCCCATGCCCTGCGTGAACATGCCCGCGAACGCATTGCCAAAACCCAAGCCACCAATATCGGCTTGCGCCTAGGGGCACAACTGCTGGGGCTGGGTGACTTGGGCACTTTGGCTGCCAACTTGGGGGGGCAGTTGCTCACGTTGCAATTTAGCCGCAGCGACGAGAGTGATGCCGATCTGGTCGGGCTGGAAATAGCCGCCCGTGCGGCCTATGTACCCACGGCTGCTGTGAGTTTGTGGCGCAAGATGGGGCAGGCCACCGGGGGCAAGACAGGGGGGCTGGCCTTTCTATCCACCCATCCCAGTGGCCCGCAACGCATCCGGGAACTGGAAGAAAATGTGCCCAAAGTGCAGGGGCTGTATACCGCTGCACGGCGTGGTGGATGATGCCATTCATTCTTATTCACACTATGCTGGCCCATACCGGGGCAAAATGAGGCTATGAGCTGGCCTTCCAAATCCCTGACCAATGACTTCAGCCAGGCTACGGCCTTGGTTGCTGATGCCAACACCACTACCCGTAGCGTGATGGGCGCGCAGTTGCGCGAGCTGGGCGTTAAATCCATCCGACAGGTCTCGCGCGCCAGTGATGCCCGCAAGCACCTAGAGGCGCAAACTTTCGATATCGTGCTGTGCGAGCAAAACTTTCCGCAGGAGTCTGTCACTGGGCAAGACTTGCTGGACGATTTGCGCCGTGGAGGCATGTTGCCGCTGGCCACCATTTTTGTGATGGTGACTTCTGAGGCATCGTATAGCAAGGTGTCGGAAGCAGCCGAGTCGATGCTGGACTGTTATCTGCTCAAGCCCTTTACGGCAGCCCGGTTGCAAGAGCGTATCTCGCAGGCCCGTAAGCGCAAGGTGGCCCTGCAAGACATTTACCAAGCCATCGATACCCAAGACTTTGAGCGTACTTTGCAACTGTGCCTGACGCGCTTTTACGAACGGGGGCAGTACCACATGTTTGCAGCCCGTGTGGGGGCCGAGCTATTGCTGCGGCTGGCTAAGTTTGAGCAGGCACAGCATCTGTACGAAGATGTGATTGCCATTGACAACCCCTCTTGGGCGCGTTTGGGCTTGGCGCGGGTGCAGTTGGAAATGGGCCAAGCCCACAAGGCCAAACCACTGCTGGAAAAGCTGGTCGAAGAAGAGCACGGCTATGCCGATGCCTACGATAACTTGGCCCGCACCTTGATGGAGATGGGGCAGTTTGAAGAGGCGCTCAAGGCCCACCAAGCCGCTACCGACCTCACGCCCACATCCATTGCCCGTTTGCAGCGCCACGGCATGTTGGCTATTTATTTGGGCGATAAAGAGAAGGCGCTCAACTTGCTGGAGCGCGCCCGGCGTTTGGGGCTGGGCTCGAAAATGTTTGATGGTCAGACGCTGGCGCTGCTGGGTATGCAGCGTTTTGAGATTGATGAACCTAAGCAGGTGCGCGGCTTTTTGCAAGAGTTGCAACAGATGACCGACCGCCATCCCGAGTCGGTGCGTTTGCAACGCATGGTGCAGGCGCTGCGCGTGTTGGATGCCTGTATGCAGCAGGGCGAAGCAGAAACCTTGCAGGCACTCGAATTGTTGACCAAAGCGATTTTGGAGCCCGATTTTGACTTTGAGGCCGCCTGCAATTTGTTGTCGGTGCTCGCCCTGCTGTCCACACGCAATATTGCCCCATCCGAAGTAGATGGCATGGTGCGCACTCTAGGCATGCGTTTTGCCACCTCGATGGCGATGGCCGAATTGCTGGTAGGGGCTGCCAAGAAGCATCCAGTGATGTCGGAGATTCTGACGGCCAGCAATACCCAGGTGTTGCGTTTGTTGGAGCAGGCCTTGGCACCCAGCCGCAATGGTGAGCCACAAAAGACGGTGGAAACCTTGTTGGCCCAAGGGGTAGCCAGTTTGAATGCCAAGCTGATTGAGACTGCCTGGCGGGTGTTGCAACGCTACGAGGCTGAAATCATCAACGCCGACGAGCTGCGCAGCAAACTAGAGCCGTGGCGGCAAATGCTGGGCACGGCCTACAACAAGCCGGTGCTGGGCGATCGCAATATGCGCCAGTCGGGTGGCGTGAGCTTGCGTGGTATGGATTCGCCGCCATTGCAGCCCACGATGGCCCCGTCCAACCACTGAGCAAGCTTATATCCACCACTCCCGTTGGCTGCTGGCTGGTGGCTGGAATTGCTCCAGCCACCCTTGGAATTGATCGGCAGGCATGGGTTTGGCAAGCCAATAACCTTGGGCCAAATCACAACCAAATGCGGCCAGTTGCTCCCAGTGCTCTTGCGTCTCTACGCCTTCGGCCACCACTTTGCGGCCCAGATCGTGGGCCAAATCGATGGTGGAGCGCACAATCAGTGCAGAGTCTTTATTGACCGACATATCGCGCACAAAAGACTGATCGATCTTGATGTACTCCACCGGCAGCTTTTGCAAATAGCTCAGGGAGGAATATCCCGTGCCAAAATCATCGATATAGAGTGCAATGCCGGCATCGCGCAAGCCGTGCAGTACCCGAAGTGCAAATTCGGCGTCCTCCATCACGGTGCTTTCGGTAATCTCCAGCTCCAGCAAACCCGTGGCAACACCCGACAGGGTTTGCAAGTGGAGGATTTTCTCTAGCAGGTGCACATCGCGCAGATTGCGTGCTGAGAGGTTGACCGCAATTGGCAGGCTGCATCCGCTGTGTGTCCATGCCCGATTCAGTTGCAGACTGGTCTCAATCACCCACTCGGTCAGTGGCTTGATCAGTCCGGTATGTTCAGACAGGCCAATGAATTCGCTGGGCATGATCAGGCCGCGCTCGGCGTGGTTCCAGCGCACCAAGCCCTCGGCCCCACAAACCCGGCCTGTGGTCATCTCGACCTTGGGCTGTAAATACAAGGAAAGATGTCCGCCCTCAATGGCCCGGCGCAGTTCTCCGGCCAAACTCAGGTGGCTTGATCGGACGCGGTTCTGGCTGACATCAAAAACAACGTAGTCTTCTTCTTTCTTTTTGGCTTGGTGCAGCGCAATGTCCATGTGGCGGTACAAGTCATGCGTAGTGCAGCCATGTGCAGGAAACAACGCAACCCCGGTTTTGGCCGAGACATCCAAGAAGATGTCGGCCAGCGGAAAGGGTTGGGCCATGGCCTGCTGGAGGCTTTCTACCGTGGCAACTGCCGCAGTGGTGTCACTGTTGGGCAACAGCACGGCAAACTCGTCCCCACGCAGGCGTGCCACCACCGCCGTTGCTGGAGCGGCAGCGCGCAGCCGCAGGCCAAACTCACGCAACATTTGATCGCCGTGGTGGAAGCCCAACGCATCGTTGATCTCGCTCAGGCGCTCAATGTTGGTTTGCAACACCGCAAAAGGTTGGCCCGAATGCTGTCCGGTGGCAATGGCCGCAGTAAGGCACTCGGTGAATTGGGTGGCATTGGGCAAACCAGTCAGGGCGTCGTAGCGCATGAGGCGATTGACTTCCTCTTGGTTTTTTTGCTGTTCGGCACTCACGCGCAGTGTGGCAATGCCAAACGCCAAGTCGTCCGCCGATTCAGACAGCAACGCCACCTCATCGGCACCAAAAATATCCGGGTCAGTGTGGTAAATAGACAGCGCGCCCATGATTTTCCCGCCCATGTGCAGCGGGCAGGCGAGGGCTGATGCCTTGTCGTGCAAGTAAGACAACAACTGCACACAACCCGGATGGCTGTGTACGTTCCCAATCACCACAGGTTTGCCGGTGCGGATGGCTCTGGCCGCAGCGCCTTGGCCCCGTTCATTGTCGGCCCAGCTGAGTGGGAGTTGGCGCAGTTCGGCCAAGCCCCCGGCAAAGCCACTTTGCGCCATTGGCCGCAGCGATTGGGCATCATCGTCTTGGCAGTACCACACAATCGCCATGTGATAACCACCCACCTCGACGATGGATTGGCACATGTTGTCAAGCAAGGACTGCTCGTTGGTGGCCCGCAACATGGCGCGGTTGCCAGCACTCAGGGTTTTGAGTGCGCGGCTCACATGTTCAAGTTGGTGGACATGCTGTTCCAGGGCCGTGTTCAGCGTTTTGATTTTTTCTTCTGCGTTTTTGCGCTCGGTGATGTCCGTGCCCAACACGTAGTAGCCCACCACGCCTGCGGTGGGGTCGCGCTTGGGCAGGTAGTTAATGACCTGCCAGACACCGGGGAAGGGTTGCCAGTCGTAGCTTTGGGCCTCCCCCTGTAATACCTGATGGATCAGGGGCGCTGCAATCGCATAGCGGGCTGGCCCCAAAATATCACGCACCGCGCAACCCGCAATATCGGGCTGGTCTGGGGCAAAGCGTTCTTGGTATTGGCGATTGACATAGACGTAGTGCTGTTGTGCATCCACATAGGCAATCAGAGCAGGCACACTGCTGATCACGCTGCGCAGGTGCTCCTCACTTTCGTGCAATTGGGCGGTACGCTCGCGTACGCGCTGTTCGAGTTGTTCGTTTTGCTCACGGATGGTACGTTGTGCTTGCCGCACCACGGTCTCATCCCGAAACACCAGCACCACACCGGTTAGCTCTCCGGCCATATTGCGTATAGGGGCCGCACTGTCTGCAATGGGCCATTCACGGCCATCACGGCTGATCAATGAGGTGTGGTTGGCAAGATCTTGCATCTGGCCGGTAGCCAGCACCTGGGCCACAGGAATGACCGCTGGTATCCGGGTTTGTTCATTGATAATGCAAAACACCTCGTCAATAGGGCGACCACGGGCCTCATCCAAGGGCCATCCGGTCAACCGCTCGGCCACTGGATTCATGCGGGTGATGCGCCCTTCCACATCGGTAGCCAACACAGCATCACCAATAGAGTGCAATGTGGTGGACAGGCTTTCTTCACTTTGGGCCAGTGCTTGTTGGCTGGCCCTGGTGGCCTGCAATTGCCGCCGAATCAAAACGTAGGTGGCCGTCAGCAACACTACCAGTAGCACAGCGACCAGCAGGCCAAAGGCAATCATGGTTTGGTGGGTACGCGCCTGTTCAGCATTGCGCTGGGCCAACAGCCGGGTCTCCTCGGCTTCCATCTCATGCAGCACGCGGTAGGTGCGCTCGCGCGTCTCGCGCAAAGGTGCAGTGGCTACAAAAGCAGCGGCAGCGGTCTGGCCTTGGGTTTTTCTCAGTAATTCAACCTGTCGGGAAATTTGCAACCGTTCATTCAGCACGGTGCGTAGCCGCTGCCAACGATCTTGTTGCGGGGCGTTGTCGGCGGTCAAGACGGCCAAACGCGCCAGCACCTCTTCACGGTGGGCAATCGTGGCGTCACGCTCTACCAGATGGGCGGGATCTCCAGACACCCGAAAACTTTGCGTGGTCAGCTCGATCCGCAGGGTGTCGCTTCTGGTGTGCGCAATGTGGTTCAGCACATCATGGGTATGTGCTACCCGATGCACTGCATGGGTGGCGTCATCAGCACTCTTCCAGGTGATGACCGAAAGCACTGCGACCACCAACACCAAGGCCGTAAATGCTGCAAGCACCTTGGCTTCAAAACTGGAGTCTGGTTTCATATTCTGCTTTGCCCCCGCATGGATTGCAGAGCCTGTGCACAGCTTGTATAGACACGGGCTGAATGAGTGTATCAATCTGTTAAAAATGTGTGAAATATATTATCCCTACAGCCACTGCATGGAATCAATCGGTTACACCCACCCTGCCTCTGTGGGCGATACAACCGGCAGATAGCTGCGTCAAGACTCGGGATGGCAGGTTGGGCTGCAAGGTCATGCCAACGGTGGACAATCGTGGCATTTCCTTTTTTCTGCAACGCTACGAAAGCGCACCATGCTCATTGCTCCAGATACTGCCGTCACGCTCCGCTACCAAGTGACCAGCGCCCAAGGTAAACCCCTCGACAACGGTACGCTGGCGTATCTGCACGGTGGCTACGAGGGTATTTTTCCCAAGGTAGAAGCCGCGCTGGATGGGCAGGCCGTCGGCTTTAGCACCACGCTGGATTTATCGGTGGCCGATGCATTTGGTGAGCGCGATGAGTCTTTGGTGCGCACCATTGCCAAGAGCGAATTTCCGCCGGGGGTGAAGGTGGGCGGCCAGTTGCAAGGCCCAGGGGCCGATGGCCAACCCAGGGTGTTCAATGTAGTGAAAATCAAAGGGGCCGAAGTGCATCTGGATGGCAACCACCCACTGGCTGGGCAGGCGTTGCGCTTTCACTGCACTGTGACTGAAGTGTGGGCTGCTACTGCCCCCGAGATTGCACATCGCCATGTGCATGGTGCCCACGGCCACCAGCACTGAAGTCGGGGCTGCTGTGCAGCAACAGGCTTGGCCTGCATGAAAAAAGGCGATGAGGTGGCAGCAATGGAAACAACAGACACCCTGTTCCGACGTTTTGAGCAGCTCAACGAGATAGGCGCAGCCTTGTCTAGCGAGCGCGACCTCAATCGCCTGCTGGAAAAAATCTTGTTGGCGGCCAAGGCGATTACCCATGCCGATGGTGGCACCCTCTACCTGCTGACCCAAGATGGGCAGCATCTGCATTTTGAGATTGTTCGCACCGATTCGCTCAAGATTGCGCTGGGGGGAACCACGGGCCAACCCATCTCGGGGCTGTTTCACGACTTGCCGCTGCAAAAGGCCGATGGTTCGCCCAACAACCACTTGGTAGCGGCCTTTGCGGCCAATACCGGCCAAACGGTCAACATTCCTGATGCCTATGCGGCTGAAGGATTCGACTTTTCTGGCACCCGCGCCTTTGACCAGCGCACCGGCTACCGCTCGCAATCGTTCTTGACGGTGCCCATGAAAAACCACGAGGGTGCCTTGATTGGGGTGTTGCAGCTGCTCAACGCCCTAGACCCCGCCAGTGGTGGGGTCTGCGTGTTCTCGCAGGCTGACCAGCGTCTGGCCGAATCGTTGGCCTCACAGGCGGCCATCGTGCTCAACAACCGCCAGCTGTTGCACCAACTGGAAGCGTTGTTTGAAGGTTTTATTCAGGCCATCAACTTGGCCATTGATGACAAATCGCCCTACACCGGCGGTCACTGCCAGCGCGTGCCCGAGCTCACCATGATGTTGGCCCAGGCCGTCAATGCCACGCAAGAAGGGCCGCTGGCGCAGGTGCACTTGAGCGATAAAGATTTTTATGAGCTACGCATTGCCGCACTGCTGCACGACTGCGGCAAAGTGACCACCCCTGTGCATGTGGTGGACAAAGCCACCAAGCTGCAAACCCTGCACGACCGTATCCACGAGGTGGATACCCGCTGGGAAGTGATTAAGCGCGATGCACTGGTGCGGCAATGGCAGGCGATGGCCCAAGGTGCGGATGCGGCCCAGGCCCAAGCCGAATATGCTGCCTTTTGTGTGCAATGCGATGCCGACCGTGACTTTATACGCCGCGCCAACATTGGCGGTGAGCGCATGCTGGATGCGGACGTGGAACGGGTGCGCCAGATTGGCCGTAGCTACCATTGGCAAACCCCCTCGGGTGCCCAAGCGCCACTGCTGACTGACGAGGAGATGGACAATCTGATGGTGCGCGCTGGCACGCTCAATGGGGCCGAACGCGAGATCATTAACCACCATATTGTGGCCACCATCAAGATGTTGCAAAGCCTGCCTTGGCCTAAACACTTGCAAAACGTGCCCGAATATGCCGGAGGCCACCACGAGCGCATGGATGGGGGCGGCTACCCGCGTGGCCTCAAGCGTGAGCAGATGAGTTGGCAGGCGCGCATGATGGGCATTGCCGATATTTTTGAGGCCTTGACGGCCCACGACCGCCCCTATAAGCGGGCCATGCCGTTATCGCAGGCACTGGAGGTTTTGCAGGGCTTTAAAGATCGGGGCCATATTGATCCGGATCTGTATGAAGTGTTTGTGCGCCAGCAGGTGTACCGCCAGTATGCACAGGCATTTTTGGCCCCAGAGCAGATGGACTGCTAGGCCAGTGCCATCACCGATGCGCGGGAAGCCCCGAAGTTCTTCAGTCCGGGGTTGAGAGCGCGCACGCCGTAGGCGTGCTAATAGGGATTAGCAATCCATAATCTACATCATGGACTGCACCAAAACCCTGCGTCTGCGCATCAAAGACAAGCACGCCAAAGTGCTGGCGTTGATGGCGCGTGAGGTCAATCAGGTCTGGAATTTTTGCAACGAAACCAGCCACCGCGCCATCCGCGAGCGCCACCAATGGCTCGCGGGCTACGACCTGCAAAAGCTGACCAACGGTTTCAGCCAGTGCGATGGCATACACATCGGTTCGCCCACTGTGCAACAGGTGTGCGAGGACTACGCCAAGGCCCGCAAGCAATTCAAAAAAGCCAAACTGCGCTGGCGCGTCTCCAACCCCCAGAGCAGCAAATACAGTCTGGGCTGGATTCCGTTCAAAGCGCGTGCTGTGCAATACAAGGCGGGGCAAATCGCTTTTGCAGGTCAGAAATTGAGCCTCTGGGACAGCTACGGTCTGGCGGACTACGAGTTGCGCGCTGGCAGCTTCAGCCAAGATACACGCGGGCGCTGGTACTTGAATGTGGTGGTGAAGGTGCAAGTCCAAGCCAGCGCGGGCGCAGCCAGTGTCGGTATCGACTTGGGTTTGAAAGAGGCGGCGGTCACTTCTACCGGCGAACGCATTGAAGGGCGTTTTTACCGCAAGCTCGAATGCAAACTCGGTATTGCACAGCGGGCGCACCAAAAGCACCGGATCAAAGCCATCCACGCAAAAATTGCCAACCAGCGCAAAGATGTGCTGCATAAGTTCAGCACGGAACTGGTGAAACAAAACGCCGCTATTTTTGTCGGTGATGTGAGCAGCGCCAAGCTGGTCAAAACCAAGATGGCCAAGTCCACGCTGGATGCGGGCTGGGCCATGCTCAAGACGATGTTGGAATACAAGAGCCATCAGGCCGGTGTCGTCTTTGAAGTAGTGAATGAAAGCTACACAACCCAGACTTGCTCGTGCTGCGGGGCCATCCCTGCCAGTAGTCCGAAAGGTAGAGCGGGTTTGCGAATAAGAGAGTGGAAGTGCAGCGACTGCGCAGCGGAACACGACCGCGATGTGAATGCAGCACGCAACATTCTCGCGGCGGGGCATCGCCGTCTAGCAGTAGGAATTCCCGTCCTTTAGAGCGGGGAGGATGTCAATTGATACATACCAGCCGGACTTGGCGCAGATCCGTCAGGCCTTGCAAGGCCTTTTCTATGCCGTCCATTTTGAGGGTGTGCATCCCACTGACCAAACACGATTGCAGCAATTGCGCTACCCGAGAACGCAGTTGGATGTGCTCTTTGATGGCATCGTCGGCCACCAGCAATTCGTGCAGAGCTACGCGGCCCTTGTAGCCACTGCCTTGGCATGTGTCGCAGCCCACAGGACGGTATAAATGCAAATCGCCTTGGGCGTCGCCGTATTGGCTGCGCCAGCTTTGCAGCAAAGCCTCGCACTGCTGCGGCGTAGGTTGCACTTGGGTAGAGGTGTGCAGGTATTCATGGGCACAGGCGGTCAATTCGGCCTCGTCGGGCCGGTAGCTTTGCTTGCAACTGCACAATTTTCGCGCCAACCGCTGCGCCAATACCCCCAGCAGTGCATCGGCAAAATTGAAGGGGTCCATGCCCATGTCGAGCAGGCGCACGATGGATTCGGGGGCCGAGTTGGTGTGCAGGGTAGAGAACACCAAATGCCCAGTGAGCGAGGCTTCGATGCCCATGCTCACGGTTTCTAAGTCGCGCGACTCGCCCACCATGATGATGTCGGGGTCTAGGCGTAAAAAGGCGCGCATCACGGTGGCAAAGTCCACCCCGGCTTTTTTGTTGACTTGCACTTGGCGCAGGCCGCGCTGGGTGATTTCTACCGGGTCTTCTGCTGTCCAGATTTTGGCCTCAGGGGTGTTGAGGTGTTTGAGGATGGAATGCAGCGTCGTGGTTTTGCCCGAGCCGGTGGGGCCACAGACATAAAACAGACCATAGGGCTTGGTGATGGTGTCGGTGAGCCGTTGCAGGTTGTGCGGGCTGAGGTTGAGCTGCTCTAGCGGCAGTGGTTCGCCGCCACGCAACAGGCGCATCACCACGTCTTCTACGCCCCCCATCGAGGCGATGGTAGCCACGCGCAGCTCAATGTCTAAGGGGCCAAAGCGCCGAAATTGGATTTTCCCATCTTGGGGCTTGCGCCGCTCCGAGATGTCTAAATCGCACATGATTTTGATGCGCGTGACCAGCGGTGCCCGGTAGGCTGCCGGAATCTCGATGTAGGGGCGCAAGCCCCCATCGATCCGAAAGCGGATTTGGGTTTTTTCTTTGCCGGGCAGGGGTTCAATGTGGATGTCGGAGGCGCCTTGCTGGTGTGCGTCTAGGATGATGCGGTTGACCAGTTTGACCAGCTCGTTGTCGGCTGCCGCCGAGACCAGGGTGGAGTCGTCCATGCTGTCATCTGGCACGGTATCGGTCAAGTCGGCCAACATGCGGTCTACGCTGGTGTCGGTTTGGGCCGGGTAGAGTTGATCGAGGGTTTGCAGAAAATCCTGCCGGGTGGTCACCACATATTCAATGGGGTGGGCCTGTGGAAAAACCTGCCCCACAATCCGCGCGCTTTGCACAGCCTCTGGGTCGAGGCACATGATTTGTAAGCCGCTGCGGCCCTCTTCCAGAGGCACCCAGCCTTGGGTGAGCAAGAAATCCCGTTTCAGGGCGCCATGCAAGGATTCGATGCGCAGGCGCTGCGGCTGAAAACCCACATAGGGCACGCCAAAGAAAGCCGCCAGACTGGCCCCGATGGCCGCCACAGCCACCCCCTGCTGCAACAGCATGGCCTCGCCTGACAGGCCATTTTCCCGGGCCTGTTGCAAACACTGGGTGAGGTCGGGGGCTGTGATGTGGCCTTGTTGCACCAGCCACTGGTAGCGCATGCTGCCGGGGGGCGCGGCGGACGGGCGGCTGGGAGCGGCGGGTGGGGCACTGGCTTCGGCCTCGCTGAGGGCTTGCATGCTCAGTGGTAGCCCACGGTGCTTGAAGGCAATAGCCAAGGTTTTGCAGAGTTCGGCTGCCCCCTGTTCGGCGGCAGTACCAAAGGGTTCGCCGCTGCGGGTGTTGATCAGTTGTAGCACACCGTACAGGGTGCCATCTTGGACAATGGGGGCCGTGAGCAATTGGCGCGTGAGATACCCCGAGCGGCGGTCGACCTCGGGCTGAAAGTTCAGGTCGGGGGCAATGTGCTGCAAGGCCACGGCGTCGTGGGCGTCGGCCACATTGACCAAGCGCCGTTTGAGTGCCACATAACCGGCCACGCTGTTGTTATTGATGCGCAGGCGAATGCTGCGGATGGTTTGCAGCCCGGTCTTGATGCGCGAGACGATGTAATCACCATCATCGGCCACTGTGTAGATGGTGATGCGATCTGCACCAAACAGGTCGCAGATAGACTGCGCCAAATCGACCATGATTTGTTCAATACGGTCGGTGTTGTGGATGCGATTGCTCAGGTGTTGCAGGGCACGAAAGAAGGCGGCCTCATCGATATTGGCGGTGATAGGTTGGCCCATGATGGATTGTTCAGAACTCAAAAATCTGACCGGCCTCCAGCCAGAACAGTGGATATTGTTGGGCCAGTCCCAAGGCTTCTACTTCAGCGTGCAGCAAGGCTGCCTCCAGCGGCTTGGTGTGTGTCAGTCCCAGACGCCAGCCCGGTTGCCGTGGGGCTTGCAGTTGGGCCAATTCTTCGGCCAGCACTTGCGGGCACAGGTGGCCGCTGGCGTGGGCCAGGGCACTGGCACGTTGGCTGAAAGTCAACTCAATCACCAGCATTGCCAAGGGCAGTTGGCGCAGCCGTTGCCAAAAGGGAGGGTTGCGCTCCGTGTCGCCAGTAAAAACCCAATGCCCTTGGGGGGTAGCCACGGCAAAACCCACGGCAGGCACGGTGTGGTGGGCAGGCAGCACTTCAATGTGCAAGCCGTTCAGTGTGAGCACCTGCCCAACTTCAATCGGATGAAACTGCACCATGGGCCGCTGTGGCGATGGAATCACTGAAAAATCGGGCCAGATAACCCCATTAAAAATGTGGTGTCGCAACGCCGCAATGGTGGCAGGCAGGGCATGCACCCGCAATGGTTGGCTGCGCAACCCCGCCACGGCATCGAGCATCAGTGGCAAGGCTGCCAGATGGTCTAGGTGCGAATGGGTGAGCAGCACATGGTCAATGCGCACCATCTCGCCCAGCGGTAGATCGGCCACACCAGTGCCAGCATCGAGCAGGATGTGCTCGTCGAGCAGAAAGGAGGTGGTGCGGGCATGTTGCGCAATGGCGCCAGAACAGCCCAGAACCCGTATCTTCATGGTTTTGCTCGTTGGATGGGAAGGAAAATACCCAGTCTGCACCGGGCCATGCTGCGGCAACAGGCATTCTGGCACGACCAGAGCTGTGCCGCTGTGATTACCCTGCTGAGCACCAAAAATCTGTCAAGCTTGGCCCAAGACCCCCAACTCCTGGTTTACAGTGGTGTTGTCGGCACCAAGCCGACCGCAGTTCGAAAAGGAGATCAACATGCAAGTGCAGGTACACGCCAACGACCACATTCAAGGCGGTGAATCCCTGGCCCAATGGATTCAGGCCGAAGCTCTTGAGCGGCTGGCCCGTTTTCGCGAGCACATCACCCGCGTCGAAGTGTTCCTGACCGATGTGGACGCCGGCAAATCCGGTGCCAATGACAAGCGTTGCCGTCTGGAGGCACGTCCCGCTGGGCGCCAGCCCGTGACCGTCACTGCCGATGGTGACAAGGTGGCAGTGGCTTTTGTGAGTGCTGTGGACAAATTGATCCACGCCTTGGATGCTGATTTGGGCCGGGCCAAGGCCCGCCACGCCCGCGACACCATCGGAGCACATTTGCAAGACGCGGAGTAAGGCACACAGGCTGTAGCCCTACGGCCTGATTTCGCTCCCCCCTGAAGGCGCAAGTGGCTACAGCACTTGCGCCTCTTTTTTATGTCTCTGCAACCAACCCATGCTCTCCCAATCCGACACCGACCAACGTTTGATGGATCTCGAAACCAAGTTGAGCTTTCAGGAGGATGCGCTCGACCAGCTGCATCTGGTGCTCTATCGCCAACAGCAGCAAATTGATGGGCTGTTGCAGGAGGTACGCCGCCTGGGCCAGCAGATGCCTGAAGAGCGGGGGGCGGTGCGCCACAGCCCGCGCGATGAATTACCGCCCCACTATTGAGCCATTTGGGACGGGGTGGACGCGACTCGTCTGGCCGCCGTTTGGTCATGTGCCAGTCACAGCCCAGTGCGATAATTGACCCCTCGCATGTTGTAGATGGAGATATTGCCCATGGAAGCCTACCCGAGTCGGTAGCTTTCAGCTCTCAGGCCAGGTGCCGGGGCTGAAAGCGCCTCCTATTCACCCCCCCCCTGCCTGTCTACTCTGGGAGCGAGCCATGCTCAATATTTTTACGCTTGCCAATGGGCGTCTTGTGCAGCAAGAAATCGAGGCGCTGGAAGACCTGTCGCACTTTCGTCCGATCTGGGTCGATCTGGAATCTCCCACCATTGAAGAAAAACGCTGGGTCAAGCAGCACTATGGCCTGTCCATTCCTGAAGATGCGATGGACGAGGATATTGAGGAGTCTGCCCGCTTCTACGAAGAAGACAACGGCGAGTTGCACATCCGTAGCGACTTCTTGATCGATGATGATGAAGACCCCCGCTCGGTTCGGGTGGCTTTTATTCTGAACCTCATCAACCCCGATCTGCGCAGCAAGGGGGTGCTGTTTTCCATCCATGAAGAAGATATTCCGGTTTTTCGTCTGCTGCGCTTGCGCGCCCGCCGGGCTACTGGGCTGATTGAGGATGCACGCGAGGTGCTGCTGCGGCTGTTTGATACCGATGCTGAATATTCTGCCGACACGCTAGAGGGCATTTATGACGACTTGGAAAAGGTCAGTAGCCAGGTGCTTTCGGGCAGTGTGACGGACGCCCGTGCCAGTGAAGTGTTGTCGGCCATTGCCCGCCAAGAAGACTTGAACGGACGCATCCGGCGCAATGTGATGGATACGCGCCGTGCAGTCAGCTTCATGATGCGCAGCAAAATGCTCAATGCCGAGCAGTTTGAGGATGCCCGCCAGATTTTGCGCGACATCGACTCGCTCGATAGCCACACGGCGTTTTTGTTCGACAAAATCAACTTCCTGATGGATGCCACGGTTGGTTTTATCAATATCAACCAGAACAAGATCATCAAAATGTTCTCGGTGGCCAGTGTGGCACTGCTGCCCCCGACGCTGATTGCCAGCGTGTATGGCATGAATTTTCAGTACATGCCCGAGTTGTCGCAAAAATGGGGCTACCCCTATGCGTTGGTGCTGATGGTTGCCAGCGCCTTGGTGCCTATGTGGTATTTCCGCAAGCGTGGCTGGCTCAAGTAAGCCACGCACATTGGCGGCACAAAAAGAAAAAGGTTGCGAAGCGCCCCTGAACGAAGAAGAGAGGGAGGGAGGAGGTGCGCTCCGGGATTGCAGTCAGACCCACCGGGCCTGAAAGGCTTCGCAACCATAAAAGCAACCAGCGCCCCGCAATACTTTTGCGTGGCATACACACTAGAGTAAGGGCGGGTGGTGAAAGTTCCAAGACCCATGCAGGTAAATTTTTGCATAGGGTCTGGGTGGTGTCTGTTCTGGCTCAAACCACGGCCAGCAGCCGCTCCAGCGGTACTTGGATGCGCAACACATCTTTGTGTGCCACGACGCCCGTGATCTTCCAGTGGGGCATGGCGGTATCGCGCGGAATCAGCTCGCCAGTGGGCATGCCTTGGCGGTTGAGCACCACGGCAACACGCGGGGTAGTGGCTGTGACGCCTCGGCGCACCACCATGCCCACTTCTTGGCTGACCAGCCGCACGAAGGTGCCAGGGGGGTAGACGCCCAGTGTTTTGACGATGGCTGCGCCGGCCTCGTCTACTTGGTGCTCCTCGTCGTAATAACAGGACTGCATAGCCGCCGTGACGGGCATGGGGTGGCGTCCTACGCGGGGGGCCAAACGGGCCGAAAAAATATCCGCCCGTTGGATCAGGCGGGCCATTTGCTGTGCTTCGGTTTTGTGGGCCAGCGGGCCGGGGGTGCGGTGGTGGTGTTGGCGCACTGCCTCTAGCCAGATGGGGTCGTGGATACCTAGGCTGCGCAGTAGTGTCTCGCTGCGTTCGGGGTGGTTTTCAATGGCACTGATCTGTTCGGCGCTCAGTGGCGTGGTCTGCAAGGCCAAGTGGTCTTGCAGTTCGGTCATGGCGCAGTTCATGCTCAAGGCGGCACAACCAATGCGCAAAATTTGCTCCTCGTCCCAGCGCAGGGTGGCCCGAGCCACCACCATACAGACACAGGCCACCAACATGCTGTGCGTGGCGCTGTACATCCGGGTTTCTTGCCCTGAAATGCGCACCAGCGCCAGCAAGGTGGCATCGGGGGTGAGCACGCAGTAGCGCGACAGGTCGGCTTGCAACTCCATGAAGCGGGTGCCAAACTCGTGGGCCGGGGGAGAGCGCAGCAGTTGGGTGGCGCGGTGTTGCAGGTCGGGCCAGTTGGGGGGGCCGTTGTGGGTTTCGCCTTGTGTGCCTTGGGCCACCATTTCCATTCGGGCTTTGGCAATTTCGCTCAGGGGCTTTTCTGACAGCAACATGCGTTGCAATTGCCCCATGTAGGCGCGGTGGCTGTCGTCGGACTCCTCGGTGTCTACACACAGATGCACGCCGCGCTGTACCAACAGGTCTAGCTCGGCCCGGTTGCGAATCACATAGCCTTTTTGTGCCAGCACTGCCCCACTGGCACTGCGCAAGACAAAACTTAGGGGCTGCCCCAGCGGGATGGTGTCGATGTTCAGGGTAAGCAGGTTCATGGCCTATCCATTATGCGGACAGACACCGCCCATTCGGGCGTGTTGGCCTTGCCTGTGGCGGGGCTGCTTCAGTTTTGTCCAAATACGGCCTGCCACAGTGCTTGGATTGCGGCCCGTTCGGCTTGTAGCGCGGGCGAGGTGACTTGGGTGGGCACCTCATCGAGGCGGGCGCGGTGTTGCACCCGGCGCAACTCGCGGTAGGCGCTGGCAGCCGCTTGGCCCACACCCGTTGGTAGCAGGCCTGCATCTTCCGCCCGTTGCAGCAGGGCGATATTGCCCACGTTGTCCATGAGTTGGGGGTGGGCGCCTGAGTGCAGCAGCACCAGATATTGCATGGCAAACTCGGCATCCACCATGCCACCGGGGCTGTATTTGATGTCGAACTGCTCGGGGGGCGGGCGGTGGGCACCCAGCACCCGCGCCCGCATGGCGGTGATTTCTTGAGCCAAGGCCACGGCGTCGCGGGGGGCACTGATCACGGCTTGGCGTACGGCGTCAAAGCGGGTGCGCAGATCTTCGCTGCCCAGCACAAAACGTGCGCGTGTCATGGCTTGGTGTTCCCATGTCCAAGCGGTGTTGCTGCCGCGCTGCTGTTGGTAGTTGGCGTAAGACAGGAAGCTGGTCACGAGCAGGCCCGAGTTGCCATTGGGGCGAAGTGCGGTGTCGATCTCGAACAAGTCACCCTCGCCGGTCTTGACGGTGAGCCAGTTGATCAGCTTGCGTACAAAGGCGGTATAGACCTCTGGGGCGCGGTCGTCGTCGTCGTCAAAGACAAAAACAATGTCGAGATCGCTGCCGTAGCCCAGCTCCTTGCCGCCGAGTTTGCCGTAACCAATGATGGCAAATTGCGGCACTTCGCGGTGGCGGTTTTTGAGGCGTTCCCAGCACCATTGGGCCGTGACGCGCAGCACACTGTCGGCCAAGGCACTCAGGTCGTCTGCCACTTGCTCTACCGTGAGGCGTTCGCCCACATCGCGGGCCAGCGTGCGAAAGGTTTCGGCATGGTGGGCCCGGCGCAATAGGTTGAGCAGGGTTTCGTCGTCGTCTTCTTTGGTCGAGCGCAACGAGGCCAAACGCCGGGCTAAATCGCGTTCAAAGTCTGCTGGGACAAATCGTTCTTGCAAGAGGGCACTGCCTGCCAGCTCGTCAATCACGCCGGGGTGTTGCAGCAGGTAGCGGGCGGGCCAGCGGGCTGCCCCCAACAGGTGCAACAGCTGCTCATGCACGGCGGGGCGCTCCAGCAGCAGGGCCAGATAGCTTTCGCGGCGCAGCAGGGATTCAAACCAATTGATCAGGCGCACTGCTGCCTCGTCGCTGGCGCGGCCATCGCGCAGCCATTGTGCGGTGCGTTGTACCAGCCTAAACAGTCGGGCGCGTGCCTCTTCTCGCAGCGCCCCCACCCGTGGGTGGTTGCGCCATTCGGCCACCCGCTCTCTCAAGGCGGGGGGCAGGTCTTCTAGCAAATTGTCTAGCTCCGGGGCTGCGGGGGTGTTGGCATGGGGGCCAGCACAGTTGCCCGCGCAGGGCTTTTTGGTGTCTCCGCCCAGCAGGGTGTCAAATTCTTGTGCTACCAGTTCACGATGGGCATCGAGTTCGTGCAAAAAGCTGGCGCAGCTGGTGTAGCCCATGGTCTGTGCAATCCAGGCCAGATCATCGTCACGGGTTGGCAGGATGTGGGTTTGTTGGTCGTCCAGGTATTGAATGCGGTGTTCTACACGGCGCAAAAACACATAAGCCCGTGCCAGCGCATCGGCCGTTTCTGGGGGCATCAGGCCCGCTTGGGCTACCCGCTGCAAGGCATCCAGTGTGGGGCGGCGGCGCAACTCTGGGAACTGGCCCCCGCGCACCACCTGCAGCAATTGCACCGTGAATTCGATTTCGCGGATGCCCCCGCGCGACAGTTTGACGTCGTTGGCACGCTCGGGGTGGCCTGCGCTGCGCCGAGCAGCATGGTCGCGAATTTGGCGGTGCAGGTTGCGCAAGGATTCAAACACGTTGTAGTCGAGGTAGCGCCGGAATACAAAGGGCAACACGACCGAGCGCAAGGCTTGCACTTGGGGGCTGCCAATGCAATCGAACGGGGCTACCACTCGGCTCTTGAGCCAGGCAAATCGCTCCCATTCGCGACCCTGAATCTGCAAATACTCTTCCAGTGCCGCCAGTGATACGGCGGGCGGCCCCGAGTTGCCATGTGGGCGCAGCGCCAGATCGACACGAAACACCATGCCATGCTCGGTGGTGTCGCCCACCAAGCTGTAGATGATTTTGACGGCACGGCCAAAGTATTCGTGGTTGGAGATACGCCCGCGCCCATCAGCGGTGCCTGCGGTCTCTCCGTCGTGCTCGTAAACATAGATGAGGTCAATGTCACTGGAGACATTGAGTTCGCGCGCCCCCAGTTTGCCCATGCCAATGATCCATAGCTGCACTGGCTGACCCTCGGGGCCACAGGGGGCACCGTGGCGCTCGTCGAGTTCTTGGCGGGCTTGGCGGCAGGCATGGTCGAGTGCCACTTCGGCCAGTTCTGTCACGGCGCGGGTAACTACGTCCAGTGGTGCCTGGGTCTCGCAGTCCAGGCGCATCAGGCGTTCCATCACCAATTGGCGCAGGGTGCGTAGGGCCGTGCCGGTATCGCTGCCTTGGGCGCGCAGGGTAGTCAGCGTTTGCTCCATGCTGGCCCGCACAGGGGCGCCTGGGGGCAGCGCAGCCATCTGCGCACCATAGCGACGGTGCAGCCGCTGGAAAAAACGCGAGTGGTTGGCGGGGCTAGCGTCGGCGTTGTCGGTCAAATGCAGTGGCATGGCGTAGAGGCAGCGGGCAAGCGCCGCAGGTAAAACGACACAGGGTTGAATGGGCTTACGGTGCAGTCTTGTGGTGGCTGCGGGCCATAATTCCCGCCACCTCTGCCCGGCCCGCCATGAATGACCCAGCTTTGCCCCCCACACGCCTAATCCGCTGGATGGCTGGATTGGCGCGGTGGTCGCTACGTCTGTGTCTGTTGGCAGTGCTGTTGTTGGCGCTGGCCTGGGCCGTGCTGCACGGCTGGATTGTGCCGCGAATTGGCGACTATCGTCTGCTGCTGCAAGAACAGGCTAGCCGGATGTTGGGCACCACGGTGCAGATAGGGACGGTGGCCGCCCATAGCCGGGGGCTGTTGGTGCCCTCCATCGAGTTGCGCGAGGTGGTGCTGCTGGACGATCAGGAGCATCCAGCCCTGCATTTGCCGCGTGTGGTGGTGGCACTGTCGCCGCGCTCGCTGTGGCGACTGGGGTTTGAACAACTCTACATTGAGCAGCCCGAGCTGCATGTGCGCCGTGCGGTAGATGGCCGCCTGTGGGTGGCAGGGTTGGCTTTGCCTGACACCACCGCAGACGACAGTGCTGGGGCCGATTGGCTGTTTTCTCAGCCCGAAGTGGTGGTGCAGGGCGGCAGCCTCCATTGGCACGATGAGTGGCGCGGGGCTCCCCCACTGGCCCTGCACGACATCAGTGTGGTGCTGCGCAACGGTGCTTGGCGTCACCAGCTGCGGTTGGATGCCACGCCACCGCCCGAATGGGGCCAGCGTTTCAGCGTGGTGGGGCGCTTTCGGCAGCCTTTTTTGTTGGGCCACAGTGGGCGCTGGCGGCAGTGGAGTGGGCAAGTATTTGCAGATTTTGCGCGGGTCGATGTCTCACGTCTGCGCCACCACGCCGATTTGGGCATGGATGTCAGCCAAGGCCGGGGAGCCTTACGGGCTTGGCTGGATGTAGAGCGTGGCCAAGTGGTGGGCGGTGTGGCCGATGTGGCACTGGCAGATGTGCGTGCCACCACGGCGCCAGGGCTGATGCCTTTGGTGTTGCCGATGGTGCAAGGTCGTTTGGGGGGGCGTCAACTCGACGGTGGTTTGGAGTTGCATACCCAAAACCTGCAATTTGTCACCGATGAGGGCTTGCGGTGGCCGGGTGGCAATGTGCGCCTGCGTTATGTGCAGGCAGGCGCTGCCCAGCAGGCGCTGGGAGAGTTTCAGGCCGACCGGCTGGATTTGGCCGCTCTGGCCCGTATTGCCAGCCGTTTACCCTTGCCCGGCCCGGTGCATACCGGATTGCAAACCTATGCCCCTGAGGGGCTGGTGGAAGTGGTGCAGGCCCGCTGGCAGGGCAACCCTGAGGCGTTGCACAGCTACCAATTGCGTGGGCGGGTGCGGGGGCTGGCGTTGGCAGGCACGCCGCCAGCACCAGGGCAGGTGCTGGCACCCAATGCCCCTTTGGGCCTGCGTGGTGCCACGGTGGATGTGGAGATGACCCAAGCTGGTGGCAAGGCCTCGGTGCTGATGAGCGATGGCGCACTGGTATTGCCGGGCGTGTTTGAAGACCCTTGGCTGCCATTGCAGCAACTCAGCAGCACGGTGCGCTGGCAGGTGGCCAACAACCAATTGGCTGTGCAGGTAGACAACACCCGCTTTGCCAACGCCGATGCACAGGGCACCTTGCAAGCCAGTTGGCACACCAGTGATCCGGCCACTTCGGGCAGCCGGTCGCGCTTTCCGGGGGTGCTAGACCTCAGTGGCAACCTGAGCCGGGCCGATGGCACCAGAGTGCACCGCTACCTGCCCTTGGCTATTCCACAGGAGGCACGCCACTATGTGCGCGATGCGGTGGTGGCAGGTTCGTCCAACCATGTGGAGTTTCGTGTGCGGGGCGATTTGCATGACATGCCCTTCAATGACCCACGGCAGGGCGAGTTTCGCATTGCGGCGCGTGTTCAGGATGTGACCTATGCCTATGTGCCTGCCCACTTGCAAACCGAGGGGGAGTTGCCTTGGCCTGCGCTGACAGGGTTGGCAGGTGAATTGGTGTTTGAGCGTTCATCTATGCGGGTGCAGGGGGCCAGCGGTGGCTTTGCCGGATTGCAACAGACCCGCTTGACCCAGGTGCAAGCCCATATCCCCGACCTGAGCCATACCGTGGTGGCTGTGGGGGCTCAGGCCCGGGGGCCATTGCCTGAACTGTTGGGGTTTTTGCGTGGCTCTCCTGTGCAGGCGCTGATGGGCAATGCGTTGGCCCAGGCCAGCGGCAGTGGTGCTGCCGATCTGCACCTCAAGCTGGGTCTGCCCATCAGTGCCTTGCACCAAACCAAGGTGCAGGGCCGGGTGATTTTGGCAGGCAACGAGGTGCGTATAACCCCCCACACCCCTGTGCTGTCCCGCGCACGGGGTGCGGTGGAATTCACAGAGAACAGTTTTGCCTTGCGCGGGGTGCAGGCCAAGACACTGGGAGGGGAGGTGCGGCTCGAAGGGGGTATGCGCCCGCCGGCTGAGGGCATGGCTGTCAGTGAGTCGGCCTTTCAGTTGCGCGCCCAAGGCACCGTGTCAGCCCAAGGCTTGCAACAGGCGCCAGAATTGGGGTTGCTGTCGCAACTGGCGCAGCACGCCAGCGGCACGGCCCCCTATACCTTGGCCATGACTTTGCGCCGAAACACGCCCCAGTTCCAGATTGAGAGCAGTCTGCAAGGCATGGCCCTGAACCTGCCCACCCCCTTGGGCAAACCTGCAGATACGGCGGTGCCGTTGCGCCTAGAAACTGTGCTGCCCGCCGCCTCGCTGGAGCCTTCGGCCCCTCTGCACGAACAGCTCTCCCTGCAATGGGGGCCGCTGGGGCAGGTGCAATATGTGCGTGACATCAGCGGGCCACAGCCCAAGGTACTGCGCGGCATGATCGCCTTGGGTTTACCCAGTGATGAAGTGCCCCCCTTGCCCGCCCAAGGGGTGGTAGCCAATGTGCGGCTGTCCCAAATAGATACAGATGCTTGGGAGGCCGTTTGGGCAGCCACACCGAGTGCATCCTCGGGGGGGGCGGTTGCAACGGGGCTGGACTATTGGCCGCAGACGGTGGCACTGCGCGCCCGTGAACTCACCATGCAAGGGCGCACGCTGCACGATGTGGTGGCTGGTGGCTCACAGCAGGGCGGCGTGTGGCAGTTCAATCTGGATGCAGAACAGCTCAGTGGCTATGTCGAATACCATCCCCCTGGCGGTAGTCAGGGGGCAGACGGTCGTTTGTTTGCCCGTTTGGCCCGTCTGAAGTTGCCCCAAAGCACATCAACCCAGGTGGAGTCTTTGTTGGATGCACAACCGGGCCATTTGCCTGCGTTGGATATTGTGGTGGATGACTTTGAACTGCGCGAACGCCACTTGGGGCGTTTGCAGGTGCAGGCCAGCAACCGGGGCAACAGTGGCGCGCAAAGTGAATGGCGCTTGCAACAGTTGGCCTTGACCATGCCCGAAGCCACTTTCAGTGCCAGTGGCAACTGGGCCTTGCTGGGGGCTGCCGAAGCTGCACGCCACACCTCGCCTGGGCCATTGCGGCGCACCGCCCTCAACTTCACGCTGGACATCCGTGATGCGGGTCAGCTGTTGACTCGCTTGGGCATGGCCGATGTGGTGCGCCGGGGCCAGGGGCGCATGGCGGGGCAAGTGTCTTGGCGTGGTGCCCCCTCGTTGCCAGACTATCCTTCTATGACTGGGCAAATCCATTTGGAGGTGCAGACTGGGCAGTTTCTCAAGGCCGATCCGGGGCTGGCCAAGCTGCTCAGTGTGCTTAGTTTGCAATCGTTGCCTCGCCGTCTGAGTTTGGATTTTCGGGATGTCTTTAGCGAAGGCTTTGCCTTCGACTTTGTCCGGGGGGATGTGCGCATTGAGCAAGGTGTGGCGATGAGCAACAACTTGCAAATGAAAGGCGTGAATGCTGCTGTGCTCATGGAGGGCCGGGCCGACATCCAGCGTGAAACCCAAGACCTGCATGTGGTGGTGGTGCCCGAGATCAATGCCATGACCGCCTCGTTGGTGGCTACCGCCATCAATCCAGTAGTGGGGTTGGGCAGCTTTTTGGCCCAGATGTTTTTGCGCGGCCCTTTGATGGCGGTAGCCACACAGGAGTTTCGTGTGGATGGCTCTTGGGCCGATCCCCAAGTCAGCCGCTTGCCGCGCAGTGGCCGTGCAGCAGCGGCCGATGGCACCTTGTCCACGGCCCCAGCCACTGCCGAGGCTGCTGGCACCACGGCCTCGCCTGCCCCATGAGCCCCAATCCACCCCCTGTGGACGGCCCTGCCTTGCCCCCTCGGCCTGTGGCAGCACTGACAGCCATCATGGCCCGTTGGCGTTGGTGCCATTGGCACAGCACTTGGCGGCGCTGGTCGCTGTGGACTCTGCTGGTGGGATTGGTGGCCTCTATGCTGGTCACGCTGGTGTGGCTGGCCGGTCGCTATGAGGCCAGTGTGGTGCAAAGCCAGCTCGAACGCGATGCCGCCGATGCCGTGGTCGACATTCGGGCAGGTTTGGCGCGCAACCTGCAAAGTTTGCTGGCCTTACAGACGGGGTTATTGGCAATGTCAGAGTGGCAAGTCCAAGGCCAAGCCTTGTTGCGTGACCGCCGTGAACTGGTGCGCCTTGAGTGGCGGGCGTCTGACCTGAGGCTGTACGGCCATGCCGAGTCGCCTTTTGTGTTTTTGCAATGGCCGCAGGGCCAACGCGAAGACAGCCATTCTGATATGGCACTGGCCTGTGCCAATGCCCGGCGCATGAACGGCCCAGCCTATTCGAGCAGTTATTTTTTGCCCCACGGTGATGGGTTGGGCTCGGAAGTGATTGAGCTGTGCCTGCCCCTGACCTCCGCAGGGCAGGAGGTGGGTTATTTGGTGGCAACCTACCGTTTGCAGGCGGTATTGGCCGAGCTGGTGGGCCACTCCTTGGCCCGGCGCCAGGAGGTTTCATTCACCGAGGCCGATGGCACCCGTTTGGCAATGGTGGGGGCTGCTCGCCGGGGCAGTCGGGCTTTTACGGCCCAGCAGTTGCTGGATCTGCCTGGCAACACCTTGGTGCTGCGCATGGACCGCTGGCACACCCCGCCCAGCGTTTTTCCAAATGTGCTCACCGCCTTGGTGACGGCCATGTCGATTGCGCTGGTCACGGTGTTGGTGGTGCTGGTGCGCGACAACCGCCGCCGCCTGCGGGCCGAGAGTGATTTGGGCGATGCGTTGGCCTTTCGCAAGGCAATGGAGGACTCCCTCATTACGGGCCTGCGCGCCCGCGATCTGCAAGGGCGTATCACCTATGTGAATCCGGCCTTTTGTGAGATGGTGGGCTTTGAGGCCCAAGAGCTGCTGGGTCAGAGCATTTCTGCGCCTTATTGGCCGCCTGAGTTGGTGGAGGAGTACCGTCAGCGCCAAGCGGGCCGTTCTGCCGGACTCATACCGCCGCGTGAGGGTTTTGAATCGGTGTTCATGCACAAGGACGGTAGGCGTTTTCCGGTGCTGATCATTGAAGCACCGCTCATCAATGCGGTGGGTAAGCATACGGGTTGGATGAGTGCCTTTCTCGACATCAGTGAACAAAAGCGCGTGGAGGAGATATCCCGTGCCTCACAGGAGCGCCTGCAAGCTACAGCCCGGCTGGCTACGGTGGGCGAGATGGCCTCACTGTTGAGCCATGAGCTTAACCAACCGTTGGCCGCTATTGCCAGCTATGCCAATGGCTCACTCAACCTGCTGCAATCCGTCCAGACCGAAGTGGGTGCCACTTTGCCACCACAGGCCCAGAATGATTTGCAAGATATCCACATGGCCATGCAGCGCATTGCCAACCAGGCCGAGCGGGCAGGCCGTGTCATCAAGAGTGTGCACGATTTTGTCCGCCGTCGTGACCAATCGCGCGAGCGTGTGGCGGCACAGACGGTGTTGGATGCCGTGCTGCCGCTGGTGCAATTGCAGGCCCGTAAACTGGGAGTGCGCGTGCAGGTGGATGTGGAGCCCGGCTTGCGGCCCTTGTGGTGTGACCGCACCATGGTAGAGCAGGTGCTGCTCAACCTGACCCGCAATGCCATGCAGGCCATGGATGCGCCCGACATCGAGACCCGTGTGTTGCTGCTGCGGGTGGGGCATGCCCCCGACCGTGCAGGCAGCAGTTGGCTAGAGTTTGCCGTGGCCGACATGGGTGTGGGTCTGAGCGACGAAGTGGCCCAACGCCTGTTCACGCCTTTTTTTACCACCCGGCCCGAGGGCATGGGCTTGGGTTTGAGCCTGTGCCGCACCGTGGTAGAGCAACACGGTGGCGCACTGGCTTTTGCCCCCAACCAGCCCCGTGGTACGGTATTCACCTTTACCCTGCCCACCGCTGCGATCGAACCAGAAAGCACCTAAGACTATGGAGCCTGTTGCCAATGCCACCGTCTATATCGTGGATGACGATGCCAGCGTACGCGAGGCGCTGGCCTGGTTGCTGCGCTCGCGCCGCCTGCCCAGCGAGACCTTCGCCAGCGCCGAGGCTTTTGAGGCCGCGCTCGCCCAACGCACTGGTGCCCCCCAGCCCTGCTGCTTGTTGCTGGATGTGCGTATGCCGGGCATGAGCGGGCTGGCCTTGTTTGACGTCCTCTTGGCCCGTGGTGCCGTAGCGGCCATGCCAGTGATTTTTCTGACCGGCCATGCCGATGTGCCCACGGCAGTAGATACCGTCAAGCGTGGTGCCTTTGATTTTTGTGAAAAACCCTTCTCTGACAATGCCTTGGTAGACCGCATTGAGCAGGCGCTGGCCCAGTCGGCGCAACACTTGGCACAGTTGCACCAGCGTCAACGCCTGCATTGCCGCTTGGCTGATCTGACCGAGCGTGAGCGGGCAGTGATGCAGTGCGTGGTGGAGGGGCTGCCCAACAAGCTGATTGCCGACCAGTTGGATATCAGCGTGCGCACGGTAGAAGTGCATCGGGCGCGGGTGTTTGACAAAATGCAGGTCAAATCGGCGGTGGAATTAGCCAATTTGCTGCGCAACAGCCATTGAGCAGGCGTTCAAGCACAATCGCCCCCCATGACAATCGCATCCCTGCGCCTTGGCATGGCCGCTGTGGTGGCCGCCGTGCTGACGGCCTGCTCCACCACGCCACCCGAGCCGCCCTACCAGGTGCCCGCCCCTTTGCCAATGGCACCGTCTGCCCTGCCGGGCGTGCCCCCCATTGCCCAACCCGGCAGCCGCTGGGTGCCAGTGCCTTGGCAAGAATTGCCCGGCCTGAACGAGGACGCCCTGCACGAAGCCTGGAATGCCTGGGTGCGCAGTTGTGAACGGCCCCATCCGGCTTTTCAAACCCTGTGCCCACAGGTGCGCCGCCTGAGCATTGGCACTCCACAAGAGCAACGCGCCTTTCTGTTTGAACGCTTGCAGCCTTACCGGGTGGAAGCCAATGGTGGCAATGTGGATGGCCTGCTGACGGGCTATTACGAGCCTGAACTCAATGCCACGCGCTTGCCCAGCGCGGGCTACAGTGTGCCCCTGTACAGCCCCCCGGCCACCTTGGGCACGCGCAAGCCGTGGTATTCGCGCCAGCAAATTGACACCTTGCCCGAAGCACAGGCTGCCTTGCAAGGGCGGGCCATTGCGTGGGTGGCTGATCCGATAGAGGCTTTGGTACTGCATATTCAAGGCTCAGGGCGTTTGCGCATTACCGAGCCCGATGGCCGGGTGCGGCTGGTGCGCTTGGCCTTTGCGGGCACCAATGATCACCCTTACCGCAGTGTGGGCCGCTGGCTCTTAGACCAAGGGCTGATCCGTGATGCCTCTTGGCCCGGTATTCGGGCTTGGATTGGACAAAACCCACAGCGTGTGCAGGAGTTGCTCTGGAGCAACCCCCGCTATGTGTTTTTCAAAGAGGAGCCTTTGCAGGGGTTGGATGTGGAGTTTGGCCCGCGTGGTGCCCAAGGGGTTGCCCTGACGCCGGGGCGCTCCATTGCGGTAGACCGCCAGAGCATCCCTTATGGCACGCCGGTGTGGATGGCCTCCAGTGGCCCTACCGGCCATATCCAGCGGTTGGTGATGGCCCAAGATACTGGCAGTGCCATTGTGGGTGCGGTACGGGCCGACTATTTCACGGGTTGGGGCACGCAGGCGGGCGACATTGCCGGACGGCTCAAACAGAACCTGCGCCTGTGGGTGTTGTGGCCGCGCTAAAAGGCTGGCCGGGGCACGGGGAGTGGGCCGCCAGTTGTTGGCAAAAACGAGTCAACAGAGCCTGGGCTTCTGGGGTGGGGCGCACGCGTTCCCACAGGGCGACCGGGTCCAACCCTTGGGCACTCAATGGGGCAGCCATTTGCCGGATGTAGCCCTGCATGGCAGCGGCATCAAATTCTGGGTGAAACTGCACCCCCCAAGCACAGGCACCAACGCGGAAGGCATGGTGGGGTTCGAAGTCATTGTGGGCCAGCAGCACCGCCGCCTTGGGCAGGCGCACAACGGATTGGCTGTGTACTGTGTGCGCAGCAAAGGAGGGCGGTAAAGCACCAAACAGAGGGTCTAAAGCTGCCTCGGCAGTCGTGGTAATCGAGGTTGTGCCAATTTCTGTCCCCGCAGGGTGAAAGCTCACCTCTCCCCCCAAGGCATGGGCCAGTAGTTGATGGCCGTAACAAATCCCCAGCACAGGCCGCTCCAGCGCCACCACATGGCGCAGCCATGGCACCAATGCCTCGCTCCACGGTGCTTGGTCTGTCACCATCGCATGGGAGCCAGTGATGACCATGCCAGCAAAAGCCAGTGGATCAGGCAGAGAGGGTTGCCGCTGGGCATCCCAAGTGACCACGGGCCGGGGGATGTTGGCAGTGGTACGGCATATCCAATCCTCAAAATCGCCCATCTGCGGAACCAACTCCGCAAAAGTGCTGCCTGTCTTGACGATCAGCAAGGGTTTCATGGTGTGCATTGCTTGGGCCTGTAAAGAGGCCCAGAGGCAAGCAAGTTGCAGGCCAGCGTGGCGAGCCGGTTAAGCCTGGGGCGAGCTTGAGGCGTCGGTCTCGGAGCAAGGGCAGCAACGTGCCAGCACCGTGTGTTCGACAAAGGCCCGGCGGGCTTGGCGTTCGTCTTCTGTTCCTTGGGTGCGCAGCAGCGACTCGCTCAACATGTAGCTGTACAGCATGAAGGCCCGCAACTGGGCTTCAGACCGGGGCAGACTCATGGCTTCAAAACAGCGGGTGATGTACGACAGACGCTGTGCATCCACGGCCTCTAGTGCTTGGCGGGCCAGATCGTCGCGCCGCGCCCATCCGCGAATAGCCAGTTCAATCGATGCGGAGTCTTGGGCCGACTGGCCTCGAAAGGGCAGCGACAGCAGCTCTTTGATCAGGGTTTCGGGGGTGGCACCGCTTTTTTCAAAGCGATGGATGATTTGTTCGGTAGCCGCATCGCGCCAGCTCTTGAGCACGCGCTCCAGGAGGTCATTGCGGTCTTTGAAATGCCAGTAAAAGCTGCCACGGGTCACGTTCAGCACTTTGGCCAGCACATCCACGCGCACGGCATCAATGCTTTTGTCGCGCAACACATGGGTGGCCGCTGCAATCCAGTCGGCAGGGGTGAGCTGGCTTTTGGCCGGCGGGGCGGGCACCTCGGGGGGTTCGGTAGAAATGGCGCGCATGGGGTCTGTGGAACAAGGAGCGGAGCGGGGCGCCATTCTAGGGATGCCTCCGACCTTTAGGGGTATTACACACAGCCCGAACGATCCAAACAGTAGTGTACGGCTTTGCTCAACCATACGGATAATTTATTTATAAGTTATTGATTTATAAAGTGTTTGTTATTTATTTGCTTGGGAATAAGGGAAAACCCTAGAGGACGCGATATTGAGATAAATCAAAATCACGCTCCATACACATACACATCTGTATGGAGGAAAACACCCCATGAGCCAGCATCCCGGCATTGGCAAGACACTCGTTGCCGCTGACCACCAGACCAACTACCTTGAGGCAGGCGCGGGCAATCCGTTGTTTCTGTTGCACGGCTCCGGCCCCGGCGTGTCGGCTTGGACCAACTGGAGCAAGGTCATGCCCGACTTGGCAGACCAGTTCCGCGTGATTGCGCCTGACATTGCTGGCTTTGGCTTTACCGAGTTCAAGTCCGGTAGCAAGTACGACATGAAACTGTGGGTGCGTCACCTGCTGGGCATTCTGGATGCGCTGGGCATCGACAAGGCTTCGTTTGTGGGCAACTCGTTTGGTGGTGCGCTGGCGATTGGTTTGGCTACCTTTGCCCCCGACCGCGTCGAAAAACTGGTGCTGCTGGGTACACCTGCGGGCGAGTTTGAGCAAACCCCCGGCCTGCGCTCGGCCACCGAATATGAGCCGTCGATGGAGAACATGGAGCGCACCATGCGCCTGTTCCCGTTTGACCAATCCATCATCACCGAAGAGATGGTTCGCACCCGCTACGAGGCCAGCGCCCGCCCCGGTGCCCAAGAGGCTTTGAGCCAGCTGATCCCTAAGCCCAACCCCGACGGCCCCACCATCCTCAAGGGCTTCCCCGAAGCCGTGCTGGCCAAGGTGCAAGCGCCCACGCTGGTGCTGCATGGCCGCGAAGACAAGGTGGTGCCAGTGCAATGCGGTTGGTTGCTGGCCCATGCCATCCCCAAGGCTGAGTTCCATCTGTTTGGCCAGTGCGGCCACTGGGTGCAAACCGAGCACCGCGCCCGCTTTTTGCAACTGGTGCGCGATTTCTGCGCGTAAGAGGAGCCGCCCCATGAGCCGTAACGTGGTGGAAAAGCTGCTGTACCAACTGTGTATTGACCGCAGCATCAAGCAACGCTTCAAGGAAGAGGGCGACAAGCTGCTCGACCGCTATGCCCTGACCGAGCAAGAGCGCCATTGGGTGCAAACCTTTGATGTGGCGGCCCTGCAAAAGCACGGCGTACATCCGATGCTGACGATGGGCTTTTGGCAAGAAAACGCCCCCAATCGCTCGCCAGTGGCCTACATGCAGGCACTGCGCCCCGAATCCAGCGCAACAGAGCCGGTGTTCTCTGCTGCCCTCAAACAATAAACCAAGGACTGGCTGTGGGAAAAATTGTTGGCGGCTTTTTGGTGCCGCACGATCCGGTGATGTTCATTGCACCCAACGCGCCGCAAGAAGCGGTGGCGCAGCGCATGTGGGGGGCTTTTGCCATCTGTGCCGAGCGTTTGGCGGGCCTGAACGCCACCAGCGTGGTGGTGATTGGTGCAGACCACTACATGCTGTTTGGCACAGGTTGCCTGCCGCAGTACCTGATTGGTACGGGCGATGTGGATGGCCCGATTGACCCCCTGCCTGGCTTGCGCCGGGGCGTGATTCCTGACACCCAAAAGCTGGCAGGCTTTATTGCCGAGCATGGTCATGCCAACGGCTTTGACTGGGCGGTGGGTCGCGCCTTTACGGTAGACCATGCGGTGGCGATTCCGAACCAGCTCATCATTGAGCCGGTGCGCGCCAAGGGCCAGAAAATCGGCACGATTCCGGTGTATTTGGCCTCGGGGGTCGATCCCTTTATCAAGATGCAGCGGGCCATTCAGGTGGGCGGTGCCATCAAGGCCGCCATTGAAGCCAGCCCCGACGATGAGCGCGTGGTGGTGATTGGCAGCGGTGGTATCAGCCACTGGGTGGGTGTGCCCGAAATGGGCAAGGTCAACGAAGCCTTTGACCGCGAAATCATGGACTACGCCGTGCGTGGTGATCTGGCCGGTATCGGTGCCCTGAGCGACGACTACATCCTCGCCAACGGTGGCAACGGTGGCATGGAAATCCGCCAATGGGCCTGTGCGATGGGTGCCATGCCCGGTGCCAAGGGCGAAATCATTGATTACGCCGCCGTGCCCGAATGGGTGACGGGCTTGGGCTTTGTGCAGTTGCACGCCTGAAAGAGTGTCCATGAGCGAACAACCGATTTATTTGTTCAAGAAGGGCGAGCTGCCCGCCGGTCAGGTGCGCAAGCAGGTGGTAGGCGCTTGTGAGTTGGCGGTTTACAACGTCGATGGCACTTTTTATGCCACCCAAGACGGTTGCACCCACGCCACTGCCTCGCTGGCGGAGGGCGAGATCGTCGATGGCGATCTGATTGCCTGCCCCGTGCATGACGGGACTTTCCATATTCCCAGCGGCCAGCCTATGGGCTGGCCCTGCGAAGTGGCGTTGCGCACTTACAAGGTGACAACGCAAGGTGACGATGTACTGGTCGATTTGAGCCAGGAAGCCGACGAAGCGGCTGGCGGCATTTAAGGAGCAAACAACGTGAGTCAACACAACACATCCCTGCCCGAGCGGCTCAAGCGTCGGCCCGTGGCCGAGGCCATTGCCCGTCTGGATCGCATGATGGATCTGGACAAGGGTCGCATGTCGCGCGACATCTTTTGGGATCGCGACATCTACGAGCAGGAACTGGAAAAAATCTTTGCCCGCTGCTGGCTGTTTGTCGGCCATGAATCGCAAATCCCCAAGTCGGGCGATTTTGTCTCGACCTATATGGGTGAAGACAACGTCATCATCGTGCGCCAAAAGGACAACAGCATCCGTGGCTTCTTGAACACCTGCCCCCACCGTGGCAACAAGGTCACGTTTGCCGACTTGGGCAACGCGCGCCAATTTGTTTGCAACTACCACGGCTGGGCCTTTGGTATTGACGGTGCGCTCAAGGGCATGCACGCCTCCGAGGCTTATGAAGCCACCGGGATGGACAAAAACGAGCACAGCCTGCACCCCGTGGCACAGATTGACAGCTACAAGGGCCTGATATTTGCCACGCTCGACCCCAACGCCCCCTCGCTGGCTGAATACTTGGGCGATTTCCGCTACTACCTCGATGCCATCTTTGACATGGACGAAGGCGGCACCGAGTTTGTGGGTGGTTGCGTCAAGTCCGTCATCCAGTGCAACTGGAAATACGCCTCGGAAAACTTTGTCGGCGACATCCTGCACGCCGGCTGGACGCACGACTCTGGCGCCAAAGCGATGGTGGGCGGCTCGGTGGCCGAAGTGCACAAGTTCCCCGAGCAGTCTTACCAAGTGAACTTCAACGGCCACGGCTGGGAGTTCAACCAAGACATCGTGGGCAACTGCGCCACGCTGGGCGACAAGGAGTTGATGAAGTACCTGTATGTGCTGCAACCCAAGGTGCAAGAGCGTTTGGGTGAAGTGCGCTCCAAGATGATTGGTGCTATCTCGTCGTGTACGCTGTTTCCCAACACCTCGTTTTTGCCCGGCCAGAACACTTTCCGCACTTGGCATCCACGCGGCCCCGGCCAAATCGAGCTGCACACATGGACGTTTGTCAACAAGAACGCTCCACAAGAGATCAAGGACAAGTGGCGCAAGGGCACCATGATGACCTTCAGCCCCTCGGGCGTGTTCGAGATGGACGACGGCGAGAACTGGGAATACAGCACCAAGACCAATGCCGGTTTTGTCACGCGCCAGCAAGACCTGTATTTGGGCTTGGGCCAAAACACCCGCATCACCGACACCGACCTGCCGTGCAATGTCTACCGTGGTCAGATCAATGAGGCCAACCAGCGCGCGTTCTACCAGCGATGGCTCGATCTGATGAAGGCGCAGGAATGGCAAGACGTGCCCCAGCGTGACGTTCCCACCCTGCCCACTACCAGCACCAAGGAGGCCGCATGAACGCCGTCGCCACACCCCAAGCCGAAATGTCTGTGGACGCTGAAACCCAGCGCCGCATTGAGCAATTCCTGTACCGCGAAGCCCGCCTGTTGGACAACGAGCGTTGGGACGATTGGCTGGCCCTGCTGGCCCCAGACATCCACTACTGGATGCCGACGATGGAAAACCGCCGCCGCTATGACAAAAAGGGGGCTTATCAAATCGATGGTGGGGCGCTCTACAACGACAGCCTGCTGGATTTGACACGCCGCATCACCCGCTTCAAGCAGCCCAGCGCCTGGGCTGAAGACCCGGCCACACGCCACGCCCATGTGGTCAGTGGCATTGAGGTCTACCAAGGCGAGCAGCCCGGTGAGTTCATCGTGCATTCGAGCTTTGTCAACTACCGCAGCCGGGTCGAAAAAGACAACGACTTGCTGGTGGGCCGCCGTGAGGATGTGATCCGCGCTGTGGGAGACAGCTTCCAGATTGCCAAGCGCAAGATCTTGATCACCCAATCGGTGTTCATGTCGAAAAACCTCAACACCTTCCTGTAAGGCCGGGGCGCCACGGCGCCTTGTCCTCATGCCCCGGCTTGCAGCCGGGGTTGTTTTTCTGCATACGAACAAGGAAGTGCTATGGGTTGGCTAGATGGGTATGTGGCCTTGGTCACAGGCGGAGCTTCGGGCATAGGCCGGGCTGTGGTGAAGCGTTTTATTGCCGAAGGCTGCACCGGTGTGGGTGTGATGGTGCGTAGCGCCGAGCAAGTCGATGGCTTGGTGGCCGAGTTTGGTGACAAGGTGGTGGTCTCTGTGGGCGACGTGCGCTCGCCCGCCGACAACGTGGCGGCTGTAGAAGCGACCGTGGCCCGCTTTGGCAAGCTTGATACTTTGGTTGGCAATGCGGGCGTGTGGGACTTCTTTGCCCGGCTGGAAAAGATGAGCACCGAGCAGGTGGCTGAGAGCTTTGACGAAATTTTTGGCGTCAATGTGAAAGGCTATGTGCTGGCCGCCAGTGCCGCTGCACCACACCTGCGTGCCAGTGGCGGCAGCATGATTTTTACCCTGTCCAACTCAGCCTTTTATGCCGGTGGCGGTGGCCCGCTCTATGTGGCCTCCAAGCACGCCGGGGTGGGTTTGATCAAGCAGTTGGCCTATGAGTTTGCCCCCGATGTGCGCGTCAATGGCGTCGCTCCCGGTGGCACCGTGACGCCGCTGCGCGGCCCCGCCAGTTTGGGCAAACAAGAAAAGCGCCTGTCCGAAATTCCGGGCTTTGAAGACAGCGTGGCCAACGCCATGCCGCTCAAGTTCATTGCCCAGCCCGAAGACCACACCGGCCACTATGTGCTGCTGGCGTCCAAGGCCAACAGCCGCGCCACCACGGCAGCAATTATCCAGAGCGATGGTGGCTGGGAAATCCGGCCCATGCGCTGAAACAAGAGACGAGACCCCCATGACGATTTCTCGCCATTTCACGCCAGCCCAGCAATCTTTCATGGATTTGCTGGCCGCCAGTACCTTGCCGCTGATGGCAGCCCCCATGTTTTTGGTCAGTGGGCCAGAGTTGGTGGTGGCCTGTGCCCGTGCCGGCATCATTGGCTCTTACCCTGCCGCCAACGCTCGCAATATCGAGGTGTTGGAGCAGTGGATGGCCCAGACCCGCGAGGGGGTGCAGCAGGGCAATGCGGCGGCGGCCTGGGCGCTGAACATGATTGTCCACAGCAGCTACGACCGATTTGCTGCCGAGCTGGCACTGGTTGCCAAGTACCAGCCCAAGGTGGTGTCTACCGCATTGGGCAGCCCCAAGCGTGTATTAGAGACGGTGCATGGCTATGGCGGCATCGTCATGGCCGATGTGATCAACCCCACGCTGGCCCGCAAGGCCGCCGACGCTGGCGCCGATGTGCTGGTGCTGGTGACCCACGGTGCGGGCGGCCATACGGGCACTTACCACCCCTTTGCACTTCTGGCCGAAGTGCGCCGCTTCTGGCAGGGGCCGGTGGGTCTGGCTGGGGCCATTACTACGGGGTTGGATATTCGCGCTGCCCAATTGTTGGGGGCCGACTTTGTGTTGGCGGGCACCCGTTTCATTGCCACCGAAGAGAGTCTGGCAGAACCAGCCTACCGTGATTTGCTGGTGCGCAGCTATTTGGAAGACTTGGTGCAGACCAAGGCGGTGTCGGGGGTGTTGGCCAATTGGCTCAAGCCCACGCTGGAGCAGGCCGGCTTTACGCCAGAGCAGCTCAAGGAAGAGAAAAAGATCGATTTTTCTGGCGACATCGTCGCGGCCCCCAAAGCTTGGAAATCGGTGTGGTCGGCCGGTCATGGAGTGGGTGGTATTGACCGCGTGGCCCAAGTGGCAGAGGTGGTGGCCGAGCTGCAGGCCGGATATGCCGAGACCTTGGTGCGTGAGCAGCAGGATCTGGCCGCTTTGCTGCCACGTTATGCCGCCAAGGCCCACAGCCACTGATCTGTACGACGACTGAGTTGGGGCCACTTCGGCCAGCTTTTTCTTTCACGATTTTTAACAGGAGACAAATCCATGCAACGTCGTCACGCACTGACTGCCCTGGCTATCGCCACCAGTCTGGTATTGCCCGCTATGGCCCAGGCACAAACCATCAATGTGGGGGTGTCGCTGAGCACCACTGGCCCCGCCGCCTCGTTGGGCATTGCCGAAAAGAACAGCATTGAGCTGTTGCCCAAAACCTTGGGGGGGTTGCCGGTGAACTATATCGTCTTGGACGATGCCTCCGACCCCAGCCAAGCCGCCAAGAATGCACGCCGCTTTATCGACTCGGACAAGGTAGACGCCATCATTGGCTCCACCACCGTGCCCACCTCGTTGGCGATTGCCGAAGCCGCTACCGCCAGCAAAACGCCCCAATTGGCCTTGGCACCGTTTCAGCCCAAGCAGATTGAATGGGTGTTTCCGCTGCCCCAGTCCATCAGCGTGATGTCTTCGGCTCTGTTTGAGCACATGAAGGCCCACAACGTCCAGAACATTGCCTTTATGGGCTTTAGCGATGCCTATGGTGAAGGCTGGTTGCAAGATGTGCAAAAGGGTGCGGCCCAGCACGGTATCAAAGTGACGGCGGTAGAGCGTTATGCCCGCAGCGACCAAAGCGTCACGGCCCAAACGCTCAAGCTGATGCAAAGCAACCCGCAAGCCGTGTTCATTGCCGCCAGTGGCACACCGGCTGCCTTGCCCATGCGTGCTCTGCGTGACCGGGGTTACAAGGGCCAGTTCTACCAAACCCACGGCGTCGCCAACAACGACTTTTTGCGCGTCTCGGGCACCGCCGATGAAGGCGTGGTGCTGCCCACGGGCAATGTGCTGGTCAGCGAGCAACTGCCCGACAGCCACCCCAGCAAAAAGCCCGGTTTGGATTACCTGAAAGCCTATGAAGGCAAGCACGGTGCCGGCTCGCGCAGCCCCTTTGGTGCTTATGCCCACGATGCCTATTTGGTGCTGGACAAAGCCGTGACCACCGTGGCCAAGCAAGCGAAACCCGGCACACCCGAGTTCCGCGCTGCGCTGCGCGATGCTGTGGAAAAAACCAACAAGCTGCCCGTGACCCACGGCGTGATCACCATGAGCCCGACCGACCACTCCGGCTTTGGTACCGATGGCCGCGTGCTGGTGACGATTGAAAAGAACGCCTGGAAGCTCTTGAAGTAATACCGCGCAGGAACCGCACACCATGAGTAGTTCGTTTTTTACCAACCCCGCCATGCTGGCTACGCCAGCGGTGCTCAAGCAAGACCTGCCCGAGGGTGGTTTTATCCTGACATCGCCAGAACCGTTGGGCGATGTGACCCGCTGCATTGGCGATTGGCTGGAGCATTGGGCGCGTACCACGCCCAATGCCTTGTTCTTGGCAGAGCGTGGCCCTGATGGCGAGTGGGTCAAGCTGACCTATGCCCAGACCCGTGACAAGATCGGAGCCATTGCCCAGAGCCTGCTGGATTTGGGGCTGGCAGAAAATGCACCCGTGGTGTGCCTGTCGGACAACAGCTTGGATCAGGCACTGCTGATGTTTGCCACCATGCACATTGGCCGCCCGTTCACGGCCATTACCAGTGCTTATTCACGCCTCGCCAAAGAGTACAGCAAGATCTCTGGCATCCTGCACGAGTTGCAGCCGGGGCTGATTTACGCCTCGGATGGGGCGGTGTATGGCCCTGCCATCCGTGCCGCAGGTCTGGATTGCCCGGTGGTGCTTAGCCACAATGCCTACAGTGTGTCGGTGGGGCGCTCGTTTGCCGAGTTAACCCGCGCCAAAGAAACACCGGCTGTGATGGACGCGTTTGCCCGCATCACGCCCGAGACCCACGCCAAATACCTGCTCACTTCAGGCTCCACCGGCAAACCCAAAATTGCCGTGAACACGCACCGTATGTTGTGCGCCAACCAAGAACAAATCCGCCAGACCTGGACTTTTTTGCGCGAAGAAAAGCCAGTCATCGTTTCGTGGTTGCCTTGGAGCCACACCTTTGGCACCAACCACAACCTGAACATGGCGCTGTGCAACGGCGGCAGCTTCTACATTGACGAAGGCCGCCCAGTGCCGGGTTTGATGGAAAAATCAGTGCGCAACCTGCGCGAAGTACAGCCCAACTTGTACTTCAATGTGCCCAAGGGCTTTGATGCCTTGATTGCCTTTTTGGAAGAAGACGAGAGCTTTGCCCGCGACTTCTTTGGCCGTTTGCGTGGTGTGTTCTATGCGGCGGCAGCCCTGCCCCAAGCCACTTGGGACAGGCTAGAGCGCAGCGCCAAGAGCGTGCTGGGCGAGTCTGTCTGGTTTACCGCCGCTTGGGGCGCCACCGAAACCTCGCCCCTGATCACCAATGTGCATTGGAAGCTCGACGGCCCCGGCTGCATTGGCCTGCCCGTGCCCGGTACTAGCCTGAAATTCTTGCCCAACAACGGCAAATTGGAAATGCGCGTCAAGGGGCCACAGGTGTTTGATGAATACCTGCGCAACCCTGAACAGACGGCCAAAGCCTTTGACGAAGAAGGCTACTACATCATTGGTGATGCGGGCCTGTTGGTAGACCCCGAGCATCCCGAAAAAGGCGTGTTGTTCAATGGCCGTGTGGCCGAAGACTTCAAGTTGACCACGGGCACTTGGGTGTCGGTGGGCACCTTGCGCGTCAAGGCCGTGACAGCACTGGCCCCGTGGGCACAGGATGTGGTGGTCACGGGCCACGATGCCGATGAAGTGGGGCTGTTGGTGTTTCCCAGCGCCGCCGCCAAGGGGCTGTCGGCGCAAGAGTTGGCTGCCCACATCCAAACGGGCTTGCGCAAGCTCAAGGCCGAAGGCGGTGGCTCTTCGCAAAGTGCCCAGCGGGCGCTGGTGCTGGACGAGCCTCCCAGCATGGACGAAGGCGAAATCACCGACAAGGGCTACATCAACCAGCGTGCCGTGCTCAAGCGTCGCGCCGAGCAGGTGCAACTGTTGCACAGCAAGCCACGCCCCGAAGCTGTGATTGTTTGCGGCTGACCCTATAGCAACCCCTGCGCGCTGGTGGCTGCTATGGGCCGCAGCGCGCAATTTTTTGAAATCTCTATGACCAAGAAACTCAAGGCAGCCATTATTGGCAGCGGCAACATTGGCACAGACTTGATGATCAAGATTCTGCGCCACGGCAAGCACATCGAGATGGGGGCCATGGTGGGTATTGATCCTGCCTCGGATGGTTTGGCCCGTGCGGCCCGCATGGGCGTAGCAACTACCCACGAGGGGGTTGAGGGTTTGACGCGCCTTGACGTATTCAAGGACATTGACTTTGTCTTTGACGCCACCAGTGCCGGTGCCCATGTGCAAAACGATGCGTTTCTGCGCACCCTCAAGCCAGGCATCCGCATGATTGACCTGACACCAGCGGCCATTGGCCCCTACTGTATCCCCGTGGTCAATGGCGAGACCCACCTGGATGCACTCAACGTCAATATGGTGACTTGTGGTGGTCAGGCCACTATCCCGATGGTCGCTGCGGTGTCGCGTGTGGCCAAAGTCCACTATGGCGAGATAGTCGCCTCCATCTCTAGCAAGAGTGCTGGCCCTGGCACCCGTGCCAACATTGATGAGTTCACTGAAACCACCTCCAAAGCCATTGAAGTGGTGGGAGGCGCTGCCAAGGGCAAGGCCATCATTGTGCTCAATCCGGCCGAGCCGCCGCTGATCATGCGTGACACCGTCTACACCTTGAGCGAGTTTGTCGATGAAGACAAGATCGCCGCCTCGGTCGAACAGATGGCCGCTGATGTGCAGTCTTATGTGCCCGGTTACCGCCTCAAGCAAAAAGTGCAATTTGACCGTATCGAGGCTTCTCACCCCATCAACATCCCCGGTGTGGGGGCGCGCATGAGCGGCCTGAAAACCTCGGTGTTCTTGGAGGTGGAGGGCGCTGCCCACTACCTGCCCGCCTACGCAGGCAACCTTGACATCATGACCAGCGCCGGTTTGCGCACCGCCGAGAAGATGGCCGAGCGCATGTTGGCCGCAGCCTGAACCAGGAGAGCATCTTATGAACAAGAAAATCTACATCTCTGACGTCACGCTGCGCGATGGCAGCCACGCTATCCGCCACCAATACAGCGTCGCGCAGGCCAAGCAGATTGCCAAGGCGCTGGACGAAGCCAAAGTCGATTCGATTGAAGTGGCCCACGGTGATGGCTTGCAAGGTGGCAGTTTCAACTATGGCTTTGGCGCACACACCGACATCGAGTGGATTGAGGCCGTGGCCAGCGTGGTGCAACACGCCAAAATTGCCACCCTGCTGCTGCCAGGCATTGGCACCGTGCACGACCTCAAGGCCGCCTACGATGCTGGGGCACGCATTGTGCGCGTTGCCACCCACTGCACCGAAGCCGACATCTCGCGCCAACACATCGAATACGCCCGCCATTTGGGCATGGAAGCCGTGGGCTTTTTGATGATGAGCCACATGCAAACCCCCCAAGGGTTGGCCCAACAGGCCAAGCTGATGGAGAGCTACGGTGCCACCTGCTGCTATGTGGTGGACTCGGGCGGTGCGCTGAACATGAATGACGTGCGCGACCGCTTCCGTGCCTTCAAAGACACTTTGCAGCCCGAAACGCAAACGGGCATTCATGCCCACCACAACCTGAGTTTGGGCGTAGCCAACAGCATCGTGGCGGTCGAAGAAGGCTGCGACCGCGTGGATGCCAGCTTGGCAGGCATGGGTGCCGGTGCAGGCAATGCACCGCTGGAAGTGTTCATTGCTGCGGCGGCACGTTTGGGCTGGAATCACGGCACCGATCTGTATAAGTTGATGGATGCTGCTGACGACATCGTGCGTCCCTTGCAAGATCGACCAGTGCGGGTGGATCGCGAGACATTGGCGCTGGGCTATGCCGGGGTGTACAGCAGTTTCTTGCGCCACAGCGAGGCAGCGGCCAAGAAGTACGGCCTCAAGACAGTCGACATTTTGGTCGAGCTGGGCCAACGGCGTATGGTTGGCGGTCAGGAAGACATGATCGTGGACGTGGCACTCGATTTGCTCAAAGCCCAAGAGCACGACCGCATCCATGCCATTCCCACCATGAGCGAAGCGGGCTGATCCACTATGTCTGAGACCTTTCAGATCCGGCTGGAGCCCCACGGCGGCAGCTTTGCTTGCGCACCCCATCAGACGGTGCTGGATGCAGCCATTGCCGCTGGTTATTGGTTGCCGCACAGCTGTCGTGCTGGCACTTGCAACAGTTGCCATTTGGCGCTGAATGCCGGTAGTGTGCGTCATGCCGAGCCAGTGCCTGCCGGAGCCGAGCCAGTGCCTGTGGGCCAATGTCGTACCTGTCAGGCCTTTCCTTTGATCGATCTGGTGCTGCAAGCACCCGATGTGCCCCGAGAGCCAGGCCAGCGGGTGGTCACGGTGGGGGCTCGGGTGCTGGAGGTGCAGCGCCCCTCTGCCGATGTGGCGATAGTGCAATTGCAGGTGCCAGCGGCCTCGGGCTTGCATTTTCAGGCAGGCCAGTACATCGACGTATTGCTCAAAGATGGTGCTCGGCGCAGCTACAGCTTAGCCAATGTGCCCAATGCCGAAGGCTTGCTGGAGCTGCATGTGCGCCGCATGGACGGCGGGCGCTTCTCGCCCCATGCCTACGACAAGCTCAAGCCCCGTGACCTGCTGCGTATCCAAGGGCCGTATGGCACTTTTGTGTTGCACGAGGGCACGGCCCCCATCGTACTGTTGGCTTCGGGCACGGGCTATGCGCCCATTGCTGCCTTGCTGCGCACCCACGGTGCCGCCATTGCCCAGCGCGGCGCGGTGCTGTACTGGGGGGGGCGGCGTTGGAGCGACTTGTATGCGGTGGAGTCCGTAGCCGCTTGGCAAGCGCAATTTCCTGGTGTGCAGCTGGTACCTGTGCTCTCAGAGGCCGCCGCCGATTGGCAGGGCCGCACGGGCCTAGTGCATGCCGCTGTGTTGCAAGACCTGCCCGACCTGTCGGGCCACGAGGTGTATGCCTGTGGCAACCCTCTGATGATCGACGCCGCCCGTGATGCCTTCACCACGCAGGCGGGGCTGCCCGCAACGCATTTCTACTGCGACGCCTTTGTCATCAACACGGCCTGACGCCCCCGCTGCCAAACCACCGTATCAGCCCGGTTTTGTGCCGGGCTGAACCAGGAGACAACATGGATTTAAGTATTGCCGCCATCTTGGCCCAAGATGGCATCACTAACGGCGCTGTTTATGCCTTGCTGGCCATGGCGCTGGTGTTGGTGTTTTCAGTGACACGGGTGATCTTTTTGCCACAAGGCGAATTTGTGGGTTTTGGTGCCCTGACTCTGGCTGCGTTGCAGACGGAGCAGTTTCCCCGTTTGGTCGGCCTGCTGCTGGCGATGGGGATCGCTACTTTTTTGATGGAGTGGGTGACCGCTCTGCGTGAGCGCCGTTACAAGCCCTTGTCGCCTCGGCTGCTGGGCTGGAGTGCGGCAGAAAACCTGCTCTACCCCTTGCTGGTGTGGGCACTGGCTTCGGCACTGCCTTGGCATACGCTGCCCATGGTGTTCCAGATTATGTTTGTGTTGGGCATCACCGTGCCATTGGGATTGATGATCTACCGCTTGGCTTACCAGCCGGTGGCTGAGGCTTCGGTGCTGGTGCTGTTGATTGTCTCGGTGGCAGTGCATTTTGCCTTGTTGAGTTTGGGCCTGTTGGTGTTTGGCCCCGAAGGCTCGCGCACCCTGCCCTTTACCGAGTGGAGCACCTCGGTCGGCGCCTTGCTCATCTCGGGTCAAAGTGCGTTGGTGATTTTGGTGTCGCTGTCCTTGATTGCGCTGCTCTATCTGTTCTTTGACCGTACCTTGCTGGGCAAGGCGCTGCGGGCCACGGCGGTCAACCGCAACGGGGCGCGGCTGGTGGGCATTGGCACCAACCAGGCTGGGCGTTTGGCCTTTGGCTTGTCGGCGGGGCTGGGTTCTTTGGCAGGTGTGTTGATTGGCCCCATGAACACTGTGCAATACGACACCGGCTTTGTCGTGGCCTTGAAGGGCTTTGTGGCCGCCATCATTGGTGGCTTGGCCAGTTACCCACTGGCCGCTGTGGGCGCAGTAATGGTTGGCTTGCTCGAGAGCTACTCCTCGTTCTGGGCCAGTGACTACAAGGAGGTGATTGTCTTCACCTTGATTCTGCCCGTGTTGGCTTGGCGCTCGTGGCGCTCGCCGCACAGCGATGAAGAGTGATGGTCATGCGGACTGTCTTGATGCCACCCCTCCAACTTTAAGCCCGATTCCCATGCGCCTGCTTGCCTCTCTCTCCACCAAAAAGCTGCAATGGCTTTTGTTTGCGTGGTTCTTTCTGTTTCCATTTCTGCCCGTGCCCAGCTTTTGGGTCACCTTGGGCAACTACATCGGTTTGTACTCGATTGCCGCTTTAGGCTTGGTGCTGCTCACCGGCGTGGGTGGCCTCACCTCCTTTGGCCAAGCCGCCTTTGTCGGCTTGGGTGCTTACACCACGGCCTACCTGTCCACCACTATGGGTTGGTCGCCTTGGCTGGGCCTGCCGATGGGCTTGCTGGTGTCTGGTGCCGCCGCTTTGGCCATTGGTGCCATGACAGTGCGCCTATCCGGTCACTATCTGCCGTTGGCGACCATTGCGTGGAGTTTGTCGCTGTATTACCTGTTTGGCACGCTCGAATTTTTGGGCAAGTACGACGGTATCTCGGGCATTCCGCCCCTGACGGTGTTTGGCATCGATCTGTCCAACCCGCGTGTCATGTACGGCCTGATTTGGTTCTGTTTGGGCGGCTGTGTTTGGCTGGTGCTGAACCTGCTCAATTCGCGTCCGGGCCGTGCCATCCATGCGCTGGCTAAGGGCAAGACCATGCCCGAGGCGATGGGCATCCACACGGCGCAATACAAGGTGCTGGTATTTGTCTTGGCGGCCCTGATGGCCAGCTTGTCGGGTTGGCTGTATGCCCATTTGCAGCGTTCGGTCAGTGCGACGCCGTTTGGCCTGAACATGGGCATTGAATACCTGTTCATGGCGGTGGTGGGTGGTGTCGGCCATGTCTGGGGCGCTATTTTGGGGGCGGGCTTGCTCACAGGCCTGAAAAGCCAGTTGCAAGACTGGCTGCCGCTGCTGCTGGGCAGCAATGGCAACTACGAAATGCTGTTCTTCGGCATCATGGTGATTTTGCTGTTGCACCACGCACGCTATGGCATTTGGCCCAACGTCACGGCGCTGTGGGCGCATGTGCATCCGCCCGAGCCAGAAGTGGTGGCCCCAGAGATTGCCCCGGAGGGCTACAGCGACATGCCCCGCCGCGCCAAGCCCACCCCCGGCAGCACCATTTTGGAAGTGAACGAGGCCCGCAAGCAGTTTGGTGGCTTGGTGGCCGTGAAAGACATGCAGTTTGACCTGCGTGCCGGTGAAATCGTTGGCTTGATTGGCCCCAACGGTGCGGGTAAATCCACCATGTTCAACTTGGTGACGGGTGTGCTGCCCGTCACCAGCGGCGAAATCCGTTTCTGTGGCGAGCGCATCGATACGCTGGATTCGCGCCGCATTGTGCAGCGTGGCATTGGCCGCAGCTTCCAGCATGTGCATTTGATTCCGCACCTGTCAGTGCTAGAGAACGTCGCCATGGGCACACACCTGCGCGGCCACATGGACCCCGTGCGTGCCGCTCTGCGCCTCGACCGGGCCGAAGAAGCCCGTCTGCTCTATTTGGCGGCTGAGCAAATCAAGCGCGTTGGCTTGGGTGAGTTTATGCACACCCCCGCAGGCAGCTTGGCCTTGGGGCAACAACGCATTTTGGAAATTGCCCGCGCCCTGTGTACCGACCCGGTGTTGCTGCTGTTGGACGAGCCTGCTGCCGGTTTGCGCCTGAAAGAAAAGCAAGCCCTGTCCGAGTTGCTCAAGCAGCTCAAGGCCGAAGGCATGTCGGTGCTGCTGGTAGAGCACGACATGGACTTTGTTATGGGCATTACCGACCGTCTGGTGGTGATGGAGTTTGGCAGCAAGATTGCCGAAGGCTTGCCCACCGAAATCCAAAACAACGAGGCCGTGCTGGCCGCCTACCTCGGAGGCATCGAATGAGCAAGGACAAACACCCCGTTGTGCTCAGTACCCACGGTCTGAGCGCCCGCTATGGCAAGGTCGAAGCCTTGCGCAATGCCAACATCCAAGTGCGTGCTGGGCAAATCGTGACCGTGATTGGCCCCAATGGTGCAGGCAAATCCACGCTGCTGAATTCCATCATGGGCGTGCTGCCCGCACCCGGTCATGCCGAAGGCCAAATCCAATACCAAGGCCGCGATGTCTCGCACGACAGCGTAGAGCAACGCTTGGGCCAGGGGCTGGCCTTGGTGCCCGAAAAGCGCGAGCTGTTCTCCACCATGACGGTAGAAGACAACTTGGTGCTAGGAGCCTACCGGCGGCGCAAACCGGGTTGGTCGTACCGTGACGGGCTAGAGGGCATCTACACCACCTTTCCGCGCCTGAAAGAGCGCCGCCTGCAATTGGCGGGCACCATGTCCGGCGGTGAGCGCCAAATGATCGCCTTGGGCCGTGCCTTGATGAGCGACCCCAAGGTGCTGATGCTCGATGAGCCATCACTGGGGCTGGCCCCGCGCGTGATGGCCGAGGTGTTCCAAGTGATTTCGCGCCTGCGCGAAACCGGCGTGGCTACGCTGCTGATCGAACAAAATTCCCGTGCTGCGCTACAGGTATCGGATTACGGCTATGTTCTGGAGGTAGGTGACATCACCCTAGAGGGCAAGGCTACAGACTTGGCCAAAAACCCTAAGGTGGTAGAAGCTTATCTTGGTGCCACCAAGCACTGAGCATTCCCCCCACTACCTGAAGGAGACATGAATGGCGATTTGGTTTTCTGGCGTGCCACTGGACACCATCAATGAAAAAGGCGTGCAATGTGCCAACGGCAATTTAGGCATTGAGCTGCTTGAGGCCGGTGACGACTACCTCAAAGGCCGTATGCCTGTGGATGCACGCACACGCCAGCCCGCCGGTGTATTGCACGGCGGCGCGTCGGTGTTGTTTGCTGAGACCTTGGCTTCGTGGGCTGCTGCCCATGTGGTCGATCCAGCCCAGTTCCACTGTGTAGGCCAAGAAATCAATGCCAACCATGTCCGCGCTGTTGCTGAGGGCTGGGTGTATGGCATTGCCAAGCCCGTTCATTTGGGCCGCAGCAGCCATGTCTGGGAAGTACGCATCTGCAACGAGCAAGACAAGCTCGTTTGCATCTCGCGTGTCACGATGGCCGTGTTGGCAGCACCTAACCGCTATTACTGAGCCACGGGCCGCCTCAACGTTCGACCAGGTAGCGCGCGATCACCGGGGGCGTTTCAGCCACATGAAACGCCAGCTTGCGCTCACGCAAGGCCACGTCTGAGGCTGTCACGCGGTCAAAGCGGCGCAGGTGTTCTGTCCAAGACTCGTCCACGATTTGCTCCACATAGCGTCGGGGGTCGGCAATGTCGTGCTGCAATTGCCATGACAGGGCGCCTTGGCGCAGTCGGCTGCGTTTGCTCTCTTGCATCAGAGCCAGAAAATCTACCGCCCGTGCGGGGTCAATCCAATACTCAATCGTGGTCAGCACCCGTCCGGCTTCTGGGGCAATAGCTGCTTGGGGGGGCTGCCAAGCTTGGGAGGGGCTCAGGTCTTCTTCGGCATGACGGTCTTGTGCCAGACGTTGCACCAACACCATAGCCAACACCCCAGTGCCTGCCGCCAGCAACATGCTGGTGTTCACAGAAGTCAGTGTGGCTACCTGCCCCCACAGTGCGGCACCCAATGCTGTGCTGCCCATGATTGCCATCTGAAAGATGGACATACCACGCGCACGTACCCAGTTGGGCAATGCCAATTGGGCCGATACGCTCAGCGAGTTGGCCGCTGTGATCCAAGCCATGCCACTGATCAGCATGGCGGGTACCGCCAACCACACCGAAGGAGCCACCGCCACCAACGCCATGCCCGCGGCTTGTACGGTAGTGCCCCCCATCACCAAGGTGTCGCGGGCAAAGGCTTGGCGCAGGCGTGGCAACCACAGGGCGGCACCAATGGCACCCGCTCCCATGCTGGCCAGCAATACGGTAAAGGTGCCTGCACCGCCGCCGTCTAGTCCTTTGGCAACCAAGGGCAACAGCGCCATCAGCGCCGTGCCATTGAGGAAAAACAATGAAATACGCCACAACACCGCTTGGAGCCGGGGCGACTGGCGCACAAACTGCAAACCCACCCGCATGGCACTGGGCAGACGCTCGCGCCCCAGTGGGCTGGGAACATGGGTGCGTTGCCAACGCATGATGACCAACCCGGCCAGCACCGACAACACTGCGTTGAGCACAAATACCCAGGCGCTGCCCAAACTGGCAATGATGGCCCCAGCCAGCAGTGGCCCGATGATTCGTGAGGCATTCATGGCTACGCCATTGAGTGCCAAGGCGGCGGGCAACTGTGCCCGGCTGACCAGCTCCGGCACAATGGCTGAAAACACCGGCCAGCGCATGGCCAGCCCGATCCCGTTGGCGAAAGTCAGGGCCAACAGCAGTGGTGCCGTCATGCCCTCAAGCAAAATCGCCGTGCACAACACCAGTGCCACACCCGCCACCCAAAACTGCGTCACTATGAAGTAGCGCCGCCGATCCAAAATATCGGCCAAGGCCCCGCTGGGCAGTCCCAGCAGAAAAACCGGCAATGTAGACGCCGACTGCACCAGTGCAACCAATACGGGCGAGGTCGTCAGGGTGGTCATGAGCCATGCAGTGGCTACATCATTCATCCACATGCAGGTATTGGCCACCACCCAAGTGAGCCACAGCATCCGAAACACCGGCAGGCTCAAAGGCGCCAGAGCTGCCAGCCGAGCGGGTGGTGCAGTGCTGGCACTGGGCGCGGCATCGCCATCGGGTGTGTTGTGAGAAGGCTTGGGCGGCGGCGCGGCTACTGGCACAGCAACCGTGCGATCAGGAGGGGGTGAAGCAGACGGCATCCGCCCTATTGTGCGCAAGTCCGCCCTAACGTGCAGAACATGTCCCCATGCCCCTGCACGCATCCGTCAAGCGTGCCCAGGGGCTTGCCACGGGCGGGTGTATGGGCCTGCTACAACGCTGTTGGGCCACAATGCAAACGGAAAGAATGGCAGACGCTGCATGGCAAAATAATACCTTGAGCACTGGTAGGACGCCTGCGGTGTTTGCGCTGTTCTTCCCCGCCCTGCAAGACGAGGTTTGGCGTGCTTTTTGCTCGGCAAAGTATCGGCCAAGGTGGTATGGCCATCGACGTGCAACGTTTGCGAGACAACACACAACCGCAATCTGAAAGCTGTGCGGAACATTTTCGCGGCGGTGCATGGCCGTTTGGCCGCAGGAATCGTTGCCTTTGAAGGCAGCGTAGATGTCCACTACGGGATCTTTGTGCTGCTTGAAACCCGTCAATTTTTGTCCTGCCTGCAATGAACAACCCTTCTGCGAATCCTGTTCCTCCTGAGTCCCAGTCCGCCAAGGCGCCCGTTGCTGGATCGGGGCCGCGTAGTGCCTTACTGCAACAGATTCAGAGAATGGTGGCCGAAAAAACCAGCTTCAAGGCCGCTGATGTGGTGCCCATACAGGAGAAGGTGTTTGACCAAGATTTCACCCTGAGTGCTTCTTTTGTTCTATACAAAAATATCAAGGTCACACCGGTCAACGGATATTTCAAGCCCCAATCCAAAGACCATCGCGCCCCTGCAGACGAGCTGGCCCAGACAGGCATGGTGGCGCTGATCGAAAAGCTCGAGGCCGATGCCGAAAAAAGGCTGGACGACAAAATCAAGAACAATCCTACCTTGCCTCTGGACTTGGAGGAGGGTATCTATCTGGGCACGAGCACCCGCTTCTGGAGTTTGCAGAAATGCCAAACCTGCAACAAGGAAGGTGAGGTAGTTTGCGACAGCTGTGGTGGCAACCGCGAATATGTCTGCCCCCAGTGCCACGGCAATCAGAAGCTTCCTTGTCGGGCACCCGGTTGCGACCAAGGTCGCACCATGTGCATGACTTGCCTAGGCAATGGCGAAGTGGTGCAGGAAAAAGATGTGCCCTACGAGTTCAGTGGGGGGGGCAAGGATGGTGGGCCACAAAAGGTCAAGTACCAAACGGTCAAGGAGATGATTCCTTGCCCCAATGCCGAGTGCGTGAAGGGCACAGTGCCCTGTTTGGCTTGCCGGGGCAATGCCTTTGTGCCTTGCGAGCGTTGTGCTGGTAAGGGGGCCTGCCCCTGCGAAAAATGCAAGAAAACCGGCAAGCTCAGTTGTCCGCAATGTGCAGGTTCGCATGAAACTGGGCTGATGTACGAGGGGTCGATTGACCTCAAAATACACCACCAAACCAAGCTGCCAGCACAGTCGTCTGAGTATGCCAAAAAGATTTTTGAGCTAGAAAAAGACCCGATAAAAATTGCCAATATCTCCTCTGCGGTGGTGCAACAAGAGTATGTTGGCTGGCGTGGGTTGGATAACCACCGCATGCTCCAAGTTGTCTATGGTGGGCATATAGATATTGAATCCATTGACATCGCCTGCAATGGAAAAAAATTCAAGGCGGTGGCTTATGGCAAAGAGCGTAAATGGCTCACGCAGGGCGGCATTGTAGAAAATTTGGTCGAGGCCGACTTTGAGGAGTTGCGCAAGGTGGGCAAACAAATTGATCACCACCAGCTTTTCTTGACCGATTACAAAACCCCACAAAAAGTCATACAGCGATTTGTGTCTATTGCCCACAACCGTGATGCGTTGCAAGCCATAGGCAGTGAGGTCTATAACTCTCCCCACGGTCAAGAATCACGCACCTTGATTATCAAATGTGCCCAACAGATGAAGTTCAATTACGCCCGGATGCATCTGGTGTGGGTTTGTTTAGCCATTTTTTGCACCATGATGGGCCTGTGGCTGGCCATTGGTAGTACGGGTTTCTGGGAGTTTTTGATCATTGGGGTGGCAGGCTACTGCCTGAGCTTGGTGCTCATCGTCAAGATGGATGGTGATGTAGACCAGCTTTATGCCCGGTCGTTGCCCTCCATGAAAAAATTCAATGTGTTTGATGCCACTGGCAAGCCTTTGCTGCGTGGTGGTGGCTGGGAGGTTTGGTCTGGCCACGGCACCCGGCTGGTGCCTAGCCGTTGGGTTTGGATGTTCTACTGGCTCCTGATGGCCTGCCTGTTTTACTGGTTCTGGATACGGCGCTTTTTGGGCTGGTTGTTTGGCTCCACCTGACAGCCTACAGAGTGTAGGGGCTGATGTCCTGCCGCATACAATCGCGCCTTTGTCCCCCCGATAGGCGTTCTGGTTGCGTCTGGGCCGGGCAGTCCTGTATTTTCTGGTTTCTCTGGGAGTTTCCGTGTTCATCTCTTCTGCTTTCGCCCAAACCGCTCCTGCCGCTGCTGCTGGCGGTGGCGACATCATGTCCACGCTGCAAAGCATGTTGCCGCTGGTGCTGATGTTTGTGGTGCTCTACTTCGTCATGATCCGCCCACAAATGAAGCGCCAAAAAGAGCATCGTGCGATGGTCGATGCCTTGGCCAAGGGTGACGAAGTGGTGATTGGTGGTGGTTTGTTGGGCAAGGTGTCCAAGCTGTCAGACCAGATCCTGCACATTGAAGTGGCCAATGGCGTTGAAATCCAAGTGCAGCGCATGGCCATCTCTCAGGTTCTGCCCAAGGGCTCCCTCAAGTAAAGCCTGGCTGGCTGTTGTTCTGTCAGCCTGGGCATCTGCGCGCGGGCTGAACCTATTGTCCTAGAGGTCCAAGCGCGATGAACCGTTACCCGGTCTGGAAGTACGCGATCCTGGTGGTCGCGCTGTTGGTGGGGGTGCTCTATACCCTGCCCAATTTCTTTGGTGAAGCACCTGCGGTGCAGGTGTCATCGGCCAAGGCCACTGTCAAGGTCGATGCCGCCGTGTTGGCGCGTGTGCAAGCCGCCTTGGATGCTGCCGATGTCAAACCCGATCTGTTGCGCTTAGAGGGCAGTTCGGTGCGGGCGCGTTTTGACACGCCCGACACCCAGCTCAAGGCCAAGGATCTCATACAAAAAGCCCTGGTGCCCGATCCAGCCGACCCGATGTACATCGTGGCGCTGAATTTGGTGTCGCGCTCTCCCGCTTGGCTGACCTCGCTGCATGCGGCCCCTATGTATTTGGGGCTGGACTTGCGTGGTGGCGTGCATTTCATGCTGCAAGTGGATATGCAGGCCGCCTTACTGAAAAAGGCCGAATCGTATGCGGGTGATATTCGTACGGCGTTGCGTGACAAGAGCATCCGCCACAGTGGCATCAGTCGCGACGGCCAGAGCATCAGCATCAAATTGCGTGATGAGGCTACGCAAACGGCAGCACGCAATCTGATTGCAGATCAGTTCCCAGATCTGCAAACCAGCCCTGCCGGCCAGAATGGCGAGTTCAACTTACAGGCCAGCATCAAGCCCGAGGCTCTGCGCCGTGTGCAGGAGCAGGCGCTCAAGCAAAACATCACCACCTTGCACAACCGCATCAATGAGCTGGGCGTGGCCGAGCCAGTGATTCAGCAGCAGGGCTTAGACCGCATCGTGGTGCAATTGCCAGGGGTGCAAGACACCGCCAAGGCCAAAGACATTTTGGGTCGCACGGCCACGCTAGAAGTGCGCATGGTCGATGAGAGCGCCGAGGCCCGCTCTGCCGAGTTGGGCACTGGCCCCGTGCCCTTTGGTGCCGAGCGTTACCTCGACCGCAACGCCCGCCCCGTGATTGTGAAAAAGCAGGTGGTGCTTACGGGTGAAAACCTGACCGATGCCCAACCCGGCTTTGATGGTCAGACACAAGAGCCTACGGTCAATTTGACGCTGGACGCCAAGGGCTCGCGCATTTTCAAAGATATCACCCGCGAAAATGTGGGCAAGCGCATGGCGATTGTGTTGTTTGAAAAGGGCAAGGGTGAAGTGGTTACGGCCCCCGTGATTCGTGCCGAGATTGGTGGTGGTCGGGTGCAAATCTCTGGCAGCATGACAACCGTAGAGGCCACCGACACGGCGCTGCTGCTGCGCGCTGGCTCATTGGCAGCCCCTATGGAAATCATCGAGGAATACACCATTGGCCCTAGCTTGGGGGCAGACAATATTGAGCGGGGCATCAACTCTGTGGTGTGGGGCATGGTGGCAATTGCCGTGTTCATGTGCCTGTACTACCTGTTGTTTGGTGTGTTCTCCACGCTGGCATTGGGTGTCAATGTGCTGATGTTGATTGCCATCTTGTCGATGTTGCAAGCCACCCTGACCCTGCCCGGCATTGCAGCGATGGCATTGGCGCTGGGGGTGGCCATTGACTCCAACGTGCTCATCAATGAGCGTATTCGTGAAGAGCTGCGCGAGGGCGTATCACCACAAATGGCTATCCATGCTGGTTATGAACGCGCTTGGGCCACCATTTTGGACTCCAACGTGACCACCCTGATCGCTGGCTTGGCGCTGTTGGCCTTTGGTTCTGGCCCCGTGCGTGGCTTTGCCGTGGTGCATTGCATTGGCATTTTGACCAGCATGTTCTCAGCAGTGTTTGTTTCGCGCGGCCTGGTCAACCTTTGGTACGGCGGTCGTAAAAAGCTCAAGAGCGTGTCTATCGGACAGGTATGGAAGCCCGAGGCAACAGGCACTACGGTGGCTCCCAGCAATTAAAGGACTGCGGTCATGGAATTTTTCCGTATCAGAAAAGATATCCCGTTCATGAAGCACGCGTTGGTGTTCAACGCGATCTCCTTCATCACCTTTGCGCTGGCAGTGTTCTTCCTGTTTTCACGCGGATTGCATCTGTCCGTGGAGTTTACCGGTGGCACGGTGATGGAGGTGGCCTATCAGCAAACGGCTGATATTGGAAAGGTGCGCGACACGGTAGCGCAACTGGGCTATGCCGACGTCACAGTGCAAAACTTTGGCACCTCGCGCGATGTCATGATCCGCCTGCCGGTGCAAAAGGGCGTGACCTCTGCCCAACAAAGTGAGCAGGTGTTGGCTGCCCTGAAGGTGGCCGATGCGGGTGTCACCCTGCGCCGCACCGAGTTTGTGGGGCCTCAGGTGGGCGAGGAGTTGGTGCATGGCGGCCTGATGGCGCTGGGCATGGTGGTGCTGGGCATCGTGATTTACCTGGCCTTCCGTTTTGAATGGAAGTTTGGCGTGGCCGCCATCATTGCCAACTTGCACGATGTGGTCATCATTTTGGGCTTTTTTGCCTTTTTCCAGTGGGAGTTCTCCCTCTCGGTGTTGGCCGGTGTGCTGGCGGTGTTGGGCTACTCGGTCAACGAGTCGGTGGTGATTTTTGACCGCATCCGCGAAGCCTTCCGCAAGTACCGCAAGATGACAACGCACGAGGTGATTGACCACGCTATCACCAGCACCATGAGCCGTACCATCATCACCCATGCCTCTACCGAGGCGATGGTGCTGTCGATGTTCTTTTTTGGTGGCCCCAGCCTGCACTACTTTGCACTGGCCCTGACCATTGGCATTTTGTTTGGCATTTATTCATCGGTGTTTGTGGCTGCGGCCATTGCCATGTGGCTGGGTGTCAAGCGCGAGGATTTGGTCAAGGCCAGCCCCAAGCCGGGCAGTGATCCCAATGATCCCAATGCTGGCGCTGCAGTGTGAGTGCAGCCCGGTTTTTCCGATTAGGATAGTGCCATGTCTGTGCCGCTCTCCCCACAACGTGATCTGGCCCGTCAGGTGCGTCAACAGTTTGTGGAGGCGCTGGCGGCAGGGTTGGTCGAGGTAGATCAGGTCGTTCTGGATTTCCTCACCACTTTGCTGAACCAGACGGGTACTCAGCGTGAAATGCAAGACCGTCGTGATGCTTGGCAGCTCTATGGTCAGCGCCGTGCCGACTGGGTGCGAGCCACCCGTGAGGCTTGGGCGCAGGCTAGCATTCCCCGCCCTGTGGGGGCTGCTACAGCCTTGCGCACGGCGCCCACACCAGCGGCCACAGGCTTGAGCTTGGAGTTGCTCAGTGACGATGTAGTAGAAAACAAAATTGTTGCCTCACGCATTGCCCTGACGGTGTTGGAGGCTGTCAGTGGCAGCTTTGATGCTTTGCGTCGACGCATGCAGGCCATGGAAGGGCAAGAGCTGGTTGGCAGTGACTTGTTGCGCCCCGAAACCTTTTGCCTGTTGTTGGTGGAGCAATGGGTCGCTGTGGGGTTGCCACGCGCTAATTTGCAAGCAGTGGTGGATGCTTTGCAGCGTGAGCTGGCTATCCGGGCGCAGACTGCCTACCAGCAATGCAATGATTTCTTGGGGCGCCAAGGCGTGGCACAGCCCGATATTCGTCTGCGTGTGAGTCGTCCTCCTGGGGGGGCAGCGCCGGGCGTTGGGGCGGCTGATGGCTCTCGGATGGCTGCATTAGGGGGGCCACAGACGCAGATGCCCGCAGCCGCTTCTAGGCCATCACAACTGGCACCTGTGTCGGCAGAGAACTTAGCCATGTCTGCCATGACGCCACTGATGCGTGCGCGCCAGCGGGCCTATGGGGTGATGGGGCAGTTGCGTCGCCTGATGTGGCCTGGGATGGCCCCGGCCATGCCGGCACCGCCTCAGGCGGGCACTTCGATGATGATGGGGGTGCCTACCAGTTTGCATTCGGTCATGGGCGGCGCTGGGCCAGGGGCTGCCAGCATACAAGCGCCGCCTGCTTCTGCTGCCTTGGCACAGGCACTGGCGCAGCAACAAAGCCATGCGCAAACCTTTTACAGCAGCATGGCTGCCATGGCATCCCAAGCTGGGCCTGTGGCGGTGGTGCAACTGGTGGGGGCGGTGCGTGAACGCTCGGCCGAGCTGAAGAAAAAGGCCAGCACCGACAGCGAAAAAGCCATCATTGAGGTGGTGGCGCTGATGTTTCAGAGCATTTTGTCCGAAGACCGGATTCCGCCAGCGGTACGGGTGTTGTTTGCCCGTTTGCAGGTACCAGTGCTGCGTGTGGCGTTGGCCGAGCCGGACTTCTTTAGTGATCTGAGCCATCCTGCCCGTCTATTGATTGATCGTATGGGCGCCTGCGTGATGGGGTTTGATGCCACGGCCATTGACGGCAGTGCGCTGGAGGCCGAAATCCGTCGCGTGGTGCAGGTGATTGAACAATACCCAGAAACAGGGCGTAAGGTCTTCCAACTGGTGCGTGAAGAGTTTGAGGCTTTTCTGGCCAAGTTCTTGACGCAAAAGCAATCCACCGCCAGGGTGGTGACGGTGGCGCAGCAGGTCGAACAACGTGAGACCTTGACCATTCAATACACCATTGAGTTGCGCACTCTGCTCAAAGACATGCCGGTGCGTGATGAGATTCGCGACTTTTTGTTCAAAACCTGGGCCGAAGTGTTGGCACTGTCTGCCGTACGGGCGGGTGCCCAGCATGCCGATACTTTGGCCTTTAAGCGCACGGCTGCGGATTTGGTGTGGGCGGCGGGGGCCAAGCCCCACCGCAGTGACCGCACCAGGGTCATCCAGAGCCTGCCGGGCCTGCTCGATCGCTTGCGTCAGGGGCTGGCCCTGTTAGGTATGGTGGGCGAGCCACAAGAGGCTCAGATCAAGGTTCTGACCGATGTGCTGGCCCAAGCATTTGTGTCCAAAACGGAGCCCATTGCCCACGAGCAGATCGAGATTTTGGCCCAGCGGTTAGAAAATCTGGAAGACTGCATCAGCGAAGCGGTGTTGGGCGACATGCCGCTGGATGCCGAGGCCATCGAGATGATGCTGGGCATTGATGTGTCGGGCTTGGCGGTCATTGCCGACAATGATGCCCCAGTGGAAGAAGCCGTAGTGGAATGGGCGCGCCAGTTGCAGGTGGGGGCTTGGTTCACGATTGACCACAATGGCAGCACGGCCCAGGTGCAGTATGTTTGGCACAGCCAGCGCCAACAGTTGCATCTGTTTGCTGCCCCTGATGGGCGCAATTATTTGTTGCAGTTGCGTCGTCTGGCAGCCTATTTGCAAACGGGCTTGCTAACGGTGCAAGACGAAGAAGGGCTGACAGTGCGTGCCGCCCGCGATGCGTTGGCCAAGCTCGATGCCAACCCCGAGCGTCTACTGCAATAGCGGTGGCACTGGCAACCTCAGGCCAAGGCCACCCGCTGAAACAGCCCACCGGGCAGGCGTGCTACCTGTCCGGCCAGTTCTAGCTCCAGTAGTTGCACGAGCAGGCTGGCGGTTTCCAGCCCGGTGCGGGCTACCAGGGCATCTAGCCCCACTGGGTCAAAGCCCAGTGCTTTTAGCAAAGCAGATTCGGCTGTGGCCTCTTCGGTCTGGGGGGCAGAGGGCGCCGAAGCTGGTGCAGCCCGGTCAGCGCAGCAGGATAAGGGCAGGTGCAGGTCTTCCAAGACGTCTTGGGCAGATTCAACCAGTTTGGCCCCCTGCCGTATCAGGGCATGGCAGCCCCGCGACTGGGGAGCATGAATGGAGCCAGGAATGGCAAAGACCTCACGACCTTGGTTGGCTGCCAGCTTAGCCGTGATCAGGGAGCCTGATGCCGGGGCCGCTTCTACCACCAGTAACCCTTGGCACAGGCCTGCAATGATGCGGTTGCGCTGGGGAAAGTGGGCAGCCAACGGGGCCGTGCCCAGCGGGTATTCACTCAGCAATAGGCCGTGGGCAGCAATGCGGTGTGCCAGCTCTCGGTGGCGGGCTGGGTAGACACGGTCTAGGCCGGTGCCCACCACCGCAATCGTGGCCGGTGTGGTGTCTGCGGTGCTAGCGGCCATCAAGGCGCCTTCGTGGGCGGCGGCATCAATGCCCAGTGCCAACCCCGACACAATGCTCAATCCACTGCTCCGCAGCGATTGCGCAAAGGCGCGGGCATTTTCTTGGCCCTGCGCAGTGGGGTTGCGGCTGCCCACGATGGCTAGACAGTGGTGCGTTGTCAAACCGATGCCCTGTGGGCCCAGAAAACGAGCAGCCCCCATCAGGTAGAGGAGCAATGGCGGATCATCACTGTCGAGCAGTGCTGCCGGATACAGCGGGTGTCCCAAAGGAGCAATCGCTTTGATCTGCTCGGTGTTGGACGATTGCAGCCATTGCCATGTCTGCTCCAACAAAGGCGCCAACGTGGGGGGCACCACCTGCAGTGCTTCGCTCTGAGCGGCACTGACGCAGGCTTGCAGCGCCTGTGGGGTTTGGGCAAATATTTGCGCCGGCAGCCCAAAGTGGCGTAGCAGCCGACGCGCCGTGGTATGGCCTACCCCCGGAGTCAGGGTCAGCCGCAGCCAAGCGGCCAGTTCATCGTACTCCATGCCGATGCGAGAAGATTTACTGTGGATTGACCAAACGATCCCCGACACGCACGGTGGTTTGCACATTCAGGATCAGGGCATAGGAGGCCCGCTCGAAGGTGCGAAACACCATCGCTACGCCGTTGCTTTCGCTGGGTAGTTTGAGGGTGGGGCGAGATGGGTCGGTTTTATCTTGGATATGGGCGCCTTTGGTCATCAAATGCAGCACATGGCCCGTTTGCAGCCCATCGTGTTCGCCGGCACTGATGGCAATGACTTGGTTCTGTGCCGCATTGGCCAGTGCCGAGCTGTTGTAGATAGACACTACACGGGCATCAATCTCGTGCTGTGGCGCGTGGGGGGTGTAGTTGACAAAGGAGCGTGCGGGGGCTGGCAACAGACGGTCGCCCGCGCGAATTTCTTCGCGGATGGCGGTGATGCTCAGGGTAGCAGGGATGTATTCTTCGATGCGTTCGCCCCGGTCATTGGTGCTGATTTCGCTGCCTTCGCCACGCAGCAACTCAGCTTTGCCCAGGTATTGGGCTTCGTAGCCCAATACCTCGCCCGTGACCGGGTGTTTGAGCGGGAGAGCATTGCGAAAAACCCGGTAGTGCCGAGTCTCATCCGTGTCAGTGCGTAAAGGGTTGGTGGCATCGCCTCGGGCATAGACGCGGTCGCCTGTACTCATCAACACGCGGTCTTCGGTGGTGGCAATGATCCGAGGGGCTTGCAGCAGTTCTTGCTCATCGACCACCAATGGCTCTGCCAGAAAGGGTTCGATCAGGTGGGGCTTGAGTGTGGGCAGTGCCGTGTCGGCCAGGGTTTCGCTGCGGGTGCGTGGAGAGAGGCGCACCGTGTCGGGGGCGCTGTTCTGTGTGGCACGGGTGCGCAGGCGGGCATAGCCACCTTGCTGGTCGAGATACAGTGTTTGGCCAGGAAAAATCAGGTGGGGGTTGGCGATTTCTTGCCGGTTCATGCCCCATAAGTCGGGCCAGCGCCAAGGCTTTTGCAGGTACATGCCGGAGATACCCCAGAGCGTGTCACCGCGTTGGACGACATAGCGATCGGGGGCATTGGGTGCCAGTTCGGCCACGGCAATCCCTGGTGGGGTAACTGCTTGCGTGGTGGCGGGTGTGCTGGTGCTGATGGCTGCAGGGGTTTGTGCTTGGGCGGATAACCCCGTCAGTGCGGCGCCTAGTGCCAAGACCATGCGCCAGGGCATCCCTGAAGGTGTGCGGTTGGAAAGGGGCATGTCTTCTTTCTGGTGATGCATTGGCGATACGCTCCGTCGCTGAAACCACCCTGCGCCCCAGGTCTAGGCCAGCGGTGGATGGATGTGACAAATGAACAGCGATTCTCTGTCCAAGCCCTGCATTGGACAATGATTATTGGCCGCCCTCGCGCTGCGGTGCCGCAAAAGTAGCGAAAATACGGCACTATTTCCTTCTGACACAATGGCCATCCTCCCGATTCTTTGCTATCCCGATCCCCAACTTCACACGGTAGCCAAGCCTGTGGCTGTGGTGGATGAGCGCGTGCGCCAACTGGTAGCCGACATGTTGGACACCATGTACGATGCCCACGGCATTGGCTTGGCAGCCACGCAGATCAACGTACATGAACGGGTGGTGGTGATTGATACGTCCGAAGAGCGCAACCAGCCTCAAGTGCTTATCAACCCCGAGCTGGTCTGGGCCAGCCCAGACACCGTGGTGGGCGATGAGGGTTGCTTGTCGGTGCCCGGTATTTATGACGGTGTGGCCCGCTCGGTGGCTGTGCAGGTGCGGGCGCTGGATGCCCACGGGGCTTCGCGGGTGATAGAGGCGGAGGGGCTGCTGGCGGTTTGTATCCAACACGAGATGGATCACCTGTTGGGCAAGGTGTTTGTGGAATACCTGTCGCCACTCAAGCGCAACCGTATCAAATCCAAGATGGTCAAACGCCAGCGTGAGGCCAGAGCATGAGGCTGCATCTGGGTGCTGTGTCGCTGGCGCTGCTGTTGCAGGCCTGTGCCAGTCCGGTAGGGGTGGTGCCTGGCATGTCCCGCGATGCCGTAGCCGCTGTGTGGGGTGAGCCGCAGGCCAGCTACGATTTGCCCGAAGGGCCACAGCGTCTGTTTTATGACCGCCAGCGCGATGGCACCCAGCGTTTGGCGCTGGACTTTGATGCCCAAGGCCGTCTTTTGCGCAGCCAAGAGGTGTTGACCTTGTCATCGTTGAGCAGCGTAGTGCAGCCGCCGCTACGCACCCAAGAAGTATTGCAACGCTTGGGGCCACCAACCCAGCAGCGGGTGCAAATGGATGGGCAAGACGAGCAGCGCAAAACGGTTGTCTGGATCTATCGCTGGTACGACCAAGGGCGTTATCGTTTGGCCAGCATCCAGTTCAATGTGGCAGGTTTGGCAGAGACAGTGCAATTGATCGACGATCCAACGGACCCCCGCCAAGACAAGTACCGCTGATGTGATGGGGCATCTGCACTTTTAAGCGATCAAAGGGGAGTTTGGGATGCGCGTTGTTTTTGCCGGTACGCCGGAGTTTGCCCGTGTGGCATTGGAGCAGTTGTTGCAGGCTGGCTACACAGTGCCATTGGTACTGACCCAGCCTGACCGGCCTGCCGGACGGGGTATGAAGTTGCAGGCATCTCCCGTCAAACAGTGTGCGCTGGCGCATGGCATTGCAGTAGCCCAGCCGCACAGCCTGCGCTTGGATGGCAAGTTTCCAGCAGAAGCCGCCGAGGCCCGTGCCATGCTGGAGGCTGCTCAGGCCGACGTGATGGTGGTGGCCGCCTATGGTCTGATTTTGCCGCAATGGACGTTGGATTTACCCCGTCTGGGCTGCCTCAATATCCATGCCAGCTTGTTGCCGCGTTGGCGTGGGGCCGCACCCATCCACCGTGCCATCGAGGCTGGAGATCCCGAAACGGGCGTGACCATCATGCAGATGGATGCCGGTCTGGACACAGGCGCTATGCTGCTGATGGAGCGTTTGCCGATTGCCGCAGATGACACCACAACCAGTTTGCATGACAAGTTGGCCTCCTTGGGTGGGGGGCTGATCGTTCAAGCTCTGCAACAAGCCAGTACGGCATCTTTGCAGCCCACACCCCAGCCTGTGGCTGGCGTGACCTATGCGCACAAGATTGAAAAGGCCGAAAGCCACATCGACTGGCAACTCGCGGCCCCAGTGATTGGGCAGCGTATCCGTGCCTTTGATCCTTTTCCTGGGGCCAGCACGCTAGCGCAGGGTGAGACCATCAAACTCTGGGCCGCCACAGTGGCCGATGTGCTGCCCACGGCAGGTGTGCGGGCGGGGCAGATCGTGCAGGTAGACGATCAAGGGGTGTGGGTGGCTTGTGGTGATGGCGTTTTGCGCCTCACGGTGCTGCAACGTGCCGGTGGCAAGCGTTTGCCGGTAGCGGACTTTTTACGTGGCTTTCCCTTGCAGCCGGGCATGGTGCTAGGGGCTGATATTCTGGATGGCCCTCACTGACACCCTGACCCACCCGGCGTATCGCCTCGGGGTGCGCGATATGGCCAGCGCAGGGGTGGGCATGGCGGCCTGGGGTTTGGTCACGGGGGTGGCGATGGTCAAGGGCGGGCTGTCGGTGCCATTGGCTTTGGCCGTGTCCTTCTTGGTCTATGCTGGCAGTGCCCAATTGGCGGTGTTGCCTTTGCTGGCAGTGGGGGCACCACTGTGGGTGGTTTGGTTGACAGCCATCTGCGTCAATTTGCGCTTTGTCATCTTTAGCAACCTCTGGCGCAGTTACTTTGCCCATTTGCCGCTGCGTCAGCGGTTGACCATTGGTTATTTCAGTGGCGATGTGATCTTTGTGGCCTTCATGAAGCGTTACCCAGAGCAGCGGCCCCTGCCCGAGCAGCTGCCCTATTTTTGGGGCGCTGCCTGCACCAACTGGGTCGCGTGGCAGGTGCCATCGGTGGTGGGTATTTTGCTAGCCAATGAGGTGCCATTGTCTTGGGGGCTGGGCTTTGCTGGGGTGCTGGCGCTGTTGGGTGTGTTGTTTTCCATGCTCCATGACCGGGCTACTTGGCTGGCCACTGGCGTGGCCGCCACAGCGGCGGTGGCGGCATTTGCCTTGCCACTCAAACTCAATATTTTGGTGGCTATTGCTGCGGCTGTGGCGGCGGGGTTGACGGCCGAGGCATTGCAGCGGCACCAGGAGTCTGATTGATGGGCTGGACTTGGCTCGATTGGGCACTGGCTATTGGTGGGTTGGCCGTTATCACCATGGTATCCCGGGCTTTTTTTATGATTCCGGAGCAGGAGCTGCCCCTGCCACCTTGGCTTCGGCGTGGTCTGAAATACGCACCCTTGGCAGCCTTGAGTGCAGTAGTGGCTCCTGAGATTGTCATGAGCCAAGGGGCCTTGATTGTCACTTGGCAGGATGCGCGTTTGCCTGCCGTGTTGTGTGCGGCAGGCTACTACTTCTGGCGCCGAGGCATTCTGGGCACCATCAGTGTGGGCATGGCTGTGTACTTACCGTTGCATATTCTGCTGGGCTGGTAGTGCAGGAATCGGCAGGGCCACCCCTACAATGTGGCCCGCTTACAACAGATTCTTCTCGCTGACTGTCCCATGAACATTCTTCGCTTTTCCGACCTGTGCGCCCAAGGCAAAGTCCGTGGTCAACGTGTGTTTATCCGTGCCGATCTGAACGTGCCGCAGGACGACACGGGCCGCATCACCGAAGATACCCGTATCCGTGCCTCGGTGCCCTGCATCCAGCAGGCGCTAGACGCTGGTGCCGCTGTCATGGTTACCAGCCATTTGGGGCGTCCTACCGAAGGCGCTTTCAAGCCTGAGGATTCGTTGGCTCCTGTGGCTGCACGCCTGTCCGAGTTGCTGGGCCGTGAAGTGCCTCTGGTTGCCGATTGGGTAGAGGGTGTGCAAGTGCAGCCCGGTCAGGTGGTGCTGCTAGAAAACTGCCGCCTCAATGTGGGCGAAAAGAAGAACAAAGAAGAACTGGCCCGCAAAATGGCCGCGCTGTGCGACATTTTTGTCAATGACGCCTTTGGCACTGCGCACCGTGCTGAAGGCACTACCTACGGTATTGCACAATTTGCCCCTATTGCCTGTGCTGGCCCGCTGTTGTCGGCAGAGATTGACGCCTTGACCAAAGCCTTGGCCCAGCCCCAGCGTCCACTGGCAGCCATCGTGGCCGGTAGCAAGGTCAGTACCAAACTCACCATTTTGCAAAGTTTGGCCGACAAGGTCGATCAGCTGATTGTGGGGGGCGGTATTGCTAACACCTTCATGCTGGCAGCGGGCCTGCCGATTGGCAAGAGCTTGGCCGAGCCAGACTTGGTGGAGCAAGCCCGTGCCGTGATGGATGCCATGAAGGCCCGTGGTGCCGAGGTGCCAGTGCCCACCGATGTGGTGGTAGCCAAAACCTTTGCTGCCGATGCGCCAGCCACTGTCAAGGCGGCCACCGATGTGGCCGAAGACGACCTGATTTTGGACATCGGCCCCGAGACAGCCGCCAAGCTGGCTGCGCAGCTCAAGGCAGCAGGCACGATTGTGTGGAACGGCCCGGTGGGTGTGTTTGAGTTTGATGCTTTTGCCAATGGCACCCAAACCATTGCGCAGGCAATTGCCGAATCGCCCGCCTTTAGCATTGCGGGGGGGGGTGACACCTTGGCAGCCATTGCCAAGTACGGCATTGAGCAACAGGTGGGCTATATCTCCACCGGCGGCGGTGCCTTCTTGGAAGTGCTCGAAGGCAAGTTGCTGCCCGCATTTGACATCTTGCAACAACGCGCTGCACAGGTGTGAGTCATTGGGGTGGGCTGGGGCAAAAACAACATTTTTCTTGTTTTTCCTGGCCTTCACACCCAGAATCGTTTTTTCATCAGGTGGGTGCTGGGCGCTGCGAGCCTAGCCCCAACCTATCAGCAGGAGGGAATCATGGTGTTTGCAAGAGCAATCGGTGCTGCCTTGGTGGCGGGTGCTGTGGCTGCTTTGGTGGGGTGCGCTGCGAAATCGCCGATCCCTCTGGCAGAGAATTTTGAATTGACAGTGCAGCCCAAGGTGCGTTCGGCTGGCCATTGGGATCTGCTGTCGCGCGATGTGGTGGCACAGACGTTGAGCTCTTTGGAGCGCCTGGGAATGCCGCCGTCCACACCCCTGCATGTGTCGGCCCCGGCCAATGCCAGCGCCTTCGATTTGGCGTTTCGCGATTTTCTGATTACGGAGCTGGTGCAAAGTGGCGCAGCGGTCATGCAGTCGCCCGGACAGGCGTTGGACGTCAGCTACCACACCCAGGTGGTGCGCCACAACAGTGATCGGCCCCATTTCATCCCCGGCCAGTTCACCATGATTGCAGGCGGCTTGATGGCCGCCTACGGCTTGCGCCACGAGCACATTGACATGCAGTTGCTCGCAGGCTTGGGCCTCACGGCGGCTGCCGACTATGGTGCCAGCATCAATTCGGGTGGCCCGACCAACACCGAGATGATTCTGACCACCACCGTGACCCAGGGTGGGCAGTACTTGGTGCGCAAAACCGATGTCTATTACCTTGAAAACGTGGATACACCGTTGTTCATGCGCCCTTCCTACCGTAGCGTTAACATGAAGGTGGTCTCGCAATGAAGCTGTCTGCTTTCTCTTCCGTGGTTTTGCTGGCGGGCGCTTCGGCGCTGCTGACCGGTTGTTTCAATGGCACAGTGCCTGTGCGGGTTGGCCCCACATACCAAGAGGCGGCGGTGAGTCCGTTCCTCCAAAGCAACCGCGAGGCGGTAGCCAAGCTGACTGAGGGGTTTGACCTCAGCAGCATTGGTCAAGGCCCGGTGTTGGTGGCCACGGTGGTCAACGTCAATGATCTGAGCCGTTCGGCACCGCTGGGGCGCACCCTGTCGGAGCAGTATGCGTCGCACATGGCGGCCACAGGCTTCAACGTCAAAGAGATCAAACTGCGTGGTGATGTGTTTGTGCGTGAGGGTGCGGGTGAGCTGTTGCTCTCGCGTGAGATCAAAGACATTGCCCGCAGCCATAATGCCTCGATGGTGCTCGTGGGTACCTACTCGGCAGCGGCCAACTTTACCTATGTCAGCCTGAAGCTGGTGCGTACCGAAGACAGCCGGATTATTCGGGGCCACGACTACGCCTTGCCCAACGACCGCGATGTGCAGCGTCTGCTGCAAGTGCCGCGCTGACCTGCGGTGGCACTGCCCCTGTTGACCAGGGGCTGGCATTTCTCCCTTGCAGGCCGTCCTTGGACGGCCTTTCTTTTGGGGTGGCAACGCCCCTGCCCCGTATCCTGAAAGACTTTTGACCATGTTGCGCCGTGCCACCAAAATCGTAGCCACCCTGGGCCCCGCCTCTAGCGAGGTGGCCATGCTGGAAGAGATGATCATCGCTGGGGTCAATGTTGTGCGGCTGAATTTCAGCCATGGCAAGGCCCAAGACCATATTGACCGTGCTGCCGCTGTGCGCGAGGCGGCCCGCCGTGCTGGGCGCGAGGTAGCCATCATGGCCGACCTGCAAGGCCCCAAAATCCGTGTTGGCAAGTTTGCCGAAGGCAAGGTGGAGTTGGTGCCGGGTGCCAGTTTTGTGCTGGATGCCTCGCGCACCGAACTGGGTGATATTGGCGGCGTTGGGTTAGATTACAAAGAGCTGCCACGCGACGTCAAGCCCGGCGATCTGCTGCTGCTCAACGATGGCCTGATCGTGCTTGCCGTCGATGCCGTGCGTGGCGAGCAGGTGCATACCACCGTGCATCTGGGCGGCGAGCTGTCCAACAACAAGGGGATCAACAAAAAGGGCGGTGGCCTGACGGCACCAGCCCTGACCGCCAAGGACATGGATGACATCAAGACGGCAATGTCATTCCAAGCTGACTATGTGGCTGTGAGCTTTCCGAAAAACGCCACCGACATGGAGATGGCCCGCCAACTGTGCCATGTGGCTGCCGCAGGCTTGAACCATCGCCCCAGCCTGATTGCCAAAATTGAACGTGCTGAAGCCATCCCCCGGTTGGAAGAAATTTTGCGCGCTAGCGATGGCATCATGGTGGCGCGGGGCGATTTGGCGGTGGAGGTGGGTAATGCCGTGGTGCCTGCGTTACAGAAAAAGATGATCCGCATGGCACGCGATATGGACAAGGTGGTGATTACTGCAACGCAGATGATGGAGAGCATGATCACCAACCCCGTGCCTACCCGCGCCGAGGTCAGTGACGTAGCCAATGCCGTGTTGGATGGTACTGACGCGGTGATGCTGAGCGCCGAAACCGCCGCCGGGCGTTTTCCATTGCAGACGGTGCAAGAAATGGCCACTATCTGCACTGCTGCCGAGGCCGCAGAAGATGTGCAATTGGATGCCGATTTTTCGGGGCGGACATTCTCTAGCATTGACCAATCGATTGCCATGGGGGCTTTGTTCACCGCACACCATTTGGGCGCCAAAGCCATTGTCGCCATGACCGATAGTGGAGCTACTGCCCTGTGGATGAGTCGCCACCGTATCCATATCCCGATTTATGCCCTGACGCCCAAGGTAGCCACGCAGCGGCGTATGGCACTGTTTCGCAATGTGCGCCCCCTGTTGATGGACACCAGCGCCGACCGCGACACCGCACTGGAGCAAGCCGAACGCCACCTGAAAGAGCGCGGTATTGTGCAAAGAGGTGATGTGTATGCCATCACCTGTGGTGAACCGATGGGAGCGCCTGGGGGCACCAACATGCTCAAGATTTGCCGGGTGCCCTGATCAATCTGCCGTGCTGTGCGGTATTTGGTGTGCTAACACATCGCACAGCCAACCCACACACCAGCACAGCCAGCCAGTCCAGAGCGTGTGGCTCATGAAGTGGGCGCCGCGCGCCTGCTGTGCCAAGCCCAGTGTCAATCCAGCAGCCAAGGCCCACAGCAACCATCGGTAGGCTGCTTGGGGTTGGGTATGGCGCAGCGCAAAAAAACCACCTACAAAGGCAAATCCGGCACTGGCATGGCCTGCGGGGAAGCAGTGGCCCACCCCGCCGTCCATACTGTTCCATGCCCAGTGGGAGACATAGCGGGCTATACCACCAAACTCTTGCAAATCCCACGGACAACTGGTCGTGCTGCCATATTTGAGCAGGCTAATGGCCGCCAACGATACCAGTGTGCTGGTTGCCAGTTGCAGTCGCTGGCGGCTGTGTGCATACCGTAAGACCCCAAAAGGCCACCAGATGCCCACAATCAGTGCCAGCATCAGTAACCAAGCCATCCGGCGTGCGCCTTCGTGCATGATTTGTAGCAAAAACCAGTGGTCGCGCAGTGCAAAGCCCGTTCTGCTGCCAAAAACAGAGGCCAACCAGCGGTCTTGGCCTGCTGCATCCCAGAGCAATAGGCACAGCAACATGCCCAAAGTCATCGTAGCCAAGCGGCGGGTATCAGAGTGGAGTGGTGGTGCGTAAGCCCGTACAGGTATTGGCATGGGGGCTCACCATAAGCACCGCCACTTAACCCGGTCTTAACCGGCACAGGCCAGCACAGCGACAATCCAGCCATGCGAATTCTTGTGGTTGAAGACGATGTGGGCATTGCCCAAGGCTTGCGCACCAATTTGCGCCAGCGCGGTTATGCCGTGGATGTGTGTGATGGTGTCGCAGTGGCCTGGGCCGCTTTGCGGGCCGAGAGTTTTGATGCCGTGTTGTTGGATCTAGGGCTGGCCGATGGTGATGGCAGCACCTTGTTGCAGCGTTTGCGCTCCAGTCAGGGGGCTTTGCCCGATCCAGCCATGCCGGTGCTGATCATGACGGCCCGCGACGGGGTACAAGCGCGCATTGCGGGGCTAGACCAAGGGGCAGACGATTATTTGACCAAACCTTTTGATATGGATGAGTTGGAGGCGCGCTTGCGCGCCCTGTTGCGCCGGGCGGGCGGGCGGGCACAACCATTGGTGCGACATGGTGCTATTGAACTCAATCCGGCAACCCGCACCGTGCAATTGCATGGTCAGAGGGTCGAGATTTCTCCGCGTGAGTTTGCTGTGCTGCGCTTGCTGATGGAGTCGCCAGGACGGGTGCTGTCGCGGCGCCAGTTGGAAGAACGCTTATACGACTGGGAATCGATTGTGGATAGCAATGCGATTGAAGTCCATATCCACCATCTGCGGCGCAAACTGGGCAGCCAGTGCATTCAGACGATGCGGGGCGTGGGCTATTTCATGCCACAGGAGTTGCCGTGAACAGCCAACGCTCCCTGAGTCAGCGCCTGTTGCTGTGGAGTTTGGGGGTGCTGGCGCTGGTTTGGGGCTGCTTTGTGGCACTGGCCTACCGCACCGGAGTGCATGAGGCCGATGAACTCACCGATGGGCAGTTGGCCTCTGTGTCGGCGCTGTTGCTGAATTTGCGCACCCAAGTGCAGGTGCAGGCGGCGGTAATGCCTGCCTTGGCGACCAAAGACAATCTGTTGTTGCCGCCAAGGCACCACGATTATCAGCAACCTTTGAGTGTGGTGCAGTGGGATGCCGCTGGCCGTGTGCGCTGGCATGTGGGCGAGGCACCTGTGCCCCCTTTTGACTCCAACGAGGGCTATGCCAATTTACAACTGGGGCCACAGGCTCAGCACTGGCGCAGCTTTTCTCGTTGGGATGAGGCCCGGGCATACAAAATTACCGTGTTATTGCGCTTGGATGACCGGGACAGGCTGGCCCATGACATTGCCGGACAGATGGTGGAGCCGGGGCTGTGGTTACTGCCTGTCGTGGCGTTGGCGCTGGGGCTGGCAATTGGGCGTGGCCTGCGCCCGCTGCACCAGTTATCACAGGAGGTGGCGCAGCTCGATGTGCAGGGGGCCAAGCGCCTAGAACAGCGCCACGACTGGCAGGAGTTTGATGCGGTGGTCGATTCCATCAATACTTTGCTCACCCGCCAGCAAGAAGCGTTGGCCCGTGAGCGCCAATTGGCCAACGAGGTGGCCCACGAGTTGCGTACCCCGTTGGCAGCCATCGTATTGCAGGCCCAGGCATTGGGAGGGGGGTTGCCCTCAGCTGCCCAAGCGCAGGCACTGGAGTCGATACGCACCGATGCGTTGCGGGCTGGTCATGTGCTGCAGCAGTTGTTGGCACTGGCCCGCACCAGTCGGGGCCAGTGGCATGGTACGGCCAGTGCTGTTGATTTGGCCGCTTTGGCCCGCACGGTGGCTGCCGACTATGCCCAAGCCGTTTGGCAGCGCCAAGACACACTGGCTGTGCAGGGGCCAGAAGCGTTGATGGTGCAGGGCCACACCGTGTTGTTGGAGATGGCACTGCGCAACCTGATTGAAAACGCCTTGCGCCACACACCCCCTGCCACCCACATCGAGGTGCAATGTGGCGAGGCCACCGATGCACAGGCGGGCCCGTGGTTGCAAGTGTGTGATGACGGTGCGCGCCCCTCGGCGGGGGGGGCGCCCATGCCTGCCAAGCCAGTGGACAGCTTGCATTTGGGCCACGAAATCATTGCGCGGGTGGCCCAAGTACATGGGGCGGCATTTGGCATGGTCCCGGCACCCGCACCATTGACCACCTGCTACCGGCTGGATTTTCCTCTATCGGCCAGCGCATAGGCCCGCTAAAATCGGCAGTTACCAAGCGGTTACAGCCGCTGCGCCTGGCCCTTGCGGCCCCTCTTCTATCCTCAGAACGGACTACGACCATGCCCCTCGTCTCGATGCGCGAACTGCTCGACCATGCTGCTGAAAACCGCTATGGCATTCCCGCTTTCAACGTCAACAACCTGGAGCAGGTGCAGGCCGTGATGGCTGCCGCCGATGAAGTAGGCGCGCCCGTTATCTTGCAAGCCAGTGCTGGTGCCCGCAAGTACGCAGGGGAGTCCTTCATCAAGCACCTGATCCAAGCGGCTGCCGAGATGTACCCACACATCCCGCTGGTGATGCACCAAGACCACGGCACCTCTCCTGCCATCTGCCAAGGCGCTTTGGATCTGGGCTTTGGCTCGGTGATGATGGATGGCTCCTTGCGTGAAGATGGGAAAACCCCTGCCTCGTTTGACTACAACGTCGAAGTGACACGCCAAGTGGTGGCAATGGCCCACCAAATTGGCGCTACCGTAGAGGGCGAACTGGGCTGCCTAGGATCGCTGGAAACGGGCGAAGCTGGTGAAGAAGACGGTGTGGGTGCTGTGGGCAAGCTCGACCACAGCCAAATGCTGACCGACCCTGAAGAGGCCGCAGCCTTTGTCAAGGCCACGCAACTGGACGCACTGGCTATTGCTATTGGTACAAGCCACGGCGCTTACAAGTTCACGCGCAAGCCCACAGGCGACATTCTGGCTATCAGCCGTGTGCAGGCGATCAATGCCCGTATCCCCAACACCCATTTGGTGATGCATGGCTCCTCCAGCGTGCCACAAGACCTGCTGGCTATCATCAACCAGTATGGTGGCAAGATGAAAGAGACCTACGGCGTGCCCGTGGAAGAAATCCAGAAGGCCATCCAGTTTGGTGTGCGCAAGATCAATATCGACACGGACATCCGTTTGGCCATGACGGGCGCGGTGCGCAAGTTCATGGCCGAGAACCCCGACAAGTTTGATGCCCGCGAGTGGCTCAAGCCTGCCCGTGAAGCGGCTAAACAAATCTGCAAGCAACGCTATCTGGAATTTGGATGCGAAGGCCAAGGCGCGAAGATCAAGGGCCACAACCTGCAAGTGATGGCCGCCCGCTACGCCGCTGGTGAACTGGCCCAAGTGGTGAACTGATTGCCTGAGACTACCCCCACCCTAGCGGTGCCTGTGGTGTGTTCCACCAAAGGCCAGTCCACTGTGGCCCGCCCCTGGTGGGGGTGGGCTGGTTGTTTGGGGCTGTCGGTCACTTTGGCTGCCTGTGCTCCTTTGCAGCCCGGCCAGAGTGGGCATGCTGTGGGTGATATGCAATTGGCCCTGCCATGGGGTGATTGGCAAGATCTGGGGCCGTCTGCACAAAGCTGGCCTTTGTTACCTGACCTGGGTGCCACCCTGCCGTTGCAAACCCGCACGCTGGCGCTGCGCCACGACAACACTTGGCAGGCGGTGGTTTGGTTGCAAACCACCCACCATCGTAGCCCCCCTGCACTAGACCCCACCCTTTGGACAGACCCCTGCCCCACACAGCCCGATGTATGGGTGCAAGACGATGCGGCGGGCAGCCCAGTGCGCATCGATTGCCTCCGCTTCAAACGTGCGGCCAACCGCAGCGAACATTGGATGGCGCAGAACCATCCCGCATTGCAACAGTGGTTACAGACCGTACAGCCTGGACTGCCACAGCCTTACGCCCATATCAGCTACCGTTATGCCACGGCGGGCGGGGCTTATGTACAAGTCACCGCGCTAGTAGACGAACGCTTGCTCTTGCCCAATCGGGGCAACAATGCCGACTATTTGCGCTCGGGTGAATTGGGCCGTGCTTGGGCCAAGCAGTTGCGTATGGCCGTGCGCCAGGCCGTAGCCAGGGTGGATCAGCGGTTGGTGTTTCCTGCCTTTCCGTTAGCCCTCCCCGCCCGTTGAACCCACTGCACCATGACCACCGCGATTCTCAGCGCACTGCCTGAAGAGCAATCAGGCCTGCACCATACCCTGGAGCAGCCAGTGCGCCTGACCCATGCAGGCCGGACTTTTTGGCAGGGCTATCTTTATGGGCAGCCGGTGGTGTTGGCCTTGTCAGGCATTGGCAAGGTGGCAGCAGCTACCACCGCCACAGCTCTGATTGAACGCTTTGGTGTTACCCGCATGGTTTTTACAGGAGTGGCCGGGGGCATTGGGCAGGGCGTACAAGTGGGCGATGTGGTGGTGGCGCAGGATTATGTGCAGCACGATATGGACGCTACGCCGCTGTTTGCCCGCTGGCAGGTGCCGGGCTATGCCAGCGTGCGCCTGCCCTGTGATCCCGCGCTGTCGGCGTTGTTGTCGGCAGCGGCTCAATCTTGCCTAGGCCAGGCGGCACTCCATTGGGAGCCACCACGGACAACACCCACGGGTGGGCCACACCTGCACCAAGGGCTGATGGCCAGTGGCGACCAGTTTGTCACCAGCGCCGAGGTGTCTAAGGCACTGCGGGCCAGCTTGCTGGCCGCAGGCCATGAGGTGCTGGCTGTAGAGATGGAGGGTGCTGCCGTGGCCCAGGTGTGCATTGACTATGGGGTGCCGTTTGCTGCTGTGCGTGCCATCTCCGACCGTGCCGATGACCAAGCCACCGTGGACTTTCCGCGTTTTATTCGCACTGTGGCGAGCCGCTATGCCGATCACATCGTCCGCGGGCTGCTGCAAGCACTCTGAGCAGGCTCAGTGCCGTTGCACCCACTGCATGAGCCACGGTGCCATTGCCAGCCAACTGTTGAGGCTGACGAATGACAGTGCTGTGGCCACCACCAGTGCGGCGGAGCAGAATCCGGCCAAGCCATAGCGTTGGGCCAAAGCGGGCAACAACACTGGAATGGGCATGCAGGCAAAGACCAGCGCAGCCGTTTGCAAAGGTGGGTCAAAGTCGGGCAATAGCCACAACATCAGTAACACGGTCAGTGGGTGCAACAGCAGCTTGCCTGCCGCCAGCACGCCCAAATCCTGCCCGGCGCCACGCAAAGGCTGGCCCACCAACATGCCACCAATCATGAACAGCGCGACAGGTGCGGCAGCACTGCTCAGCAGTGTGAGTGTTTTTTGCACCGGCAGCGCCAGTACGATGCCGGTGGCTGACCACCCCAATCCGGCTGCAATGGCTAGAAACACAGGGCTTTTGAGCAAAGAGCGCAGCGATTGCAGCAACGACTGTTGCCAACGCAGATTTTCACCCGCATCGGCCAGTGCCATCGTCAAAGGGATGATGATCGCCACCTCTGTCAGCAGGCACAGCGGCAGGGCAATATCGGCTGCAGGCCCAAGCAGGGGTTGCGCAATCGGGTAGCCAATAAACACACTGTTGGATGCCGCCATTGCCTGCCCATACAGCGCACTGCGGCTGCGTCCGTGGCGGCAATGCCAGCGTGCATAGGCAAATCCGCCCAACCAAGCCAGCAGCGAGCCTGACACATACACGCTCAGGTAACCGGGGTTGAGCACCTCTTCCAGCCGGTATTGCGAAATGGCACGAAAGATCAGACATGGCAGGCTGATGCGCAGCAGAAACTGCCCCAACACCCCCATCTGTTCACGGGTGAACACGCCAACACGCACACAAGCAAACCCCAACGCGATGATCAGATAAATGGGAACGGTCAGCGTGAGAATCTGCAACATGGCGGTAAACCCAGCAGCCATGTGTTGGCTGCTACGCCTTGTCAGGCCACTGGCTGCGTGTCGGCAAAGCTGGGGCGCTGCATCAGTTTGTCGTGCAGACGGCCCAGATTGGGGTATTGACCACGCCAGTCAATCTCAGGGAAACGAAATGCCAGCCAGCCCAGCGCACACCCCACCGCAATATCTGCCAAGCCAGGGTGGATGCCGCCGTAGTAAGCCTTATCACCCAGTCCTTTACTCATGGTGTGCAAACCCACATGCACTTTGCTCATCTGGCGCTCTATCCAGGCTGGGCTGCGCTGGTACTGACTGCGGCCTTCAAAGGTGTTCTCCAGCCGCACCAGAATTGCTGCGTCCAGCACGCCATCGGCCAGAGCTTCCCAGGTCTTGATTTCGGCCCGCTCCCGGCCTGTGCTGGGGATCAGCTTGCCCACGGGCGAGAGGGCGTCCAGATACTCCACAATGACGCGCGAGTCAAAAATGGTATCGCCTCCTTCCATGATCAGGCAAGGCACTTTGCCCAACGGATTGATCGTGGCAATGCCCGTATCGGGTGCCCAGACGTTTTCCAGTACCAAGGTGTAGTCGAGCTTTTTTTCCGCCATCACCACGCGCACTTTGCGCACGTAGGGGCTGGTGGTCGATCCGATCAGTTTCATCTTCATGGTGCTGGGCGTGCAGGCATTGCAAAAGCAGAGGGCTGTAGATTCTATCGATGGAGCATGGGTAAGACCTGTACTGGGGTCATGCGGTCATCCTACAATCGTGCTCCATGAGCCTCTCGACCCTTACCGCCCTGTCGCCACTGGATGGCCGTTACGCCGCCAAACTCTCCACCTTGCGCCCAATCATGAGCGAATATGGCTACATGCACCGCCGTGTGCAAGTGGAAGTGGCCTGGTTCATCGCGCTGTCAGATGCAGGCTTTGACGAGTTCAAACCCCTGACGCCCGGTGCGCGCTCTTACCTGCTCAATTTGGTCAAGAACTTCTCAGAAGCCGATTGCGCAGCCATCAAGGAATTTGAAAAAACCACCAACCACGACGTGAAAGCGGTGGAATACTGGATCAAGTCCAAGTTTGAAGCCCGTCCAGAACTCGAAAAGGCGGCAGAGTTTGTCCACTTTGCCTGCACCAGCGAAGACATCAACAACACCAGCCACGCGTTGCAAATCCGCTCGGGGCGCGATCAGGTGATCCAGCCAGGGCTGGATCGCATCGTGCTCAAGCTGCGCGAAATGGCGCTGCTCTACGCCGAGGTGCCCATGCTCAGCCGCACCCACGGCCAAACTGCCAGTCCTACTACCGTGGGTAAAGAGCTGGCCAACGTGGTGGCACGACTGCAAATAGCCGTAGACCGCATTGCCAGCGTCAAGATTCTGGGCAAAATGAACGGTGCTGTGGGCAACTACAACGCCCACCTGTCGGCTTGGCCCGAGTTTGACTGGGAAGCCTTTAGCAAAAAGGTTATTGAAACACCCGAGCCGATGGGGTTGGGCCTGACCTTTCAGCCCTACAGCATCCAGATTGAGCCGCACGACTACATGGCCGAGCTGTTTGATGCTGTGGCCCGTGCCAACACCATCTTGATTGACCTGTCGCGTGATATTTGGGGCTATGTGAGCTTGGGCTACTTCAAACAGCGTTTGAAGGCAGGCGAAATCGGCTCCTCCACCATGCCACACAAGGTCAACCCGATTGACTTCGAGAACGCAGAGGGCAATTTGGGCTTGGCCAATGCGCTGCTGCGCCACCTGTCAGAAAAGCTGCCCATCTCCCGCTGGCAGCGGGATCTGACCGATAGCACAGTGCTGCGCAATATTGGCGTGGCTTTGGGCTATGCCGCATTGGCCTACAACTCGTTGCTGACAGGGCTGAACAAACTGGAGCTCAACGAAGAACGCTTGCAAGAAGATTTAGACGCGGCCTGGGAAGTGCTGGCCGAGCCTATCCAAACAGTGATGCGCCGCTACGGTGTGCAAGGTGCCTACGAGAAGCTCAAGGAAGTCACGCGCGGCAAAACCGTGACCGCTGAAGCCTTGCATGGGCTGATTCAGGCGCTGGAGATTCCGCAAGCCGACAAAGACCGTTTGCTGGCCATGACGCCTGCCAGCTATGTGGGCAAGGCTGCCGAATTGGCACGGCGCATCTGAAGCAAGTATGGCCCTCAAGTCCACCATCTTCAAGGCGAACCTGCAAATTGCCGATATTGACCACGGCTACTATGCCGACCATGCACTCACTCTGGCACGCCACCCCAGCGAGACCGATGAGCGCATGATGGTGCGTCTGGCAGCCTTGGCGCTCAATGCCCACCACCTGCAAGACACCTGCCACGGCGATGGCACCTTGGCCTTTGGCGCTGGCCTGTCTGACCCAGACGACCCAGACGCCTCCCTGACCGACTTTACGGGCCGCAAGCGTTTGTGGATGGAAGTGGGCCAGCCCGAAGACAAACCGCTGACCAAGGCTTGTAGCAAGGCCGATGCCGTGGTGGTTTATGCCTTTCACCATGCTGCCGAAGTGTGGTGGAAGGGCATTGAGACCAAGCTCACGCGGTTGGACAAATTGCAGGTTTGGCGCATTCCCTCGGAGGCAGCGCAGGATTTGGCCCGTCTGGCCGAACGCAGTATGCAGTTGCAAGCCACCATCCAAGAAGGCGCTATCACTTTGAGCAGCCACTTGGGCAGTGTGCCGTTAGAGCCACTGCGCTGGAAGTAAGTTATCCCGCGTGGTGGGTGCGCTCGGCATAGCGATTAAAACGCCATGCCGTGCCCTGCGCCACAATGCGCCGCCATACGGCACGCTTTTGTGCCGGGCGCAATGCCAACCAGTGTTGCACCTCGGCAAAACTGCGGCCACAACCCTTGCATTCTTCATCGCCCTGGCTGGTAGAGCAAATGGCGATGCAGGGGGTGTCTGGGGTGGTAGCGTACCAATCCAGCCATGCCGTGTAGGCCACAGCAGGCAGAACCTGTTCATCCACCCCCGACTGGCGGGCCAAGACCAAACGGCCATACACCTCGGCCAATGCCTGTAATGGGGGGGCCAATGGCCCACCAGCAGCTGTGGCTTGCACGGTGCGCCAATGGTTGATGGCAGCTTCAATATCTGCAATGTCGATCTGCACAATTAGCCTCAGTGCAGCATGGCAGAACGCGATGGTGCGGTTTGGCGGGCCTCTGCCAGCCACTGGGGCCACAGTGCCAGCGGCCAACTGGCCCGCACATACTGGTCGTAAACAATATTGAGCCATTGGCGCAAGGGTTGTGCTTGCAAGGTCAAATGGCTACTGTGTTCTGCACCCGGAGGTGCCGACTGAAAGCCCAGCTGCACATGCTCAGGGGAACAAGTCAACTGCACGCTATGCACCAACCATGCGTGGCTCTCGGGCGCACTGTGTACTGGCGTCTGTGGTTGCAAGGCGGCTACGGCGGCCTGCTGGGCAAATTCTTGCACGGCCTCGTCCCAGCCCTGTGGCACATCGTGGCGCTCTAGCCAGTGCAGCAAATGCGGCAGCAAGCGGTTGAGCAGCCGTTGTGTCAGCCACAGAACCACTGTGCGTGGGCTGTCTTCACCAGCGTGTGCAGGCAATTCACCTGTGATGCGGATGCGGTCTTCTGCCTCTACGTATTCGGTGGTCAGACGGCTCAGGCTTCTCATGTGTCAGCCTCCTACTTTGCGCTGGGCAGCAGTTGCGCTAACCACTGCGGATCACCCACGGCCAGAAACTCCGGGTTGAGCACTGGGCGTTGCAGGCCGTATTGCAGCACCTGCCCGGCAAAATCGGTCACATGGCCTCCAGCCTGCTCTAGCACGCACTGGGCAGCGGCAGTATCCCACTGGCTGGTGGGGCCAAAGCGGGGGTAGATATCGGCCTGCCCTTGGGCAATGCGGCAAAACTTGAGAGAGCTGCCTGCCGCCACAAAATCATGGGGCAAGGGCAACTGCGCCAACCAAGCGGCCAGCGCCTCGCCACCGTGGGAGCGGCTACCCAGCACGCGCAGTGGCATTTCTGTGCGCATCTGTGCCACCTTTAAGGCTACAGCGCCTGCTGCTTGGCGTTGCCAAGCGCCCAGCCCTCGGGCGGCATAAAACAATTCTCCAGTAGCCGGGGCCAACACCACACCAGCGACGGGCTGGCCTTGGTGGATCAGTGCGATATTGACCGTGAACTCGCCACTGCGCTGTACAAACTCTTTGGTGCCATCGAGTGGATCGACCAGAAAAAACGTCTCTGCCGTGCGTGCGCCCGTGGATGCCGACTCTTCCGACCAGACAAATACCCCCGGAAACTGTGCCTCTAAACCCGCCCGAATGGCATGGTCGGCGCGCAAATCGGCCTCGGTCAGGGGGGAGGCATCGTCTTTTTGCCAACTGGCAAAGTCTTGGGCATACACAGCCATTACCTGCTGGCCTGCGGCCTCGGCAATAGTACACAGGGTATGAAGTTGCTCAATGGTTAGGATCATGATGGGTTGGATGGTCGCACAACCTGGCAGGAAATTCAGTGCCGACATACGCAATACCCACAACAGGCCCATACTTGCACAACTGCGGCAGCGGTGTTCCAATTGCCCCTTCGAAGGGGAGTAGCTCCCATCCCGGTGTTCGGGATGTCAATGCCGTCGTCAATACGAAGCCCTGCTTCCGGCGGATTGGGTGTGTGGTGCCTGTGGTGGCACCCATACTGAGCAAGACCTTTGATGGGCCCGCAGTGGGCTGATCAAGGTCGTCCCCATACCCTCCTGTACTGCGCAGCGGGTGGGATGTCCGGTTCTTCCACCGCAGACTGTCAAACTCCCGTGATGGGGCAAAGGCCATCATGGTGCTTGCCCTTCCTACCGCTAACCGTGACTGAGAACTTTTATGGACTTTCTGTTTGCGCATGAATTTTGGCTCGCTTTGGGCCAGATCATCATCATCGACATCTTGCTCGGTGGCGACAATGCCGTGGTCATTGCCTTGGCTTGTCGCAAGTTGCCACCTGAGCAGCGCCGCAAGGGCATTATTTGGGGCACAGCAGGCGCCATTGTTTTGCGCGTCATCCTGATTGCCTTTGCCATGACGCTGTTGTCGCTGCCGTTCCTGAAATTTACGGGGGCGCTGTTGCTGGTGTGGATTGGTGTCAAGCTGCTGGCCCCTGATGAAGAAGGCCACGGCGATGTGCAAGGCAGCGACAAGCTGCTGGCGGCCATCAAGACCATCATCGTGGCCGATCTGGTCATGAGCGTGGACAACGTCATCGCCATTGCTGGTGCTGCCCAAAACGCTGGCGATCACCAAATGCTGTTGGTCACATTGGGCCTGCTGATTTCTATCCCCATTATTGTTTGGGGCAGCCAATTGGTTATCCAGCTGATGGAGCGTTTCCCCATCATCATCACACTGGGCGGCATGTTGTTGGGTTGGATTGCCGGTGGCATGTTGGTGTCTGACCCCGCATTGGCCGATCCTGACAAGTGGCAATGGATGCTCAAGCTGCCCCAATCCGATACCCTGAAGTACGCTGCCAGTGTGGCTGGTGCCTTGTTGGTGTTGGGCTTGGGCAAATTGATCTTGGCCCGCCGCACTGCTGCGGGCACCGCTGCTCCTCACTGATGGCGCCCTTGGCGGCTGCCTGCGACCCCATCTAGCGCAGTGCAGCCGCCTGTTCTTTCGCCAGTGCTTGCACGGCCCGTAGGCGGGTGTCGATGATCGACACCTCTACAAAATCTTGGGCGCTGCTGCTTTTGCGCGCCCACTCTTGCCCAGCCTTGAAACGGTCTACGGCAGCCGCATAGTCATAGCGGGCCGCATGGGCTTCAGCTTCGGCGCGTATCGCCCGCAGGGTTTGGCCTTGGGCCTGCCAAGCAGACGCCAGCGCCTGCCAAGCACCGGCATCCCGTGGATGGGTACTTACCCAGGTTTGCAGTGGCCCCACCATTTCTGCAGCCCTGCCTAAAGACAACGCAATTTGCGCCCGCAATAACAAGCCTGGGCGGTCTTCACGGCCTTGTTCGGGCAGCAGCCGCCATGCGGCAGCTGCATCTCTGGCAGACAGTTCCACCTCGGCCCCGAGCCATTGGGCCAGTGTGTGTGCCCGCACATCTCCTTGCGTCACTGCTTGCAGGCGCGGCAGCCACTGGCGGGCTTGTTGTGGTTCGTGCAGTGCAATGGCTGTGAGCATGGCTGCATACAAAGCGGCCGCCTGTTGGTGGGGTGCCCGTTGGGCAAAACCGTGGCTTCGGGGTTCTGCCAGCCATTGGCGCAGCATATCCACTCCTGGGCGTGAGAGCACCCGAGCCCGTGCAGCTAGCATGGCGTGTTCTAGGGTGGGGGCCAGCACTTCGCGGGTGGTTTGCAGTGGTAAACGCGCTTGCATGTCTGCCACCCGCTGGGTGGTGAGGGGGTGGCTGCGCAAGTAGGGCCAAGAGCCGTTGTCGTTGAGCCGATTGGCATGTTGCAGTTTGTCGAACATGCCCACAAACCCCTCTGGTGCAAACCCTGCGGGGGCCATCAGGCTGTGGCCTACCCGGTCGGCTTCACGCTCCATATCGCGCGAGAAATTGAGCTGATTTTGTACCGCCAGTGCCTGTCCGCCCACCGTGATGGCTTGGGCGGCCTGCGGGCTTTTGCTCGCTGCCAAGGCCGCCAGAATCATGGTGCCCAATACCAAGGGGGTTTGGCGGCTTTGTTGCGCCAAGAGCCGGGCTATATGCCGTTGGGTCACATGGCTGAGTTCATGGGCCAACACCGAGGCCAATTCATCTCGGCTGCTGACCACCCCCAGCAAGCCCAAATGCACACCCAGATAGCCCCCTGGCAGCGCAAAGGCATTGACCGAGCGGTCGCGTCCTAGCAGCACTTCCCAGGCAAACCGCTCGTCCAATTCAGGCGACAGCTCACCACGCACCCTGGCTGCTGCCAACAAAGCCTGCCATTGCGTTTGTACATAGTCTTGCAGCACGGGGTCATCCAGATAGTCTGGATCGCGGTACAGCTCACGGATGATGCTGTCACCCAGCCGCCGCTCGGCACTGACACTCAGATCAGCCCCATCCCCCAGAGTAGGCAGGCCGCTTGCCGCCAGTGCCGTGGCGGGGGCGACCCCCCCCGCGCCTGCGATGGACAAAGACAATGCCAGTGCTTTGGCCGCCAATAACAGAGTAGATTTTTGCATGGTGTGTGGTAGGTAGGTGCCTGCTGCTGCCTATGATGCACGGTTGCTCCATGGTAGAAATTTTTGCTGAAGCATCGTTCCCTTGCCATACCACCATGCCCACTCTGACCCATTTTGATGCCCAAAGCCAAGCCCAGATGGTGGACATTGCAGCCAAACCCCACACCCATCGGGTGGCGGTAGCGGGTGGCTATATTGCAATGCAAGCCGCCACATTGGCCTTGATCAGCACAGGGCAGGCCCGCAAGGGCGATGTATTGGGGGTGGCCCGGATTGCTGGCATTCAGGCCGCCAAGAAAACCAGTGACCTGATTCCGCTGTGCCATCCCTTGCCCCTGACCCGCATTGCTATCGATTTTGATGAGGCCAGCGTCCATCACCCCGGTGTGTGTGGCATTTTTTGCCGTGCCACCGTGGAGACGGTAGGCGCTACGGGGGTGGAAATGGAAGCCTTGGTGGCCGTACAGGTGGCTTTGCTGACTATTTACGACATGTGCAAGGCGGTGGATAAGAGTATGGGTATCCACGGGGTGCATGTGTTGCAAAAACAGGGGGGAAAATCAGGCGGCTGGCAGATAGCCAACCATGAGATTCAACGCTAGCTCTCAGTGCAAAAAACATATTGCAACAATCCTGAGGCCACAACTATAGTCCCCCGAGTATAGGCAGCTACACTAACACGCTATGGCTCAGATTGATGATCGATTGTTAATGCTGGATAAATATGGATCACTCAAAGTGCCATCCACATTGTGGCTCAGCATGTTGTTTTTGTGTAGGCATTGGATTGTTTTATTGATGCTGTTGGTTTCTGTACGAAAAACACCCGAAGCAGCACAGTGGTTAACCAGCTTTACATGGGTGGCACTGCCTATGGAAGCCCCTATATTTCTACTTTTTGCAGCGATTGCACAGCGCACACCCCAAGCAGCTTCGTTATGGCGTCACATTTGGAAATACGGGCGCACTATTATTGCAGCCACTGCGGCGATGCACTTGGTTTTTGTGGGGTGGTCACTATGGAATGCAGAGGTGTGGCGCCGTTGGCCAGAATTATTCTTGGCAAGCTGTAGTTTGTTAGATATAGCCATCATCTACAGCATTTATAAAGACCCATTTTTTACCCATCTGTTTGAAGATTTTCCTTCTGTAGAGAAAAAGGCGGCGCTATGATTCGGATATTTATTGGTTTTGATCCCCGCGAAACCGTTGCGTGGCATGTTTTAACCCATAGTATTTTGGCTCGATCGAGCCTCCCTGTCAGTTTTACGCCGCTGGCACTGAATAATCTTCAGGGATTGATGTGGCGTGAGTCTAATCCGCTGCAGTCTACACAGTTTTCTTTTTCACGCTTCCTGACACCTTACCTGAGTGGGTATGAGGGCTGGTCACTTTTTATGGACTGTGACATGCTGGTGCAAGATGATATTGCCAAGTTGTGGGCGTTGCGCGATGATAAATATGCAGTGATGTGTGTGCAGCACAACCATCAGCCCAAAGAAACCATCAAATTCTTGGGTGCCCCTCAAACACCTTATGCAAAAAAGAATTGGAGTAGCGTCATGCTCTTCAATAATGCAAAGTGTCGGGCCTTAACCCCTGAGTATGTGAATAATGCCAGTGGACTGGAGTTGCACCAATTTAAGTGGCTGGATGATGATGCCATGATTGGATCGCTACCGCCAGAATGGAACCATCTTGTAGATTATGATGCCCCTAATTCGCAGGCGTCCAATGTTCACTTTACATTAGGCGGCCCGTATTTTAATGAGTATATAGGCTGCGAGTATTCTGATCAATGGCTGAATGAAAAAGAGATGATGCTCAGAGTGGATCAGAGAGAATAAAAAAAGCCCATTTGGGCTTTTTTTATTTAGTGGGTCGTTTTGTTAAGAATTCTAATGTTGTTGATCAACAATTTCCTATTAACGCCCTCTCGTAGTACAGGCTCAACCCCATGAAATGTTTTTTCCGTTTTTGGAAACATAAGCAATCGGTTGGGTAAAAACTCCACAGTATCCACTAAATCGAATTGATCATGCGGATAATGTGGGCCTCCCCAGCAAGTGAATCCTTCTTTTTTCGGTAGATAAATAGAAGTTCCTAAGTCGCGATCTTTATCATTCTCTGGCATATAGAATAAGAAAGTGACTAATCGATGAGGGGCATCTGTATGTGGCCCAATAGCATAATTTGTTTGATCATTGACCAAGAGCGCATCGCCACGAACGTTGATTTTTCCTTCAGCATTAATGATGTTTGAAATTCTGGATTCAAGAGTTTGGCGGAACTTGAATATAACAGCACTCAAAAATGCTTCTGAGTATAGCCAGCTTGCAAATTCTGACCAGAACTCAATTTGCTTAGGAGACATTCTGGAAAAATCTTCTGGATTAAATAAAACAGTCAATCTTTCTTTGTAAGATCCCTTTTGTACTCTTCCAGATTCACTTAAAGGCCGTACGGCATCCAAGCCTGGGAAATTTGCCAAAATTTGCTGATAGTAATCAGGTGGGAATATGTTATCCACTACCAAATATGGAAATGGATCATCGGCTATAGCTGTTGACAGTATTTTGTCAATGGCATAATTCATCACTGCCCGTGCTTGCATGCTGGTAGGAATTCCCAGAGCACGTTCTGTGGTGAGATTGCTAATTTCTTTTTTGTTTTTCCAAAAGATAAATTCTGCAACCCCTTCAAATGCCCCTGATTTTCTTTGCGCATGCATTACTTGGTCATTGTCATAGAAGAATCCAAGTTTTTCTAGCATTTCTGCCGCAGCTTTATGCTCTGGTAATTTTGTGTTTAATTCAATGATGACGCTTTTGACTTTAGGATCTTTTAAGGTTTTCTGAGCGCCTTCAATGACTTTGTGCTCAAAACCATCAACATCGATTTTGACAAAATCTGGAATAGGCAGAGTTCCAGTAGCAACTAACTCGTCAATCGTGGTGGAAAAAGCACCTTGAACAAAAGCATGGCCACGAGGTTTCAGATCAAATCCAACATCTGCACCAAAACTATGGCACGATCCTCCTGTGTCAAATCCTGAGAGAAATAGTTTATCTGCACCAGTTTTATTTGATATTGCCAAGGGAAAGGCTAATAATTTCTCACTCAATTTATTTATTGAAATGTTTTGATTCAAAGCAGCGTAGTTTTGGCTTTCAGGCTCAAAGGCATAGACTTTTGCTTGAGAAACTACTGCTGCAAAAATGCTATACATACCAACATTCGCCCCTATGTCCAGAAAAACTGAATCTTTAGGGATCGATTCTAACCAACGAACAGTGTGAGGCTCTTTTTCATAAAAGCTATTAACGCGCCAAGCCGTCATTTGATTGGGCGTAGTAAACAGGATTTTATTGTCGCCGTGTTTTACTACTCCAACTGGAATCTTTCGTGATGATTCGGATGGGGTTGTGTTACTTTCTTCTTCTTTCTTTGAGAAAGGCTTAAAATCTTCTGGGATAATTATTGATTCTTGAAAATTCAATCCTCTTAATATCAAGGCAAACTCAAATCCGGGCTGCTCTTTGATGCCAATAATATCAAACCTCTTTTCAAAGCGATCTTGCCACCAAGAAAAAGGTTGAACAGTCAAATGTGCGTTTCGGCCATCAGCCAGTTTCTTCACTGCTGGCCGTGTTGCCACAGTGATCAAAGCAATTTTTTTTGTGAGACGACTTAGATCATCTAGAACATGATCAATAAATTCTGGCTCTACATGCTCCAGTACATCTGTACAGACCAGTAAGTCACTCGGCATTGGAGGTTTATCTAATCCCGGAATGGCTGGATCAAACCCCAATATTTTTATATCAGGTAAAGACTGGGCTAATGTTTGTTTGCCACAACCGTAATCAAGAACAGAGCTTGATTTGGATTGCTGTAGCAAATATTGAACTGTAGTGGCCCATTGTCTTCCACTGGTTCCATAATCTGATCTTTCTAAATGTAACTGCGCATTCAGTTGAGCGTATTCATGAGAAATTGTCTTTGACTTTTCATTCTGAGTATTTTTGTTTTCTGATGATTGAAATACGGAGGCCAAGACGTTGCGCAGCATAATATTTAAATGGAAATAATATTTATTAATGTGTAGAAATAAAAAAGCCCACTCGGTAGAAATCGAGTAGGCTTTTATTATTTGACATCCCTGATATAAGGGAGCAGATTAGTTCAATATCAGTCTTGACGGCAAGAAGAAGGTTCCAGCTTTGCGGGGGTAACGCCACAAGACCAAACCACAGTCTTACCAGTAGAGTTCCAGGAAGGAGTCAAAGTAACAACCACTGCGGTACCGGCACCGGCAAATTCGGAATCCCGACCGTTAATAGTGATAACACCGTTAGCGTCAGAAACATCTGCGGCACTAACCTTGCCTGCAACGCCAGGAGATTCGACACCAGTGGCCGAAATACCGTTGGAATTTTGCGATGCTTCGGTAATTGCTGTGCGAGCAGAAGATGCAGCCAACAACAACTCAGACGCCTTGGCGCGCAAAGTGTAATCTTGGTAAGCGGGCAAAGCTACAGCAGCCAGAATACCAATGATCGCCACCACAATCATCAGTTCAATCAGGGTAAAACCCTGTTGCAAAGTACGTTTCATGTTACGACTCCTAATTCATAAAATGCAACCCACCACAGGCTGCCAATCCTATTAAGCAAAATCTGGGCCACCCCAATTTGCTGAGGTTAAGCAGATTTTCTCTGTCATTTTTGTCTTTTTTGGAGTGCAAATGACAAATTTTGGCAAGCATCTTTCCAGTTTCCTGCATCGGTTTGACGGAACAGGTGTGCTGATGGATACCAAGGCATACTGTTACCAGATGCTTGATAGCGCCATCCAGGCACATGTGGCACCAGCACCCAGACTTCTTTTCCCAAGGCTCCACTTAGGTGGACAATGGAAGTGCAAACTGTGATGACCAAGTCAAGCGCCATCACTAATGCAGCAGTTTCATCATAGTCTGGTATAACTTCAGGAAAATCATGCACTCTGCCTGGTGCTAGGCTGGAGAATTCTGCCAAATCTTCTTGATAGTTGCCATACTGCAAATTAATGAATTGGCAGTTGGGTGTATTAAGAATACTCTTCCAATCTTGTGCTGTTGTACTGCGTACGCGACCTCGCGTTAAAGGTACTCCACCACGCCAAGATATTCCTATTTTTACTCCTGGGCCACAATCATTTAACCGATTGGCCCAATAAGCTATTCGATCGGGATCTGCTTTTAAATAGCCATGATGATCTGGAAATTTATTTCTATTTTGACGAAATAAAGCGGGTAAATCACCTGAGGCAATTTGAAAGTCTGGTTGTGGATAATCTTTTAACCAACGTGTGCTTCGCTCGCGCTCTGAGGCAACTACAGAAATTCCTGAAAATGACCGAATAAATAACTTTTCTAGACGAGGCTCGCATTCTAATATAAGATGCCCTACACGTTTCTTTGCTTCTAAAACACAAGAAGAAAACATAATCTCGTCTCCCAAGCCTTGATCTGCCAAGACAAGAAGGGTTTTATTCAATGCCTCTTCTCCATGCCATATTGCAAATGGCATCGCTCGCCATGATGATGCTTTGGTCAGAAAACGTGATCCATAAAATTCCCATCCTCTCTCCCAATTGCCCATTGCTAGTTCGCATTGTGAAAGATACCAAGATACATTAGAATCTTTGGGGTATTGAGTGTGAAGCTTTCTATATAAAATTAAGGCTTCGTTCCATCTGGCACTATATTGGTAACACATTGCTAAATGTAGCTCTAGTGTTAATGGGATTGGGATGGAATTTTTCTCGCAAATCTCTCGGGCTTTAATGTAGGCTATTAGAGCAGATGCATCATTGTCTTGTACCAGCTCAACATGACCTAAAGCGGTCCAGGCGGTGACGTTTTCTGGGTCTTTGGATAAAACCTTTTTGTACGCATCCACTGCATCTGGCCAAGATCTTAGGGCATGCAGTGTTTGGGCAATTTGTAGGTTAATTAGATTTTCATGCTTTTCATCAGAAAATGATAAAGCAGTTTTGTAGGCATCAAGTGCTTGATTGTATTTTTCTTGTCTTGCAAGAATATCTCCATATCGGAGCCAAGCTTTAAGATGATTTTCATCTAAAGCCAATGCTGTATTGATGGAGTCTAGAGCGCCTTGAATATCTTTCATTGCCAACAGTGTTTCTCCTTGTTGGTAATGAACTTCTGCTGGATTTTCGTGATCTAATAAAGATCGTTCTGCCCATTGAATTGAATCAGAAAATTTTCCTTGTAATCTGTATAGTTTTGCCATCTGTAGCATGGCTACGGAGTTGGCAGTGTCTTCTTGTAAGAGTTCGTTGAGTGATTTTTCGGCTGCTTCAATGTCACCCTTCTCTAGAAGATCATCTATTTTAGATAGTGCAATATTTTCTCGGTTGTTTTCTGTGGGGTTGGTTGTTGTAGTAAGTGATGGGGTGTTATTGCGCCGCTGGCGCAACCAGCGGAAAATCATTTATTTTTTCCTTCAGTGATTGTGGTTGAATTGTTAGTTGTTTTCCATGTTTGCAAATCAGTACTAAGCTGTTTTATGGGTGCTTCCCAGTTGCTGTGAGGTGCTTGGCGGATCAGGTTTAGTGATGGATACCACCAAGATTTTTTACTATTGATTCCATATCGCCAATTGGGGTTGCTTGGAACCAAAACCCAGCCATCTTTACCCAAGCCACCTGTTAAATGTGCTTGAGTATTGCATACTGTAACTACTGCATCCAGTGCTTGCGTTATTGCAGCAGCAGCGTCCATGTCTACCAATGATTCAGGCCAGTGCCATACCTGCAAATTTAATGCTTCAGCCGCTTCATTTAAGGTTGATTCCACTTCCCCATATTGAAGACATATTGGCTGAATACCAATGCTTTGCAACTCTCGGAGTAAAGCAATTGGATTAATACTGCGTTGTACAGTACCTGAGCGCAGCATTCCTCCCCGCCAACTCACACCCACATAGGGGCCAGGGCCGCGTGCTAACAATTTATTGCGCCAATACTCCACTTGTGTAGAATCGGCTTTAAGGTAGGGAAGATACTGTATAGATTGATGAGAATAGCTGCGATAAAGACGTGGCAAACTTCCGATAGGTATTTCGTACTGACAGTCAATGTCATTCAGCCAATCAATGCTTTGATCGCTGCGTTCACGACCTATTACCTTTAATGCAGGAAACGAACGTTGTAATAAACCTTGAAGGCGTGGTTCTGTCTCAAGAACTACATGTGTATTCCAGCCAGAAGTTTGAGCCAACAAATCTGGTATGCAACTGGCAAATATAATAATGTCACCTAACCCCTGTTCAGAATGAACTAATAAACCTTGATGGGGAATAGGGGTTCCTTCCCATGATTCTAGCGGCCATTGGCGAACAGGTGACTCATCTACCAATCGACGGGCTTCATAATGCTCAAATCCTACATCAAAACGACCTAGCAACATCTCTAATTGACCTAGGCCACCCTTTGCCTGTGCATTGTCAGGTTCTAAAGTTAATGCATGTTGATAGGCAGATTCTGCCTCAGGGTAACGAGCCTGTGCTGAGCGTAATTTTCCTAAAGAAATATATCCGCCAGTATCATGAGGATCTCGTTCGAAGGCTGTGGTTAATGCAGAATCGGCTTGCTCCCATTCGCCTGCATCTGTGAGAATGTCAGCTAAAATTACCCAAGTCCGCGCACTTTCACCCTTGAATTTAATGGCTTGTTGAGCAGAAATCAGTGCATCGCTCAAGTTTTCAACATCGCATTGTGCCAAAGCTAGATTGCTCCAAGCCAAACCAAATTCAGGTCGAATATCTAATGCTCTCTGAAAACTACGTATGCCTTGCTGAGGTCGGCCCATTTTTAATTGGGCTAAACCGAGATTGTGCCATGCATGGTAATGATTAACATTGCGATCGATGGCTTTTTCAAAGTTCTTTGCTGCCTCACCAAAGTTCTTTTTCTCTAATGCAACCAAACCCCAATGCACCAAAATATCGGGGTTTTGAGGGTCGGCTTTGTGGGCGGCTTCTAGGTGCAACCAAGCCTGATCTAATTTACCCTGATGGAGCAATACCAACCCCACCCCCTCATGGGCTGCGGCATGGGTAGGGTCTATCCGCAATGCTCGGCGATATGCGCTTTCTGCTGCCTCCAGTTGTCGCTGTTGTTGCAGTGCGTCTCCTAGGAAAATCCAACCCAAGAGATGATCGGGTTGTTGCTGTAGCCAGGTCTCTAGGGCTTGCAAAACTTGTCCACGCGCCACAGGGTTGGCCGCCCCGCTATAGTCCTTTTTCCACTGGTCTAGCGGATCTTGTGCAGAAGTGGCTTCATGGCGTGTACGCAGGCTGCGGGTGATTTCCCGAAAAATCCGTCCCAACATGATTTCAGGGCTTTTGTTGGCGAGTGACGTACACAATCAGGGCTTCCGTTAGAACTTCGATAAATTTCTCTGGGTAGCCACGGTCTTTTAAAGACCAACGGAAACTATTTGCCAATTTGGCCTTGCCAAACCAGCCCAGTTGTAGCTCTGTAGCCTTCACCACAGCCTTGTTGATCACTTGTTCCAGAATGTTAGTGACTGCTTGGGGGGAGAGCCTGCGCCCTTCGCCACTGGCCATAGAGGGGGGATACCGGCGCAACAGTTCTTGCACCAAGGCATCAACTACGTTTTGGATGGAGGGGCCGGTGGATTTTCCAAACAGTTTGGCGAACATGGTAGTGAAATGGTGTGGTCTTGGAGGGAGAGGTGGGGTATGGTGTGTTGCAACAGAACCGTACCCAAAGTAACAGCCTTAGCGGAAAACGGTAGCAATTGCCGCGCCAGTGCAGAATACCCTGATCTTCCTATTGCCTATCGATTATTTTGTGACATTTTTGTCACAAGGCGAGACGGGAATGGTGCCGCCTTACCGAGGCAGAAACTATTAGAAACACACTCTGCACCGTGGGTGTGGTGGCTTGCTCAAGTGGGTGGGCAAGCCGTTGCCCGACCCCATCTGTTGAGGCAATGCCACAACATCATGGCAAAAGCCACAGCGCACAAGGCCAAGGCCACGGCACTGCTGATCCAGAAGGTGGCAGGCGAGGGCTGGGCCGTCCAGGTGCCCATGCCGTGGTAGCTGAGTGCATAGCCTCCTCCTAGCCCGGCTCCCCAAAGCAGCAAACTGTAAACAGCCAGTGGAGCCACTGTGATGCCATAACAGCGCAGCGCAAACAGACAAAAACACTGCGCTGCATCTACCAAGTGGTAAATCGCCACCCAGCCCAGCAACACGGCACCCAATGCCATGACGGGGGGATGCTCAGAATACAGGCTGGCCACGGTGCTCTTAAAAGCCCATAGCACGGCAGCCAGCACGCAGGCCATGAGCGTGGTGAGTGCAAACCCTGTCAGGGCGGCTTGGCGAGCCCGAGCCTCGTTGCCTGCGCCTCGCCAGAAACTGATGCGGGCACTGGCTGCAATAGCCAACGACAGTGGCACCATATACAGCACAGCAGCCAAGTTGGCGGCGATCTGGTGGGCGCCCGCAGCGGTGGTGCCTTGGCGGGCGATAAATAAGGCCATCAGTGTGAAGGAGGTCACCTCTACCAATACGGTCAGGCCAGCGGGCACACCCAGCCGTAAAAATTGCCCCAGTTGTCGTATATCGGGGCGTTCCATGCGTTGCCACAACTGGAGGGGCTGGTAAATCTCTTGTGTGCGTGATAGCCAGAGGGCCAGACCCAGCATGCAGCCATACACCGCCAACGTGGCCCAGGCACAACCCACAGCCCCCAGGGCCGGAACACCCAGACCGCCAAAAGTCCACCATACCGAGAGCAGCACCTTGAGTGGCAAGGCCAGTACCTGAATCCAAGTGATGAGTCGTGGATGACCAATGGCTTGGTTCAAAATGCTGAAAAGCCGAAACAGCAAGGTGGCGGGCAGCGCCAAAGCCAACACACCCAAATAGTCAGAGACGATAGGGTGCAGCAATAACGGCACTTGGGCTGCAGCCAGCAAAGGCGCAGGATGTTGCAGCAGACCAGCGCCCAGTGCCGATGCCAATAGCCCCAAATACAGTGCTTGGCGAAATGAGGGGCCAAGGCGCTCATTCTGGCGGGCACCACGCAGTTCGGCCCAGACGGGAAGCAATGCCTGCAATATGCCGACCAACCCTACCGAAATACTGATAAAAATAGCCGAGGCCACAGACAACGCTGCCAGCGAGGCCTCGGCATGGCGCCCGGCCACAATGGTGTCGGTGATGCCAAAAGCCATCACGGCCAGTTGCCCCACCAACACGGTGCTGGCATGGCGCACGATGGTGGACAGGTCGGGCCAGTGTTGGGGCGTTGGGTTGGCTGGAGCTAAATGGGGGGTCATGAGGCCACAGGGGGTGCGCGCTCAGGTGCCACCCACATAAGGGTTGCTGCGGCGTTCCCGGCCAAAAGTGCTCTCGGGGCCATGACCGGGGATGAACACCGTCTGATCGCCCATCGGCCACAGCCGTTGGGTAATGCTGTCAATCAGTTGCTGGTGGTTGCTTTGCGGAAAATCAGTGCGGCCAATGCTGCCTGCAAACAGCACATCACCCACAAAAGCACGGTCGATTTGTGGTGCATGAAACACCACATGGCCCGGTGTATGGCCGGGGCAGTGGCGCACCTGCACCGTCTCTTGGCCCACAGTGACCGTATCACCATCCGTTAGCCACCGTGTGGGGGTGAAATGCTGTGCTGGCGCAAAGCCGAACCGCTGGCTTTGCATGGGCAGACCATCAATCCAGAACTGATCGCCCGAGTGCGGCCCAATGATGGGCAGGCCCAGGCGCTCGGCCAATTCCCCCGTGCCACCTGCATGGTCAATATGGGCATGGGTGAGCCAGAGTTGAGTGAGTTTGAGGCCCAAGCGTTGGACTTCTGCCTGTAGCCGGTCGATTTCACCGCCGGGGTCGATAAGGGCTGCCTCGTGCGTGGCATCGCACCAGAGGATAGAGCAGTTTTGTTGAAACGGGGTGACGGGAACGGTGAGGTACTGGAGCATGGATAAAAAAGAAATCAGGGCAGGCCAGGGTGTAGCGCAAAAGCACGACGATAGCGCAAACCGGCCATCAAGTCGGCATTGTCCGACGAGCCGGGGGGCATACAAAAAGGCGACTTATCTATTGCCAAGAAACGTAAAGATGATCAAAAATTTCTATCGAGAATAAATAGTTCTTATGTTGGTGTCCGCCAACCTGTGTTGGGTGGGTCGGATGCTGTCGTCTCTCCTCTTTGCAAAGGTTTTTCATGAGCGCAACCAGTCTGGATCAAGACATCTCTACCGTGGCCTATGCTCGCCATATTGGTACGGCCGTTCTGTTTGTGGGCACTGATGGCACTTGGTCGGTGGGCCGTGTTGGGCAGAAAGTCAGCGAGTACCAGAGCGTCAAGTTCAATGGTCAGGGCGGTATCCATGACGATACTTTTGATGTAACGGCGCTGGCTGCAGAGTTGCGTGAGGATGGGGGCTACGTTCTCTACCTGCAAGCCAACCAGAATCCTGCCTTGTTTTTCGAGGCTACTACCGACGCGCAGGGCAACATCAATGGGGCCAAAGCCCTGAGCCAAGCAGAGCTGTTTGCCGCCGAGGTTCGCTACGGTATTGACCTGAACTACAACGGTGGATTGGGCGATGCGATGGTGTTGGTAGACGCGGGCAGTGTCAATCTGTATCTGGATGGCTTGGGTGCCTACCAGTTGCAGCAGCCCGATGGTAGCTTCCGTCCGTTGCAGTTTGGTGGCGTAGCCCTGACGTTGGATGCCTTGGAGGGCTTTGAAATTGAAACCATCGTGCCCAAAGAGGGGGGTTACCAGATCTATGTCCGAGATGAGGAAGACAATCTGTTTGAACTCGGTACCGATGAGGCGGGCAGTGTAGACGCCGGGACGTTCCAGACGGTGGGTTCTGCACAGCTTTCCGAGTTGGAACAACGTTTGGGTGAAGACATCAATGCCGCGGGTGACACGCCAGTGGCGGCAGGTTGGACTTCACTGCTCAAGACGGCTGCGGTCAAGGCACAGGTGGAGGCCTTGACGGCCAACAATGCCAAGATCAATCATGCTGGGTTGGTCAAAATTGTCGATGCCGCTATTGAGTCTGTAGGTGGGGCCAGCAATCCGATTGGCACCGATTTGTTCAGTGATCTGAAGGCCATTGCTGCCCGTGGCAAAGAGCTGTTTACCGCCCCTGATTTGGCCGGTGCTGAAACCGGCTATTTGCTGTATGTGTTCAACCAGTTGGTCAATGGCTCTAAGGCAAACAACTTTTACACGGGGGGGCAAACCCAAACCCAAACTCTGGGTAACCTCAGCGCCAATGCCACAGCCAATACCTTGCAGAAGTTGGAAGACAAGTGGCTGCTGGGCAAAGACTTGCCTAACCCGACTACAGAAGGGGACACCGCCAATCCCAATGCGGCTGCGGCGTCGGGTCTTTACAAGGCATTCAGTGCCGAATTGATCAGTGGTGCTTCTGCCTTTGACGTCAATCAGGGCAGTGCTGGCACCTGTTATCTGCTGGCATCTATGGCGGCGGTGGCCCAAGTAAACCCCACGGCCCTCAACAGTGTCTTTGTGCCCAACGGCAGCAGTGCAGACAGCCTGCAAACATGGGGGGTGCGCTTCTTTGATACCAATGGCAAGGTGCATTGGGTAACGGCCAATAACCAGTTTGTGGTTAAAAATCTGGAAGATACCGAAACGGCCTATAGCAAGGTCAAGGGCGTAGACGCCCAAGGCAACCCAACGCAAGAGCTGTGGGCGCCGTTGTTAGAAAAAGCCTATGCCCAAGCCAATGAGTTGCAGATTTTTGGCCGTACCACCCAGACCAACTCTATGCTGGCTATTGAGGGGGGCTTGGCCGAGGCGGTGGTCAATGTGGCCGGTGGCAAGGTCACGACCTTTGCGGATGAGGTGACTACCTACAACGGCAACAGCATTCTGCAAACCAGCGTGGTGCCCACAGGCAGTACGGCGTTGGAGGAGTACACCAAGGCGATGAATGAGGGCAAGGTGCTGTTTGTCGTGTCTCAGGCTACCACCAGTGATGCCAATGGCTCTAAGCTGTTTGTGCCCGGTCATGCCTATATGGCCTACGATGCAGATACCAGCAGTGCCACCAACACCACCGTCAAGGTATACAACCCTTGGGGTTTCTCGGCGGTAACAGCCCAAGAGCCTGTGCCGTCCCACTTGGCACCGTTTGATATGGAGATGGCTGCACTGGTGGGCACCACGGGTATTAGCCTGTGGATGAGCGTTTGATCTGCTCTGCTCAGGTTGACATCCTCCCCGCCCTAAAGGACGGGGATTCCTACTGTTAGACGGCGATGCCCCGCCGCGAGAATGTTGCGTGCTGCATTCACATCGCGGTCGTGTTCCGCCCCGCAATCGCTGCACTTCCACTCTCTTATTCGCAAACCCGCTCTACCTTTCGGACTGCTGGCA
>NZ_JBHSHJ010000009.1:0-139126 GCF_042652905.1 Giesbergeria sinuosa | reverse complement strand
CCAATACGAAACCAAAGAATACTGACTGGTAAGCGAAAAAAACCTATTTTCTTAATACCAGCAACAGCAAAACCAGAATTTTGACAGCCTTGGAATAAGCACGGCTGTGGACAAAACGCTAACGAACTAAGGTAAGCGGCAGCTGGAAGCTGTCCGCTTGAGCGCCGAGTTAGAACTAACGCCCACACAGCAGCCACCCAAAGCCAGCAGCATAGCCGGAAAAACTAACCTGCACCAGTGCCAATAGGACACCAAAAAAACCAAAGGCAAAGCCTACTTTGAAAAAACTAGTGAAAACAAAACCGAATTTTTAACGTGCATCGAATAAACACCGCCGTGGGCTGATGCTAACGAACTAAGGTAAGCGGCAGCTGGAAGCTGTCCGCTTGAGCGCCGAGTTAGAACCCAAGCCCACGCACCAGCCACCCAAAGCCAGTAGCGTAGCCGGAAAAACGAACCTGCGCCAGTGCCACCACGAAACCCAAGAACACTGACCCCGGCAAGCCAAAAGCAGAATTTACTTTTGAACACTGGCGATAACCAAACCCGGTTTTTTACGCGCTTGGAAAAAACAACGTTGTGGGCTGATGCTAACGAACCAAGGTAAGCGGCAGCTGGAAGCTGTCCGCTTGAGCGCCGAGTTAGAACCCCAGCCCACACACCAGCCACCCAAAGCCAACAGCATAACCGGAAAAGCGAAACTGCACCAGCACCTATACGAAACCGAAGAATACTGACCCCGGCAAGCCAAAAGCATGATTTACTTTTGAATACTGGCGATAACCAAACCCGGTTTTTTACGCGCTTGGAATAAGCAACACCGTGGGCCAAAATCTAACGCCTGAATTAACCGGCTGGCCGGCTTTTCGGCCAGTCCGGGTTGAATGATTTGTTGGGCGGCATTGATTACTACGGAGAGAAAAATGGACGGATGGATTGCGACAAAGGACCGACTTCCCGCAGAGGGGCAGGAAGTGACCGTGCAGATGGACCACGGGCAGATCAAGCAGGTTGTTAAGGATAAGCACTACTCTGGCGGCTGGAAGCAAGTGAACTGCCAAGGATGGGAGCTTGTGACATGGCATGCCGACAGCATTACACACTGGAGGCCGGAGGTCTTCGAGCGCCCGAGAAAAACCGGGCCGGCTGACGCGCCATGGATGACGCCGAACTAGAAATAGACGACACCCCCATACAAACAGAGGGTCGGATAAGATGGAAGCATCCTACTGTACCTACAGGAAAACTCCAATAGCCTATTGTTTAGACAAACCTAAAATTTTACGGATGCGTGACTTTACCTCTCACATAGATGCTCCGCCCCCACCCAAACTGCTAGACCGTATGCGTGCTCATCTGCGCACACAACACTACAGTATCCGCACAGAGCAAGTCTATGTCGATTGGGCACGGCGTTTTATCCTGTTTCATGGCAAACGGCATCCACAAGAAATGGGGTCTGCTGAGGTAGCTGCATTTTTGAGCTATTTGGCAGTAGAGCGACAGGTGTCAGCCTCTACACAAAACCAAGCTAAAGCAGCACTTTTGTATTTGTACAAGCGGGTGTTAGACAGTGACCTGCCTTGGCTTGACGAGGTGGTGCAGGCCAAACGCCCCCAGCGTTTGCCCGTGGTGCTCACCCCATCAGAGGTGCGTGAACTACTGCTGCACATGGAAGGCACCACGGGCTTGGTTGCTCAACTGCTGTATGGCACAGGTATGCGGCTTATGGAGGCACTGCGCCTGCGCGTGAAAGATGTGGAGTTTTCTCGACGTGAAATCGTGGTGCGCGAGGGTAAAGGCAACAAGGACAGAGTCACAGTATTACCTGAAAATCTGTTGGCCCCGCTGCGGGCACAATTGGAGAAAGCACGGGTATTACACGAAAAGGATTTGGCAGCTGGCCTAGGCCGGGTCTATTTACCCCATGCGTTGGCTGTGAAATATGCCGATGCTGATCGGAGTTGGGCTTGGCAATGGGTATTTCCATCGCAGGTGCGGGCACTCGATCCTCGCCCCGATGCACGCACCGGAACAGCCATCGAGCGACGCCACCACATCTATCCTGAATCGGTACAGCGTGCAGTGCGTGAAGCAACGCGGCTGGCACGGATTGACAAGCCTGTTTCGCCCCATGTGCTGCGCCATTCATTTGCCACACATTTACTTCAGGCAGGCTATGACATTCGGACGGTACAGGAGTTGCTCGGCCATGCCGATGTCAGTACCACCATGATTTATACCCATGTATTAAACAAAGGCGGACGGGGCATTTTAAGCCCTCTGGATGCTTTATAAAAAAAGCCCGTCACCCACAAAGCGGTGACGGGCTTGAAATGCTATAAAGCGCGTGGGCTTACAGCGAATCAATAAAACTGCGCAATTTATCCGAGCGGCTAGGATGCTTGAGTTTGCGCAGTGCCTTGGCTTCTATTTGGCGAATACGCTCGCGCGTCACGTCAAACTGCTTGCCCACTTCTTCTAGAGTGTGGTCGGTGGACATTTCAATACCAAAACGCATCCGCAATACTTTGGCTTCGCGGGGGGTCAGGCCATCCAGAATGTCTTTGACCACATCACGCAAACCGGCTTGCATAGCCGCATCAATGGGGGCCGTATTGGCTCCATCTTCGATAAAATCGCCCAAGTGGCTGTCATCATCATCGCCAATCGGGGTTTCCATGGAAATCGGCTCTTTGGCGATTTTCATGATTTTACGGATTTTGTCTTCCGGAATCTCCATTTTTTCGGCCAACACGCTGGCATCTGGCTCAAAGCCAAACTCTTGCAAATGCTGGCGCGAAATCCGGTTCATTTTATTGATCGTTTCGATCATGTGTACCGGAATGCGGATGGTACGGGCCTGATCGGCAATGCTCCTTGTAATGGCTTGGCGAATCCACCACGTTGCATACGTGGAAAATTTGTAGCCACGGCGGTATTCAAACTTGTCTACAGCCTTCATGAGGCCAATATTGCCTTCCTGGATCAAATCTAGGAATTGCAAACCCCGGTTGGTGTATTTTTTGGCAATCGAGATCACCAGACGCAGGTTGGCCTCGATCATCTCTTTCTTCGCATTGCGCGAAGTGGCTTCACCTTCGTTCATGCGCTTGTTGATGCTTTTGAGCTCCGACAGCGGCACCACTACACGGGTTTGCAGATTGATCAGCTTTTGCTGTAGGTCTTGGATAGGCGGGATATTGCGCGCCATGGTGGCGCTCCACGGCTTGCCAGCAGCGGCCTGCTTTTCTACCCACTCCAAATTGAGCAAGTGGGCAGGAAATTCCTTGATAAAGGTTTCTTGTGGCATGCGGCACTTGTCCACAATGATCCGGCGCAGTTCGCGTTCTTTCTTGCGCACATCGTCGACCTGGGCGCGCACCATGTCGCACAGCTTTTCAATGGTCTTGGCGGTAAAGCGGATGGTCATCAGCTCGGCAGACAGGGCTTCCTGTACCTTCATGTAGGCAGGGGTGCCGTAGCCTTCTTTTTCGTAGATCTTGTGGATCTTTTCAAACAGTTCACGCAGCTTGTCAAAGCGTTCTAAGGCTTGTTTTTTCAGCTCTTCGAGCTTTTTGGTCAGGGCTTTGGAGCCGCCCTTACCATCGTCATCATCGGCTTCGTCAAATTCGTCGAAATCTTCTTCGGCCACATAGTCATCGGCCTCGTTGGGGTTGGAGAAGCCATCAACGATGGTGGAGATAACGACTTTGCCTTCGCGGATTTCCTCGCCCATGTTGAGGATTTCGGCAATGGTGGCGGGCGAGGCGCTGATGGCCTCCATCATGGCCTGCAAACCGCCTTCAATCCGCTTGGCAATTTCAATTTCGCCTTCGCGCGTCAGCAGTTCTACGGTGCCCATTTCGCGCATGTACATACGCACAGGGTCGGTGGTGCGGCCAAACTCGCTGTCTACGGTAGACAAGGCGGCTTCAGCGGCTTCTTCAGCCTCTTCTTCGGTCGCGGCGGTCTGCGCAGTGTTGGTCAGCAGCAGGGTTTCGGCATCGGGCGTTTGCTCGTATACGGCTACACCCATGTCGTTGAGCATGGCGATGACCACTTCCAGCGTTTCGGCATCGATCAGTTTGTCGGGCAAGTGATCGGAGATTTCGGCGTGGGTGAGGTAGCCGCGTGTTTTACCCAGCTTGATCAGGGTTTTGAGACGCGAGCGGCGCTTGGCCAGATCTTCTTCAGATAGAACGGTTCCGTCCAGGCCGAATTCTTTCATCAAGGCGCGCTCTTTGGCCTTGCTGATCTTCATGCGCAGCGGCTTGACCTTTTCTGCACTGGGCGTGGCCTCGGCCTCCACCTCTGCTTCTACCTCGCCTTCGAGATCGGCTTCGATGTCGGACAGGTCGGCATCATCGGCGGGATCGGCATCGGGGTTGGCCTTGGGCTTGCGGCCGCGCTTGGCTGGAACTTTGGCTGCGCCGGTGGCGGGGTCGGTTTTGGCGGCCGATTTGGCCGGACGGCCCGGACGCTTCTTCACGGGCTCTTCGCTGTCAGCCGGAACCACCAGCAACACTTTGGGCGGTGCCACTTTCTTGACCACCACCACAGGTTCTGGCTCTAGTGCAGCCGCCAGTGGTTTGAGCTGGATGGTTTTTTTCTTCTTGATGGTGACGATAGGCGCTTCTGGCTCCAGTGCAGCAGCCAGCGGTTTGAGCTGAATGGTTTTTTTGGTGGTGACGATTTTTTCTTCCGGGGCGGGGGCAGGAGCGGCAGGCTTGGTCACGGTGGTGGCTTTCTCAGAGGTCACTGTCCGGGGGGCATCGGCGGATACCGATGCAGGCCGGGGGGGTATGGCGGGATCCGCCCCAGCGGCGGTATCTGGGGCAGGCAGGAAAGACTTCGCGAACTCTGGAGCAGGCATGTACAACCTCACAAACAAAGAAGAACACAAAGAAAAACACAAGCACCACGGCAGATTCCGGCACGACAGGCACGGCTCAGGCGGGTTGGGGCGGAATGGACTCCACCCTAGGGCAAGATGTCTGGGCGAACATTTGGTGTGCAGTCCTTGCGGTGCCAGGGGCGGTTGTGCGTGTGTGTCACGGTGGCCCACCCGGAGGTGCTGCTGTCGCTCTTGCCGAAAAACTCTATATTGTACGCTTGATGTGTCTATTCAAGGGGCGCCCGTCTTGCCTTTCTCTAGGGCGCGGCGTTGTTGGTGCAGTTCGTAGTAGCGTTGGCGCGCCACTGGGTCATGGCCCACAGCAGAGATCAAGGCGTTTTCTTCGATTTTGAGTTGTTCGATCAGGATGCGATTGAGCAGGTCGCGCAGCTCTTGGCGCAGTTCGTCGATATCTCCTTCGGCCTGTGCATGGGAGCCCGTCATCAGTTGCTCGGCCAACTGGTGGCTGCTGTGTCCCCGCAAGCGTTCGCGCAATACTGCCCACGGCAAAGCACCGTGTTCATGAAACTGCTCCTCCAGCCAAGCTAACAGGGGACTGTGGGGATGGCCCAGAGCGTGCAAAGCGGCCAGATCTTCATGCGAGAGCTCATCAAAAAAGGCCATGTGCGACAGCAGCAGACGGGTGGCATGGTCGGCACGGCTGACAGGCACTGCGCGTCTGGAAGCGAGTGCGGTGGCGCTTCTGGCGGGGCGTGACGGGGTGGCACGGCGCGAAGATGTCGGATCAGCAGGGCCGGCAGCAGTGGCTGGTGAATCGCTACCGTGGATGGTGCTGATGTGGTGGGGGCCGCGAGCGTTGGCACGTTGCCAGATTTCGAGCAAGTCGGCTCCGGAAAGCTGGGCCTGCGCGGCAATATCGCCCAAGAGCTGACGCTTGAGTGCCCCATCGGGCAAGGCTGACCACAAGGGTCGGGCATTGCTGCTCATGTGCGCGCGCCCTTCGGGGGTGCTCAGATCGCATTGCTGCGCTGCCACAGCACACATAAATTGGCTCAAGGGCTGCGCCCCTGTTACCAGACGGGCAAAGGCGTCACTACCGTGGCTGCGGATAAAGCTGTCTGGATCGTGTTCGGGTGGCAAAAACAAGAATTTGATGCTGCGGGTGTCGGTGGCATAGGGTAGGGCGCCTTCCAGTGCCTTGTGTGCTGCCCGCTGCCCGGCTGCATCGCCATCAAAGCTAAAGACCACGGTATCGGTAAAACGAAAGAGCTTGGCCACATGCTCTGGGGTGCAGGCGGTGCCCAACGTGGCTACGGCGTTGGCAAAACCGCACTGGGCCAGCGCCAGCACGTCCATATACCCTTCTGCCACCAAAACATAGCCTTGCTCGCGTATGGCCGTGCGGGCCTCAAACAGACCATAAAGCTCCCGACCTTTGTGAAATACGGGGGTTTCGGGGGAGTTGAGGTATTTGGGCTTGTCATCGCCCAACACCCGGCCACCAAAGCCGATGCACTCGCCTTTGACGTTGCGGATGGGAAACATCACCCGGTCGCGAAAGCGGTCGTAGCGTTTACCGCCCTCTTCAGCGTGGGCAATGACCAGTCCGCTTTCCTCCAGCAATGGATCGTCGTATTGGGCAAACACGCTGGCCAAGTGGCGCCAGCCTTCTGAGGCATAGCCGACACCATAGGCACGGGCAACTTCCCCCGAAACCCCCCGACCTTGCAAGTAGGCAATGGCCCGCTGGGCACCACGCAATTGACGGCGGTATGCCTGTGCCGCCTGCTCCAACACATCTGTCAGGGTGGCCTGCTTGTGTCGCTGGGCGCTGGCTTGGGCCTGTTGTTGTGGCGATAAATCATCTTCGGGCACTTGCAGCCCGGTCTGTCGGGCCAGGTCATGCACCGCCTCGACAAAACCCATGCCGGTATGCTCCATCAGAAAACTGATGGCGTTGCCGTTTTTGCCACAACCAAAGCAGTGGTAGAACTGCTTGGCTGGGCTGACGCTGAAAGAGGGTGATTTCTCGCCATGAAAGGGGCACAGCCCCATGAAGTTGGCGCCGCCCTTCTTGAGCTGCACATAGCGCCCCACCACATCGACTACATCGACGCGCGAGAGAAGTTCCTGAATGAAAGACTGAGGGATAGACACTAGCCTATTGTCGGCGCAAAGCTGATGGGACTGGGAGCCCGCTTCCATACAGACAGACACGGGATAGCCCACAGTTGCGCGTAAACTGGCTTGCTGCTGGCACCATAGTGGCCGCGCTGGTGCGCGGACGGGGTGCTGTGCAATGTTCCGTCGCCGTGGCGCTGCCAGGCGTTTTTTGTCCGAACTGTTTTCTCATGACATCCATCTACGACCAAGACCTGCCACGCAACCCTGCTAATTTTGCCCCTCTATCGCCTTTGGGCTTTATTGAGCGTGCTGCCGAGGTCTACCCCGAACGGCTGGCGATTGTGCATGGCGACTTGCGCCAGACCTGGAGCCAGACCTATGCCCGTTGCCGCCAATTGGCCAGTGCTTTGCAACAGGCTGGCATTGGTAAAAACGACACTGTGGCCGTGATGCTGCCCAACACGCCCCCCATGGTGGAAGCCCACTTTGGTATCCCAATGGCTGGGGCCGTGCTGAACACGCTCAACACCCGCCTTGACCCTGAAGCCATTGCCTTCATGCTTGACCACGGTGAGGCCAAAGCCCTGATTGTCGATCCAGAATTTGCCAGCGTGGTGGCCAAGGCGCTGCCCTTGCGCCACAGCACAACACCGCTTTTGCTGATTGATGTAGAGGACGCGCTGTATGGCCCTGCCAGCCAACGTCTGGGCAACACCACCTACGAGGCCTTTGTGGCAGGCGGCAATGCGGACTTTGCCTGGGAACTGCCTGCCGACGAGTGGGATGCTATTGCCCTGAACTACACCAGCGGCACCACTGGCAACCCCAAGGGGGTGGTCTACCACCACCGGGGGGCGGCACTGAACGCGATCTCCAACGTGTTGGAGTGGGACATGCCCAAGCATGCCGTCTATTTGTGGACGCTGCCCATGTTCCACTGCAACGGCTGGTGCTTTCCTTGGACGGTGGCAGCACGCGCTGGCGTGAACGTTTGCCTGCGCCGTGTGGATGCGCAGTCGATCTTTGATGCTATTCGCCAGCATGGCGTGACGCACTACTGTGGTGCCCCCATTGTGCAGAGCCTGCTGGTGAACGCGCCTGCGGCGATGAAGGAGGGCATTCCTGCTGGAGTGAAAACGATGGTGGCGGGGGCGGCCCCACCAGCGTCCATGATTGAAGGCATGGAAAAAATGGGCTTTGACCTGACCCATGTTTATGGCCTAACTGAAGTGTATGGCCCGGCCACAGTTTGTGCCAAACACGATGCCTGGAACGAGCTCGATATTGGCGAGCGTGCCCGCCTGAATGCCCGCCAAGGGGTGCGCTACCACCTGCAACGCGGTGCCAGTGTGCGCAACCCCGAAACCCTAGAGCCAGTGCCCCACGATGGTGAAACCATGGGCGAGATTATGTTTCAGGGCAATATCGCCATGAAGGGCTATCTGAAAAATCCTAGCGCCACAGAAGAAGCCTTCCGGGGAGGCTGGTTCCACAGCGGTGATTTGGCGGTGCAATACCCCGATGGCTACATCAAAATCAAAGACCGCAGCAAGGACATCATCATTTCGGGCGGCGAGAACATCTCTTCCATTGAGGTAGAAGATGTGCTGTACCGCCACCCCGATGTGCTGGCCGCTGCCGTGGTGGCTAAGCCCGATCCCAAGTGGGGCGAGACGCCCTGCGCATTTATTGAACTGAAATTGGGCGCACAAACCACGGTAGAAGACATCGTGGCACACTGCAAACTGCACTTGGCGGGCTTTAAGGTGCCACGCCACGTCATTTTTGGCGAAGTGCCCAAAACCAGCACCGGCAAAATCCAGAAATTTGCGCTGCGCCAACAGGCTGGCTCGCAAAGCGCCATCAACGTTTAACCACGTTGTCACCCCATGGCCGTTTACTGTATTGGTGATGTGCAGGGCTGTGACGAGGCACTGCAACGGCTGCTGGAGCAGGTGGACTTTTCTCCCAGCCGGGATACGGTTTACCTGCTGGGCGATTTGGTGAATCGGGGGCCAGCCTCGGTGCAGGTGTTGCGCCGCTGCTTGGCTGCCGATGGAGCCATTCTCAGCCTGTTGGGCAACCACGATCTGCACCTGCTGGCCGTAGCCCACGGGGCGCGCAAACCCTCGTTGCGCGATACCTTGGCGCCGGTGCTGCAAGCACACGACCGGATGACGCTGCTTGATTGGCTGCGCCAGCAACCGCTGGTGCGCACGCTCGAGCATGGTGGCCAGTCCATGTTGATGGTACATGCCGGGGTGCTGCCGCAGTGGGATGTGGCGCAAACATTGGCCTTGGGCAAAGAGGTGCAGGCGGTACTGTGCAGCCGCGATTTGCCGCTGTTTTTACGCCAGATGTATGGCAATGCGCCCGACCATTGGAGCTACCAACTCCAAGGCATAGACCGGCTGCGGGTGGTAGTGAATGCCCTGACGCGGCTGCGCTTTTGCTCGCCTGCCGGAGCCATGGACTTTGCCAGCACCGAGAGTGCCACGGTGACGCCAGCAGGCCTGCTGCCTTGGTTTGAGGTGCCGGGGCGGAAAACCCAAGGCCATCTGGTGGCGTTTGGGCATTGGTCTACGCTGGGTTGGCTCAACCGGCCCGATGTGCTGGCGCTGGATACCGGTTGTGTCTGGGGTGGCTGCCTGAGTGCCGTGCGCTTTGGCGCTACGCTGGCTGAGCGCGAGCTGCTGCAAGTGCGTTGCCCACAGGCACAAAAGCCAGGCTGAAAGGTATCGGCCACCATGTTGCAATCAAACAATAGCATCACGGTGGCTACCCCAAGACGCATGGTGATCGGAATTGGTTTTTTATGCTATGGAACAAAACGGTAACCCACACCAGTCTCGGTGAGCAAATGCTCTGGCATAGAGGGATTTTTCTCAATTTTCTTTCTTAAATTTCCCATGTGTACACGGACATAATGTGTATCTTCCATGTGCCCTGGCCCCCATAAAGATTGCAATAACTGCCGGTGTGTTATCACCCGATCTGGCTGAGACACCAAATGGGTGAGAAGTTTATATTCTATAGGGGTTAGGTGCAATGGTTTCTCATCACAAGCCACTACGCGCCGCGCCAAATCAATGGTGATGTGGCCAAAACTGATCGTGGAGCTCCCACCAACGGTCTGCTTCTGGCTACGGCGCAATTGGGCACGGACTCTGGCCATCAACTCACCCGTACTGAATGGCTTGACCAAGTAATCATCAGCCCCGACATCTAGAGCAGAAATTTTTTGTTCCTCGCTGCTACGGGCAGACAGAATAATCACAGGCACCGCAGACCATTGACGCAGTTCTTTGATAAGTTCAACACCATCGCCATCAGGCAACCCAAGATCGACCACCAGTAAATCAGGACAGCGTATGGCTGCTTCAATTAGGCCACGCCCTAAGGTTTCTGCCTCATGAACGACATATCCCTCTGCCTGCAAGGTGAGACGCAGGAAGCGCCTTATTTCTACTTCATCTTCTACGATAAGAATATGATCATTAATATGGCTCATGGTGTCATTTATATTTTAATACCTGTGCCATCATCCTGTGGAGGGTTGCCACAGGGAAGCACCATCACAAAACGTGCCCCTACTACCCTAGAATTTTCATGCCTATTATGAGCAGCAATATGACCTCCGTGTGCTTCAACAATGGCGCGACAAATAGCTAATCCCAAACCAACACCAGGGGTGGTTGTCTCACGCTGGCCACGCTCAAATTTATCAAATAACAATTCTTCTTTTCCAGGAGGTAGTCCTGGGCCACTATCGTCAATATCAATCACCACCTCCCCACTCTTTAGCTTAGCATTAATGGTGACGGGGCTGCCCTCAGGGGTATATTTGGCAATATTCTCTAACAGGTTGACCCATACCCGCTCCATCAATACGGAGTCTAAGTGCAGTAATGGCAAATCTTCTGCCAAATGGATCTGAATAGGCCGCCGTGCCATCATGGCTGCACAGGCAGTTAAGGCGCAGCCAATCACTTCGTCCAAGGGCTGCCAAGCACGGTGGAGGTGGACAGTGCCTCCTTGCAATCTGGCCATATCGAGCAGATTGTTGACTAGCGCACTCATGCGCAAGGCCGAGTTTTTGATCGAATCCACGATCTCATGCTGTGCCCGCTCGACTGCGGGTAACATCATGAGCAACGCCTCTGACAGACCAACCAAAGAAGCCAGAGGGGTTCTAAGATCATGAGAAATGGCCGATAGCAAGGAGTTGCGCAAGCGTTCGGATTCGATCTGCACTGTGCTCTTTTGCGCCATCTCAATGTAGTGAATTCGCTCCAGTGAGATCGCCAACAGAGAAGCGCAGGTGTCCAGGAGTCGCCGTTGTTCTGGCCCCAACAACCGCGGATCGCCTAGCTCCAGTGCCAACACCCCCCGCACCCGCATCGGGGCTTTGAGTGGCAACACCAGACAACCGGTCGAAGGCAGGGTATCGGTTCCTAAACCGGCGGCCTCGGCACGATCAAACGCCCACTGCGCTACCCCCATATCGACGGTGGCATTGCCACCCGGAAGGGCTTCCAGATGGTCTTGCTCGTCTGCCGCCAACAATGTCGAACGGGCTTGAAACTCAGAGGCCAGAAAACGGGCACCAATCTCGGCCACCTGCTCTGAGAGGAGGGCTGCCGACAGATCGCGGGACATCTCATACAAACTTCGTACTCGGTGTTCACGCTGGGTAGCTGCCTCTGCCTGAACTTTCAGGCCCGCCGTGAGTTGACCTATCACCAGTGCCACCACCAACATCACAGCAAATGTGACGAGATATTGAACATCACTGACAGCAAACGAGAAGCGTGGGGCGACAAAAAAGAAATCAAACAGCAAGACCCCCAGAAAAGCAGCCAAGACCGCCGGCCCACGACCAAAACGTAAACCAACACCCACCACTGCTAGCAAGAACAGCATGACAATATTGCTCAGTTCAAGCACGTTGCTCAACGGGCTAATGAGCAATGCCACCATGACACAAGCCATAGCGGCGGCAGCATAATCTGACCACGCTATTGGGGCTGCCTCTAACGCCCGCAGTTTCTGCTCAGAAGGTGGCGTACGAACTGCCCCCTGTGGGAGAGCAACCTGCAAGACATCCAGATCGTCGGCCTGTTGTATCAGAGCATCCACCAAGGGCCGCTGCCAAGGCCAGCGCCGATGGCTGCGACGGCCCAATACGAGGCGAACCAAGTTTTGCTCCCGGGCATAACGCACCAAAGCAACCGCAGTATTGGTATGAGAGACAGTGGCTACAGTAGCCCCCAACTCTTGGGCCAATTTGAGCACCCGCAGTGCTTGCTCGTGCTCTCTATCGAGGCTCTGATTCTGTCCAAGCGGCTCGACGTGCAAGGCATGCCAAGGCACGTCCAACTGTGCCGCCATCCGTGCGCAGGTGCGTACCACTTTCTCGTCTTCAAGCCCTGAGCCCACACAGGCTAACAAAGCCTCACGGTTAGGCCAGACAGGCTTGACCAAGCTGGCACGACGATAGGCACGCATCTCGTCGTCCACCCGGTCGGCGGTGCGCCGCAACGCCAGTTCACGCAAAGCCAGCAAATTGCCCTTGCGGAAAAAGTTGGCTGCCGCCTGCTCCGCCTGCTTTGACAAATACACCTTACCCGCCTTGAGGCGTTGTAGCAATTCGTCAGGGGGCAGATCTACCACTACCACTTCATCAGCAGCGTCAAAAAGACGATCAGGCACGGTTTCCCAAACCCTAATGCCCGTGATACCACTGACAATATCGTTCAGACTCTCCAAATGCTGCACGTTCATCGTTGACCATACATCAATGCCCGCGTCTAGTAGTTCTTCAGCATCCTGCCAACGCTTGGGGTGCCGAGAGCCGGCCACATTGCTGTGGGCCAGTTCATCAAGCAACACCAGCGCCTGGGGCTGCCCAACGCCAAACGCTAGGGCGGCATCGAGATCAAACTCTGGCAATACCCGATCTCGGTACAGCACCTGACGCAATGGCAGGCGGGGCAAATGCTCGGCCATGACCTCAGTATCTAAACGACCATGGGTTTCCACCACACCAATGATGACCGGCACCCCCTCGGCTTTGGCGGCATGGGCTGCCGCCAACATCGCATAGGTTTTTCCAACCCCTGCATTGGCACCAAAGAAAATCTTGAGGCGCCCCCGATGGGCCTGCCCCTCCTCCTGCAGCATCCGGGCCAGCAGGGCATCCGGATCTGGACGCTGTTCTTCCATAACAGGCATGGCTACAACCAACCAATACGCCGAAAGCGCCAATACAACACACCGATTGCGCTGAAAATAATCAACAAGGCTACCGGGTAGCCATACTCCCACTTCAACTCAGGCATTCTTTCAAAGTTCATACCCCAAACTCCAGCCAAGGATGTAGATACACCAAAAATGGCCGCCCAAGCTGCCAATTTTTTGGTTGTTTCGGACTCCTCAATCGTCACCATAGACAAATTTACCTGGATGGCTGTAGCAATGGTTTCACGAATGGAGTCAATCGTTGAATTGATTCTCATCAAGTGGTCGTGGACGTCACGAAAATACTCTTGTGTTCCAGAAAAAGCCACAGGCACCCTCCCCCCATGCAGTTTTCCAGTAACTTCGAGCAACGGAGATACTGCATGACGCATAGTAGTAGCACGGCGCTTGAGTGCATACAAACGCTCAATATTGCCACGTGCAGCATTTCTATCAAAAATACGAGTTTCAATATCATCTAACTCGGTTTCAATAGCATCCAGTAATGGAAAATAACGATCCACCACGGCATCCATCAGCGCATAACAGACAAAACCAGCACCATGCTGCAACAAATCTGGTTCTCGTTCACAACGTCCACGCACCCCAAGAAAATTTTGCTGGCTGCTATTGCGTACGGAAAGAACAAAGTTAGTCCCCACAAAAATAGCTACCTCCCCTACCTGTACCTGATCCTGCTGGACTTCCAGTAACTGCATCACAATAAAGACGATGCCGCCATACTCTTCTATCTTGGGGCGTTGGTGTCCATTGCGTGCATCTTCTACCGCTAATTCGTGCAGCCCAAACTCTTCTTGCATCAGCTGCAACTCGGCATGGGTGGCATCACGCAATGCGACCCAGACAAAACATTCTGGTTTTTCTACCCAGATGGAAATATCTTCGATAGGAATATCTGCCAATTTTTTTCCATGGTGATAGGCCACGCAATTAATCAGCATATAGTTTCCTCTGAATTAGCACTTTTTATGATGCTCTTGTAGATGCTTGGGCGGTGCTTGGCGTCGTACCAACCATGCAGCCCACAGCGCGGGTAAGAGGACTGTACCTAAACCCAACAGTACCCCCCAAAGATCCAGCATGGTCTCTTTTTAAGGCGTGACTTGGGCATCCAGCGCCAGATTCAGTGGCAGCACATGAACGCGTGATTCGCCCAGTACCCCTAGCCAAGGGCCTTGTGTATGCTGAGCCACCAATGCTTGCACTTGGGTCGGTGATAGATTGCGCGCACGCGCTACCCGACTAACCTGAAACTCGGCAGCTGCCAAGCTGATATGTGGATCCAATCCACTGGCCGATGCTGTGACCAAATCAACAGGAATCGACTGGGTATTGCTCGGATCGGCAGCGCGCAAGGTGGCGATCCTGGCCTGGACTGCCTCAGTCAGGTTGGGATTAGATGGCCCTAAATTAGAACCACCCGACGCTGCCGCGTTGTAGGTCATGGGAGCAGTGGCTGAGGGTCGTCCCCAGAAGTAGTGGGGGGCGCTGAAATTTTGTCCTATCAATGCAGAGCCGACCACCTGATCATGCACTTGAATCAGACTGCCATTAGCCGCATGTGGAAACAACTTCTGGGCAAGGCCCGTGACGGCGAATGGATAGAGCAACCCTGTCACCACTGACAGTACAGCGAAGAGGGTGAATGCAGGCCGCATAATGCCAGGGGCCGTATCGGTGTTTGCCAATCGGTTAGATTGCGATGTCATGAAAGCCTCTTCGATCAGAAATTGATCTTGGTACCCACTACAAGACGGCCTCGGCCCAAATTCCTGCCATCGGCTGCCGTGTAAGCATGGCTATCGGTGCCCAGCCATGTGAGACTGAACAACAGGCCACGAATATCTTTGGTTAAAGTGAGTGCATAGTCGGCGTAGGAATATGTACTGTTATTGCGCACGATCTGGTAGCCAATGTGTGGCGTCAGTGTCATACCCTTATCTAAATCTAGCGTAGCACTCAGATCAAGATAGCTGCTGCCACGGCTGCGATCAAAGCCAAACAGATTTGTGGCGCTTCGGAAATACTTGGCGCTGAACATGCCCATACTGAGTCCCCCATAAACTTCAGTGGTGTTGGGACTAATCGATAGACCAGCAGAAGGATATTGGTAACGCAGTACGCCAACATCATAGCCAAGGCCAGGTGAAATTTCACCTTTGTAGCCCCCATAGAAGTCAAACTCTGAGGGAGCATCACCACCAGAATTTTTGATCCAGCGGATAGTGGATGCCCAGGCTCCCAGATAGAGGCCTCCATCGCTGAAGTCAACGCCTGCCTGAACAGCAGGTTTCCAATGGGTTTGCGATATACCACGATAACGGTACTCACTCACGACACTGGCATTGAAAGTGAGATCTGCATGGGCCACGATGGGGCTTGCCAGCACAACCACAGCCAAGGAAAAACGAGATACGATTTTTGTCATGGGAAAGATATGAGGAATTTTGTCAAACCAGACCAATAAAAGCCAATGCCATATCAATCAGCTTGATGCCAACAAAAGGAACGATCATGCCACCGAGACCGTAGATCGCCAGATTGCGTCGTAACAGTACTGCCGCGCCCACAGCACGGTATGGAACGCCCTGAAGTGCCAAGGGGATCAGAAAGATAATAATCAAGGCGTTGAAAATCACCGCTGATAGGATGGCAGAGTTAGGGCTAACCAACTGCATGACGTTCAGTGCAGACAACTGTGGATAGGTGCCCACAAAAGCGGCGGGCACGATGGCAAAATACTTGGCAATATCGTTGGCAATGCTGAACGTAGTCAGGGAGCCGCGCGTCATGAGCATTTGCTTGCCAGTCTCCACAATCTCAATCAGTTTGGTGGGGTTGCTGTCGAGATCGACCATGTTGCCCGCCTCTTTGGCCGCTTGGGTGCCAGTGTTCATAGCGACCGCCACATCAGCTTGGGCCAGGGCTGGAGCGTCGTTGGTGCCATCGCCTGTCATGGCCACCAACCGACCGGCACTCTGGTAATCACGAATCAGCTGGAGCTTGGCCTCGGGTGTGGCCTCGGCCAGAAAATCATCCACCCCAGCTTCCGCAGCAATGGCCGCTGCCGTCAGGCGGTTGTCACCTGTCACCATCACGGTTTTGATGCCCATACGGCGCAACTCGGCAAACCGCTCCTTAATGCCCCCCTTGACAATGTCCTTCAACTCCACGATGCCCAGCACCTTACTGCCATCGGCCACTACCAGTGGAGTGCTGCCCCGCCGTGAGACATCGTCTACCAATGCTTGTAGAGAGGCTGGGAAGTGCCCCCCCAGAGATTCCACATGGTTGCGGATAGCCAAGGCAGCCCCTTTGCGCAAGCTGCGTTCACCAGCCATATCGACACCACTCATCCGAGTTTGAGCGGTAAAGTGAACAAACTGGGCCTGTAACGCGGTGATGTCGCGTTCGCGCAACTGAAACTTCTGCTTAGCCAGCACCACGATACTGCGCCCCTCAGGGGTCTCGTCCGCCAAGGAAGCTAACTGGGCAGCATCAGCCAAATCGATCTCCTTGACGCCCGGTGCTGGCAGGAAGGCACTGGCCTGACGATTGCCCAAGGTGATGGTACCGGTTTTGTCCAGCAGCAGCACATCGACATCGCCTGCCGCTTCTACCGCCCGCCCAGAGGTGGCAATCACGTTAGCCTGCATCATGCGGCTCATACCAGCCACCCCGATGGCACTGAGCAACCCAGCAATCGTGGTGGGGATCAAGCAGACCAGCAAAGCAGCCAGCACCACCAAACTGACCGGCTCCCCAGTACCACTGGCACTGACAGAAAATTGCGAAAAGGGCAGCAAGGTGACTACGACCCCCAAGAACACGATGGTCAATGCCACCAACAAGATGGTGAGCGCGATCTCGTTGGGTGTTTTCTGGCGTTTGGCGTTCTCCACCATAGCGATCATCCGATCGACGAAGGTTTCACCTGGATTGACCGTGACACGAGCTACGATCCAATCGGAGAGTATCTGCGTGCCGCCAGTGATGGCACTGAAATCGCCACCCGACTCCCGAATCACGGGGGCCGATTCGCCAGTAATGGCACTTTCGTCTACCGAAGCAACCCCAGCAATGACTTCCCCATCAGCGGGGATGGTGTCTCCAGCCTCTATCAGTACTAGATCACCTCGTCGCAGCATGTCGGCCTCTAGCGGCAGCCATTGTATTTGTGCACGCTCCATGTCCGGGCGAGAAGCTGCATCGAGTTTCTTGGCCCAAGTTGTCTTTTTAAGACCTCGCAATGATGCGGCTTGCGCCTTGCTGCGGCCTTCGGCCAAAGCCTCGGCAAAATTAGCAAACAAGACAGTAAACCACAGCCACAGGGCCACTGCCACCGTAAAGACAGTAGGATCATCCCAAGCCAAAGCAGTGGTGAAGGCACTGCCCACATACACAACAAACATCACAGGGTTGCGCCACTGGATTCGGGGATCGAACTTCCTTAGAGCATCCCACAACGCAGGGCGCATGAGGGCAGGGTCTAACAGGGTAAGCTTTTTGCGTGTCATACGGCTTGGCTCCACAACATTAGGTGCTCAACCACAGGCCCCAGTGCCAAGGCAGGCACGTAATTGAGCAATCCGACCAACAACACCATGCCGATGAGCAGTGCGACAAACAGCGGCCCGTGAGTAGGCAGGGTGCCTTCGGTGGCTGTGAGGCGTTTTTTTGCGGCCAGTGATCCAGCAATGAGCAGTACCGGAACGATGATGCCAAACCGCCCCAACCACATGGCTACAGCCAGCAACACGTTGTAGAAGGGGGTATTGGCAGACAGGCCCGCAAAGGCACTGCCGTTGTTGTTGGCGGCTGAACTCAAGGCATACAAAATCTCACTGAACCCATGTGGGCCAGGATTGGCAATGCCTGCACGGCCTGCCTCTGTCATCACTGCCAATGCGGTTCCGAGCAGCACCAACAAGGGCGTCACTAGGATGGCTATAGCCACCAGTTTCATCTCTACCACTTCGATCTTCTTACCAAGGTACTCTGGTGTTCGACCAATCATCAAGCCAGCAATGAATACGGCCAAAATAGCAAACAGAAGCATCCCATAGAGACCCGAGCCAACGCCACCAAAGACCACTTCACCCAGTTGCATCAGGATCAGCGGCATGGCCCCCCCCAAAGGAGTAAAACTGTCGTGCATGGCGTTGACCGCCCCGCAACTGGCAGCGGTGGTGATGATGGCAAACAATGTGGAAGCATTGATGCCAAAACGCACCTCTTTGCCTTCCATGTTGCCGCCAGACTGGGTGCTGCTAGGGCTTTGGTCGATGCCCAGCCCCGCCAGAACTGGGTTGCCCTGTTGCTCTGCCACTGTGGCAGGAATAACAAAGGCGATAAACAGTATCGCCATGGCGGCCCATACGGCCCAGCCTTGACGCTGGTCAGACACCATGCGACCAAACACAAAACACAAGGAAGCTGGAATCAAAAAGATGGCCAGCATTTGCAGGAAATTGCTCAGCGGTGTCGGGTTTTCAAAGGGGTGGGCAGAGTTGGCGTTAAAGAAACCGCCACCGTTGGTACCCAGCATCTTGATAGCCAATTGGGAGGCCACAGGCCCCATGGCTATGGTCTGTACCGCGCTGCGCTGCTCTTGCAGCAGCGGCTGGCCTTGCGCATCTACCATAGGCTGCCCTTCGGGGCCCAGTTGTGGCGCTTGCCAAGTCACAGGCTCTAACGTGGTCACCTCTTGATAGGGCGACAGGTTTTGTAAAACCCCCTGACTGACAAACACCAAAGAGAACACCAGCGACAATGGCAACAAAATCCAGAGCGTCACCCGGCTCAGGTCTACCCACACATTGCCAATGGTCTGCGCTGAATGGCGGGCAAAGCCGCGTATCAAGGCCAGCACCACCACGATACCGGTGGCAGCAGACAGAAAGTTCTGTACCGTCAACCCTAGCATCTGCGTGAGATAGCCCATAGAGGACTCGCCACCATACCCCTGCCAATTGGTGTTGGTGACAAAACTGATGGCGGTATTGAATGCCGAGTCTGGGCTGATGGCCACCATTGCTTGCGGATTGAGGGGCAGATAGGCCTGCCACCGTTGCAGCCCATACACGGCCAATACCCCCAAGCCATTGAACACCAGAAGCCCCAGAGCATAACGGTAGGCATTGCTCTCCCGTTCTGCTCGCACCCCCAGCAAGCGCCATAGTGGCGCTTCCAGCTGCTGTATCCAGCCCACACGGCCAGAGAGAACGGCGTCTATATAATGCGCTAAGGGCCAAGACAGCGCCAGCAGCACGGCCAAGAAAACGGCCAGTTGAATCCACGCACCGGAGGTCATGAAAAGTCCTCTGGGTGCAACAGGGCTGCGATCAGATAAACCAACAACCCGCCAGAGAGCACCAGTGCCCACAATGCCCAGCCGGTCATGTGCGCTGCTCCTGTGTCACCAGGCGGAGACCACCTCTTAATAAACCGTAGGCCAACAGCCAGAGCGTGCCGGCCAGACCCAAATAAAAAGCATCCATCTCTTCCTCCTATGGAGATAACTCCATGTTAGGAAAGATGGCATCAAGATAGTCTCAAGAAAGAACTACAGAATACCAAGAAAGCATCAAGGGACTGTGGTGTCGTTGGACAGTTCGATACAGGTGCTACCTAGATCCATAGTGGGGGCTGGCACCACCGGTTTAAACAAGGCTGCCAACTTGCGCTTGGACTTGATGTTGGTGGACTGACCACGCACCGCAGAGGTACGGGGGGCGGCGTCCCATTGTGGCACTGCCGTGGCTGGTGAGGCCTCGTAAGGTTTGTCGAAAAAGGGATCGCGCGAGGCCACTGCGGGCCGAAAACCACCACGCTGGAGGGGCGAGCGGGCCGCAGCACCACGATCGGGGCGCTCGTAGCGTTCAGAACGGCCTTCTGTGTAGCGGCTGGGCGGACGCTCGGTGCGCACCTCGTCCAACACCAGTGTCTCAACGTCGAGCTTGGTTTTGAGCAGTTTTTCGATGTCAGCGACCAAACGGTTGTCACTGCCCGACACCAGCGTGACGGCCAACCCGGATGCGCCCGCACGGCCCGTGCGACCAATGCGGTGTACGTAGTCTTCCGCGTTGAACGGTACATCAAAGTTGAATACCGCTGGCACATCCTTGATGTCGAGACCGCGTGCAGCCACGTCGGTACAGACCAGCAAATCGACTTCACCTTGCTTGAAGGCATCGAGCGCCTTGAGGCGCTCATCTTGGCTTTTGTCGCCGTGCAGTGCGGCCGTTTTTAACCCTTCGCGCTCTAGGCTGCGGGCCAAGCGGCCACAGCCGAGTTTGCTGTTGACGAAGATGAAGGCCTGCTTGATGCCACGGGTTTTGAGCACTTGGTGGATGATGCGGCGCTTGTCGTCATCGGTGGCGGCATAAAAACGCTGCTCGACGGTGGAGGCTGTCTGGTTGGGCCGTGCCACTTCGATGGTGATGGGGTTTTGCAGGTAGCTGCCCGCCAGCCGCTTGATTTCGGGCGAGAAGGTGGCAGAAAACAGCAAGGTGGTGCGCTGCTGGGGGAGGTAGCTCAGGATGCGCTGCAAGTCGGGCAGAAAACCGATGTCGAGCATGCGATCGGCTTCGTCTAGCACCACGTATTCCACCTGGTTGAGCACGGCGTTCTTGGCCTCGATATGGTCTAGCAAGCGCCCTGGGGTAGCCACCAACACCTCGACGCCTTTTTTCAGCTCTATGGTTTGGGGCTTCATGTCCATGCCACCAAAGACCACCGCGCTGCGCAGTTTGGTGTATTTGGCGTAGAGCGCAATTTGCTGGGCCACCTGATCGGCCAGCTCACGGGTGGGCAGCAGCACCAAGGCCCGCACCGGATGGCGGGCTGGGGAGGTGGAGGCGTTTTCGTGCTGGAGCAGGCGTTGCAGCAGGGGCAGCGAGAACGCCGCCGTTTTGCCGGTGCCGGTTTGGGCGGCACCCATCACGTCCTGTCCGGTCAATACCACCGGGATGGCCTGCGCTTGGATGGGTGTCATGGACTCGTAGCCCATTTCGGCCACGGCACGCGCCAGCGGCTCGGCCAGCGATAAATTGGAAAAAGAACTTGTCATTGAGCCTGCAATTGTCGCACCAGCGCCGGGAAAACGGTGCTGGCTAGAGGCTACGTGCTGAAAAAGTGTCGCAACCTTGCACTTTCCCGTTTTGCAGCCCCTGCTGGAACCAGCGCACACGCTGGGCGCTGCTGCCGTGGGTGAAGCTGTCGGGCACCACACGGCCTTGGCTGCGTTGCTGCAGAGCATCGTCGCCAATCTTGGCGGCGGCATTCATGGCCGCTTCGATATCGCCCTGCTCCAAAATTTGCCGTGCTGATTGGGCATGGTGCGCCCAAACACCGGCCAGGCAGTCGGCTTGGAGTTCCAGCCGCACCGAGAGCTGGTTGTATTGGACTTGGTTGACGCGCCCGCGCTGGCGATCTACTTCGTCACTGATGCCCAGCAGATGCTGGACATGGTGGCCCACTTCGTGGGCAATGACGTAGGCTTGGGCAAACTCGCCAGGTGCCCCCAGATCGCGTTTGAGGGTTTCGTAAAAGGCCAGATCGATATAAACCTTTTGGTCTGCTGGGCAATAAAACGGCCCCATCGCCGCCTGCCCCGTGCCACAGGCGGTGGGGGTTGCCCCCCGAAACAGCACCAGCTTGGGCTGTTGGTAGCGGCTGCCACCTTGGCGAAACACGTCAGTCCAGACGTCTTCGGTATCGGCCAGCACGGTGGATACAAACTGGGCCATGCGGTCATCGGCCGGAGGGCGCTGTGCTGGGGTGTGTGGTTGCACTTGCGCCGGAGGCGTGCCACCACTGAGCAACCCCAGTACGGTGAGCGGGTTGATGCCCAGCAACCAACCTGCCAGCAAAGCCACCACGATGGTGCCAATACCGATGTTGCGGCCACCAAGCACCGGCTGACTGCCGCCTGAGTGATGCCGCCGGTCTTCAACGTTGTCGGATTGGCGGTTGCCTTCCCATTTCATGGTGCGCCTCCGGGACAGAAAACTCAGGCGCGCGGCAAAGTGACGCCGTGCTGACCCTGGTATTTACCGCCACGGTCTTTATAGCTGGTTTCGCACACGTCGTCTTTGTCGCTCTCGAAAAACAAGACCTGCGCACAACCCTCACCGGCATAAATCTTGGCAGGCAACGGTGTGGTGTTGGAAAACTCCAGCGTCACATAGCCTTCCCATTCTGGCTCGAAGGGCGTGACGTTCACAATGATGCCGCAACGGGCGTAGGTGCTTTTGCCCAAGCAGACCGTGAGCACATTGCGCGGAATGCGAAAGTACTCTACCGTGCGGGCCAAAGCAAAGCTATTGGGTGGGATGATGCAAGAATCACCATGAAAATCGACGAAGCTTTTTTCGTCAAAATTTTTAGGATCGACCACCGTGCTGTGGATGTTGGTGAACACCTTGAATTCTGGGGCGCAGCGGATGTCGTATCCGTAACTGCTGGTGCCATAGCTGATGACTTTCTGACCATCCACTTGGCGCACTTGTCCTGGCTCGAAGGGTTCGATCATGCCGTGCTCGGCCGCCATGCGGCGTATCCATCGGTCGCTTTTGATGCTCATGGTGGCTCCTGTGAAAACTACGATTTTGATAGCTACTGACTCTTATCAGTCCAGCATGGGTTGGTATTTTGCTTGAGAAATGATGACGCGCTCTATCACACGGTCATCGCCCAGCACTATCAATGCGAACAACAGCTCCTCTAGGCTGGCCGCCTGTGCCGTGCGCCGGGCCAACAAAGCAGTGGCCTGCGGATTGAGCACCACAAAATCGCCCTCACAGCCCGGCAGCAAATTACCTACTACACCGGCCAAGCCCAACGCTCGCGCAGCCCCTGCCGTGTGCAACCACCACAGATGCGTTGGTGACAAACTAACGCCCGGCTTGGTCTGGCACTCTCGCCCCGTGCCATAGGCAGCCAGCATGGTCTTGAATGGCGAAAAACTCGTGCCCGCCCCCACATCACTGGCCAGGGCATAAGCCACCCCCGCCCGCATGGCTGCGGCAAAATCAAAAAAGCCACTGCCTAAAAACCAATTGCTACTGGGGCACACCGCCACGGCCGTGCCGCTCACCTGCAACAAGGCCCGATCTGCATCGTCTATATGAATGCCGTGGGCCAACACCGCCCGCTCACGCAACAAGCCAAACTGCTCGTACACCGACAAATAACTGCGCGCCTGCGGAAACAACGCCCGCACCCAAGCCACCTCATCGCGGTTTTCGGCCACATGCGACTGCACCCAAACCTGCGGATAACGCGCTGCCAGCTCCCCAGCGCCGCGCAATTGTTCAGGCGTGCTGGTAGGGGCAAATCGCGGCGTGATGGCATAACCCAAGCGATCGACACCATGCCAATGCTGCAACAGCCTCTCGGTATCAATCAGGCTTTGCAACGTATGGTCACGCACCCCATCAGGCGAATGCCTGTCTTGTAGCACCTTGCCTGTGATCAGGCGCAGCTGCAAACGCTGTGCCTGATCAAACAAAGCCTGTACCGAGGCCGGATGTGAGGTGGCAAACACCAGCGCCGTAGTCACACCATGGCGCAGCAACTCTTGCAAAAAAAACGCCGCCACCTCGGCACTGTGCTGTGGCTCGGCAAAGCGGGATTCTTGGGGAAAGACATACCGCTCCAGCCAAGGCAACAAGCTCGCAGCAGGCGAGCCGATCACATCGGTCTGCGGATAATGCACATGCACATCCACAAACCCCGGCGCCATGATCCGGCCAGGCCAATGCGTTACGGGCTGGTCGGCATACTGTGCAGCCAGCGCCTGCCAGCTACCCGCCGCTTGTACCCGCTGGCGCCCGGTGGCATCTGGGCCAATGGCTAACAAGCCGTCCTCGTCATAGAGCGCCCTGCCATCCGCCGCAAAACGGAGCAAGGCGGCACGAAACACCGACACAGGCGGCATATCAACAACCTCCCACCTCAGCCGCAGCAAACCCCCCGTCTTATGCCAACGGGGAACACCTCACTTCGTGGCTTCTTCTTCGTAACGTTTGACCAGCTTATCGAGCTCACCAGACTCCTTCATGGCCTTGATGGCCGCAGAAATCTTGGGCGCCCAATCCTTCTTGGCCGGATTGAGAGAGTGGTAAAGATCCAAACGCGCAATCTCGGCCACTTGCCCAATATCGGTCAGACCCATCTTTTTCAACACAATCGGGCCGCTGATGCCTTCATCGATCACCACGTCAATACGGTCACCATCGAGCATCTTGTAAAGCTGCTCATACGAAGCCGCCAACTGCACCCCCGGCACGCCCTCGGTGGCTGCCTCACCGTGGGCAATACCCCGCACAATGCCCACCTTGTATTTTTTCAGGTCTTCCTTCGACTTGATCACCACATTTTTGCTTTTCTTGGCAAAAGCTGCCGAAGACAGGTAGTAATGCGAAGGCTCCACCTTGATCAACGTTGGGTTCTTGACAAAATAAGCGCCAATACGCCCGGCCTCGCCATCCTTCTCCCCCGACAAAGCCATCGCATTGGCCCGCACACCCGGCACAGGCACCGCATTGGCCGTCATCCCTGCCTTTTTATAAATGTCGGCAATCAGCTTGCCTGCCACCGTCTGCCCCACCGCATTTTCGTTGTAGACCAATTGGGCGGTTTGTGCCCAAACCGACGAGCCAACAGTCAGGGCAGCCGCCGCAGCCAAAGTAGAAACCAAACGCTTCATCATGGGTAAACTCCTTTATCAGGGTGGGAAAAACTAGCGCAACGCCAGCAAACGGGAAGAGGAGGCCGACTCCGACAACCTGAACACACTCACCGCCTGCGCCAAATGAGACGCTTGGGTCTGCATAGAGCCAGCTGCTGCCGCAGCCTCCTCCACCAATGCGGCATTTTGTTGGGTGTTGTTGTCAATCTGGCGGATAGCCTCATTGATCTGGCTAATGCCCAAGGTTTGGGCATCGGTGGCGGCATGAATCTCAGCCATGATGCCCGTGACTTTGCTCACACTGTCCTCAATGTCGGTCATGGTAGAGCCTGCTTGGTCTACCAACCTAGAGCCAATGCCCACATTGGCTACCGACTCATCAATCAAGCCCTTGATTTCTTTGGCCGCCGCCGCAGAGCGCCCGGCCAAGCTGCGCACTTCAGAGGCCACCACGGCAAAACCACGCCCCTGCTCACCTGCGCGTGCGGCCTCCACCGCTGCATTGAGCGCCAAAATATTGGTTTGAAAGGCGATGCCATCGATCACGCTGATGATGTCCACAATTTTGCGCGACGACGCATTGATGGCCCCCATCGTCTGCACCACCTCTTTCACCACGGCACCACCACGCGCGGCCACTTCGGCAGCAGCCCCCACCATCTGGTTGGCCTGCTGGGCGCTGTCGGCATTTTGTCGCACCGTGTTGGTAATCTCATCCATAGAGGCCGCCGTCTGCTCCAACGAGCTGGCCTGAGACTCGGTGCGGGCCGACAAATCCATATTGCCCCGCGCAATCTCTTCAGAAGCATGCGAGATCGTGCCCACGCTTTGGGTAATCTGCACCATGATCTTTTGCAAGCGTTCAACAAAGGTATTAAAGCCCTCCGCCACATCATTGAACTCATCGGTATTGGCACGGGGCAGGCGGCGGGTCAAATCGGCATCGCCTTGCCCAATCTCGCGCAGAGCATGGCCCACATGGGCCAGTGGGTTGAGCACCATCGAATTGAGGATGGAAGACAGCGCAATCACAATCACCACATCCAAAATCAACACCTGCAACAGTGCGCGCAACAGCTCTTGCCCCAAGGCTTCGCGGATTTCTTCGGTAGACACATAAATGACGGCTTTACCTACCGGGTTGGCCTTGCCACCATCGTGGAAGAACAGCTCCACCTCCTTAGAAAAATCTGCGGCTGGAGGCTGGGTGGCCGCAACAGTCTTGCCATCGCCCCCACGCGAGACCCCCCCAAGCACCTTTTGACCACTGGTGATGATGATGCCGTTGAGGAAGCTGGCCGACATTTCAGAATCCAGATTCTTGCTCAACTGCTCGCTGTCAAAACTCCACAACAAGCTAGGAAGATTGGTAGACAGCCGTTTGAGCGCCATTTCTACCTGATGGGCATTATTACGCTCTAGAGTAGATTTAGTTCTGAAGTAACTGACCGCACTGAACGCCAACAACAGCACGGAAATAATGACAACGAACAAAACATTCAGCCGCAGTTTAATGCTGGTCATCTTCATCTTAAAAATCTCATTCTGAAATTGCAGCCGTTTGCCACGGGTGCCAAGCCCATTAAGCAACACCCATGATACACAAAGAGAGATGGCTTTTTTGCACCAGCAGCGGCACCACCAATACGGGCAATCCCCACCCCACCACAGCAGGACACCCGCACCGCACCACCACTGGGCACCTTGGGTCATTGTCATATAGGCACTGCAAATGCCCCATGAACCTCTGGTGCCAAGACAGCTTATACCATGCGCTACAGCCAGCGCCTAGAAGAGGGTGCCCAATGTGCAAGTTTGGGGCCAAGCATAGAGCACGCCCATAAGCACAGCGCAGGCCGTGGCGCACTTCAGAAAATGAGCCAATGAGAGAAAACCAATCGGCATCGCCATCCAGATGCCACAAAACAAAAAAACGCAACAATAAACCAATTCAGCTAAAAATGCATTCATCACTATCCAGATGGCACGGATAGGCCGTTGAATGCACCGACTCGGCAACGCTCATTGGTTATGTATTTCCTCAATATACAAGGCACTGGCTAATATTTTAACTTTGCTGGCATAGTATCGATCCAGACGCCATTCTTTGATGATTTCAACCGCAGTTTCAAAGTTTTTGTAATCCAGCTCATAGAGTCTATGCATATTGAAGCTGGTATTTTTTTCCAACGACAACACCAGTTCAGAAAAAATAGTAGCAGCAACAGAATCCATTTCTCTTTGAATGATCTTTTGTGCTTTCTTTATGGCAATCATTGTGAATCCTTACAAATTGTCATACTCATGAACAACGGGGTGACTCAACAATTCTAGCAGCATTTTTACCTTATGTTGCAGCGCAACATTAATGCTCTGCTATTCACATAAATGTCATATTTGACTTCTACATTGATAGCTTCCATTTCACCCCAGATCACCATGCCCAACACCGTCCGCTCGCTCTTTACCCCCGCCGAACCCTTTGCATTTGTTCAGCACATTACACGCAAGGCCTGTGAAAGCCTGGTGCAAATTGCCACACTGAATGTCCAAACCGCACAAAGTGCCTTGAGCGAACAAACCCAGCACTGGAACAAACTGCTCCAAGTGCAACGCCTAGAAGAATTCACCGCCTTACAAGCAAGTGCGGTGCAACCCCTGACCCAGCAAGCCAGCCACTACGGTCAAGAGCTGTACCAAATTGCCAACCACCTCGGGCAAGAATGGCATCAGCACTCCAACAACCGGCTTGGTGATGTGCAAAACCATTGGGCACAGGCACAAAACCAGATCAGCACCGTACTCAAAAACATGCCTGTAACGGCGCAGGTGTTCAGTGCCAGCATGAAAAACCGTTTGGCATCGGCCAACGAAGCCGTCAGCGCCCTGCAACAGGTGGTGACACAGGCAGGTGATGCCGCCCAAGCCAATTTCTTGGCGGCGGCCCAAAGCAGCCTGCCTGCAACCGCCTGAGCGCGCGCGCTGCGCTGGTCAGACTTTGGGTCTGACCAGTGGCAAGGACGAGGCGCGGCGGTAAATACTGGGCAAATGTTGCACCAATGCCTGAGTCACGCCCTTCAAAGACTCGGAATGCCCTACGATCAAATAACCGTCCTCGCGCAAAAATGGCAGCAAGTTGGCAATCACTTTCTTCTTGGTTTCCAAATTGAAATAAATCAGCAAATTTCTGATCAATATCACATCAAATTGGCCCGTCACCGATGCAGGGGCCAATAAATTGCAGTGTAAAAACTGCACCCGCTGGCGCAATTCTTTAGTTACCAACAAAGTACCATCTTGCTCCCGTATCCCTTTGCGGCAGTATTTTCGCAATAACGACAACGGAATCCCTTCTGTCCGGGTCAGTGGGTAATGCCCCCCTTGGGCAGTAGCCAACACCTTGGTACTGATGTCTGTGCCCACCACCTCCCAAGGGCGCTGCCCCAGCGTCTCGGCCAAAACCATCGCCGCAGTGTAGGCCTCTTCACCACTGGAGGCCGCCGCACTCCACACCCGAAACCCATCACGGTTTTGACGCGGGCGTTGCGCAGCACACTGTTGCAAAAAATCAAAATGCCGAGGCTCACGAAAAAAATAGGTCTCGTTGGTGGTGACCAAATTGATCATAGCCTGCAACTCACCCGCATTTTTGCGCTTCATCAGGTAGTCAAAATACTCTGTAAAGCTCTTGCACCCCAAGGCCTGCACCCGCCGGGCCAAACGCCCCACCAGCAAATCCTTTTTGGCCTGAGACAGGCTGATACCCGTCATCTGAAAAATCAGCGTCTGAAAAGCCGCGAACTCCTTACCCGAGAGCTTGGTCAACAGCGGCGGCAAAGGCATACACAAGGGATGGGCCATAGCAAACTCAGCGCATCTGCCCCATGACCGCCACTTCGGGCAGCCACAGCAAGCGCGCCAGTTGCAGCAAGACAATGAACTGCCCCGCCATTTTGCCCATCGCCTGCACAAAATCCCGGCGCAAAGGAGTGCCAAACTCTGGTGGTGGCTGCCTGTCGGCTTCTGCCAACTCCAGCACCTGCGAGACCGCATCAACCACCAGCCCCATCTTGTAGCCCGGCGGTGCCTGCTCACTGTCGGGCAACTCCACAATCACGATGCAGGTGCGCTCGGTCACTGGGCTGACCGGGCGGCCCAAACGCACTGCCAAATCAATCACTGGCACCACGGCACCACGCAGGTTAATCACCCCGCGAATCAGCGGGGGCACCAAGGGCACTGCGGTCAAATCGCGGTACTGGAGGATCTCGCGGATGGCCTCAATCCCCAGCCCGAATATTTCCTGCCCCACCTGCACCGTCAAATACTGCTGTGGCCGTACGGCCCCCCCCGATGCCACAGAGACTGTCTCCATCAACATGACCATCCGCCTCAAAACGACACAAAATCGGCTTCATCGGCACTGCTCATCAGCGCCGGTGCTGGCGCCAAGGCAGGAATACCGCCAGACACCCGAGGCACCCTGTTGGGTGCTGCGCTGGCCCAACGGCTGATGTGGGCCTCGTTACCAGCCACCACAAAAAAAGCCATGACCTCTTGCAAATTGGCAGCCTGTGAAGACATCTCCTCCGCCGTAGCGGCCAACTCCTCTGAGGCGCTGGCGTTTTGCTGGGTGATCTGGTTGAGCTGGCCCATCGCCACATTGATCTGACCAGCACTCACGCTCTGCTCTTGCGAGGCCGCAGCAATCTCTTGCACCAAATCAGCCGTCTTTTGGGTAGCGGGCACAATTTCGTCCAACAAAGTGCCCGCCCGTTCGGCCATGCCCACGCTGTTCACCGCCAATTGGCTGATTTCTTGCGCCGCCACTTGAGAGCGCTCGGCCAACTTGCGCACCTCTGCCGCCACCACCGCAAAGCCCCGGCCATGCTCGCCCGCTCTGGCCGCCTCAATAGCGGCATTGAGCGCCAGCAAATTGGTTTGGTAGGCAATGTCATTGATGATGCTGATCTTGCGGGCAATCTGTTGCATGGCCCCCACCGTCTCTGTGACGGCCTGCCCCCCTTCTGTAGCCCGCTGGCTGCCTTGGGCCGACATGCCATCGGCCACCTTGGCGTTGTCGGTGTTTTGCTGGATCGATACCGCCATCTGGTTCATGGCCGCCGAGGTCTGCTCCACCGATGCCGCCTGCTCGCTCGATGCCTGGGCCAGTGCCTGCGAGGTGGCCGACACCTGGGCCGTGGCCGACACCAAATTGGCAGCCGTGGTGCTCACCTCCACCATCGCCTGCGAGAGCTTCTCGACCGTGTTGTTCACCACACCTTTGAAATCCTGCAAATCGCCCCGGTAGTCGCCCTTGACCTTGCGCGTCAGGTTGCCACGCTCCATCTCTTTGAGCACCGCGACCGCCTCATTGACCGGCAGCACGATGCCATCGAGTGTCTGGTTAATCCCCTGCACAATCTTGCGAAAGTCCCCTTGGTGCCGCCCTGCATCGGCACGGGTAGATAGCTGCCCCTGTGCAGCCGCGTGGGCCAACATGGTGGCATCGGCCACCAAGGCCTGCACAGCATCCATACAGGTGTTGAGGTTGTTCTTGAGCGTATTGAAATCGCCCTGGTAGGTATCGGTAATGCGTGCAGGCACATCCCCCTGTGCAATGCGCTCAACATACCCCGCCGCCACATGCAACGGGCCAATCACTGCGTCCAAAGTCTGGTTGACACCTTGCACAATTTTGCGAAAGTCTCCCTGATGGCGGGACTCATCGGCCCGGGTCGATAGCTTGCCCTCTACCGCCGCCTTGATCAGCAACTGTGCATCGGCAGCCATGCCATGCACTGCCGCGTGCAAACTGCGCATGGCCTGCGCCAACTGCCCTATTTCATCCTGGCGTTGCAAGGTCACAGGACGGCTGAAATCCCCTTGGGCCATCTGTTCCACACTGTGCAGCAATTGGTGTGTTGGCCCGGTAATGCTGCGGGTAATCCAAGCTCCCGACAACACACTGAGCACCACCGCCGCCGCGCCCAGCCCCACGATGAGCCAGTGGGTTTCATTGGCTTCACCCATGGCATGCACGCCCATTTGTCGTGCCATCTGCGTTAGCAAGGTCAGCAAACTGTCCACACTCTGCACATAGGCATTTTGGGCCTCTAGGGCTGGCCCCAACAGCTCCACGGCAGCCTCTTCGGGCTTGTTGGCGCGCAACAGCGTTACCACCTTTTTTTGAGCTTCGCGGTAGAGCTTGCGCACCTCGGCCACTTTAGCCAATTGCTGTGCCTCCTTGGGCTCGGTGAGCACCGCTTCCAGTTGCCGGTAGCGGTCGGCAATTTGGTCGCCGGTGGTAGCCAGCTTATCAAGCTGGGTCTGCATATCGGCATCAGCGTGCAACAGAGCGTAGACCATTGCACCATTGAGCGTGCGGGCCTGCAAATTGATCAAATCGATCATCTCATTGGCCAGCACCACCTCATTGAGCTGCTGATTAGACAAAGACTCCACATCTTTGCTGATGGCCCCGATGCGGCCCACCCCCACAGCAGCAATTGCCAACAAAAAGGCCAACGCCAGCGCAAAGCCCAGCCCCAGCCGCGTCCCGATCTTGAGGTTTCCGAACATATTCTTGGAACTTCCTTGGTTGAACTTCTTATGCCATGCTCACTTCGTGGCTGCCCAGACCGATGCTGTCGTCATGGCGCCCTGCCGCCGTGGCCAACAACTGCGGCACATCCACAATCAATGCGACCTGACCGGTGCCCAGAATGGTGAAACCACTCATACCCGGCAAACCGTGAAACACCGGCCCCAACGGGCGGATCACTGTTTGGTATTCACCGTGCAAGGCATCGACCATCAAGCCTGCACGGTGCCCACCGCAACGCACCACCACCACGTTGTGGCGGGCTTGCGTCTCTTGTGGCGCCACCGTGGCAAAACCCGCAGGCAACGCTGGGGCTTCTGACAGGCCAAACAACGACCGCAAACGAATCACGGGCAACCATTGATCACGCAAGTGCAATACGTCGTGACCGGGAGCCGCTTGCATAGCCTGCGGCGTCAACTCGATGCACTCCTCCACCATCTCCAGCGGAATGACCAAAGCCGCATCCCCCACGGTGACCAAAAACCCGTCGATGATGGCCAGCGTCAATGGCAAGCGAATGCGGATAGTGGTGCCAGCTCCCTCCACACTCTGAATGTCGATGCTGCCGCGCAGGGCAGTGATGTTGCGGCGCACCACATCCATCCCCACGCCCCGCCCCGACAGGTTGTTGACCTGCTCGGCAGTAGAAAAACCGGGCTCAAAAATAAGCTGCTGTATTTCTTGCTCGGTCAATGCTTGGTCGGGGCGCACCAACCCGCGCTCCACAGCCTTGGTCAAAATACGCTGCTGCGACAGCCCGCCACCATCATCCGACACCTCAATCAAGATGCTGCCCGAGTCATGGCAGGCATGTAAGCGCACCCGGCCCTGAGCCGGTTTGCCACGGGCCACCCGCACCGCCACCGGCTCAATGCCGTGGTCAATGGCGTTGCGCACCAGATGGGTGAGCGGATCACCAATCTTCTCGATCACCGTCTTGTCCAACTCGGTCTCAGCGCCGCTGATTTCCAAGGCAATGTCTTTACCTATCTCCTGCGACACTTCGCGCACCACACGCTGAAACTTATTGAATGTGGCCCCAATTTGCACCATGCGCAACTGCAAAGCCGAGCCACGCACCGACTCCACCAACCGCGCCAGCACCGAAGCCGACTCCTGCAACGCGGGCAAGCCGCTGTGTGCCACTGCCAGATGCAGGCCTGCGCTGGCAATAATGAGTTCACCAATCAAGTTGATATGTGCATCCAACGTGTCTGCGTGGACACGAATCAACGCCACCTCTGCCGATTTGGCCGCCTGTGGCAGCACACCAGCAACCACCGATTGCGATGCCTTAGAAGCCCCAGCCTCCACAGAAGGCAGCACAGCGGCAGATGCAGAGGGCAATGGTGGACACCACAGCGCCAGCTCCTCTGGGCTCAGGGTGCCACACCCTTGCAGTGCCTGCCTCCAAACAGCCACATCCGGGGCGTCAGGCAGGGCGTGGTGGTAATCTTGGAGCGGGCTGTGCGGCGGCACGATGCCCACCTGCGCCCCCTCGCGCACAAACTCAAACATGCTGTCAATGGCCTGTGCAGCCAGAGCACTCTGGTAGCGAATGGCAAACCCAAGGTAGCAAGCCTCCGGGTCCATCTGCGTCATGTCTGGCAATTCGTCACTCAGCGTGACCATGCCCACTATGCGCCCTTGACTGTTCAGACAGTGCAGCAATGCCAGCGGGTCTATGCCATCGCGCAGCATGTCCGGGCCACAGCGCAAAAAAATATGCCAGTCGCTGCTGGCCGCCCGTGGCGTGGCTGTGCCATCTTGGCTGGCCGTGGCCTTGGGGCCGGTGGCTCGCCGGGCCAACGCCGACACAATGGCCGCATCATCCAAGGGATGTGGGTGGGTGGGCGCAGGCACACTGCAAGTTTGCAATGCCTGCATCAGCTCCACGCTGCGGGCATGTACGGCGGCACTGGGTGCCGTACCCCCGGCCACATGGTCAATCAATGCGCCCACATGGTCACGCACCTGCAACAACAGCGCCACCAACCCGCTAGAAAATGGCAACTGACCGGCACGCACTTGGTCGAGCACATTTTCGGCATGGTGGGTAAACGTCACCAGATGATCTAAGCCAAACAAGCCGGCCGACCCCTTGATAGTGTGGGCCGCACGAAAAACGGCATGTACCAGCTCGGCATCTGCCGGAGACTGCTCCAGTTGCAGCAACGCCTGCTCCATGCCTTCGAGTAGCTCACGGCTCTCGATGATGAAAGTCTGGAGAATTTCATCAAGGTTCATACTGGGTTGGCTCCGCAATCGGTCAGGGTGCAATCAGCCTAGACACCACCGACACAATTTGCGCGGGCTGAAAAGGCTTGTTCATCCAGGCCTTGGCACCCGCCGCCCGGCCTCTTTCTTTAGAGGCTTCGCCCGATTCTGTGGTCAGCATCACCACCGGCGTAAAACGATAGGCCGGAATCTGCTTGGCTGCCTTGACAAACGAGATGCCATCCATGCGCGGCATATTCACATCACTGATCACCAAATGGATCTTTTTGCCATCCAGCTGCTCCAGCGCCTCCTGCCCATCGCTGGCCTCAATCACCTCAAAGCCCACACCCCGCAAGGCAATGCGCACCACTTGCCGCAGAGAGGCCGAATCGTCAACGATCATGATGGTCTTGGACATGGATAACTCCAATCAAAGCTGCTGTAGCACCTGAAGTTAGCGGCCGTTTGTGACACTGGTATGCACAGACAGCCAGCGTAGAAAACAACGCCCCCCAACCATGACGTCTTGGCGCACCACTAACCGGCAGGTACAGCATATTAAATGAGAATCATTTACATTTTTAGCGGCACTCCAATACCCATACCCCGTCTCGGGCCACCCAGCTCCAAACGGTGCTTACTCTGGGGCAGGTGCCAACACAGCGGGCACTTCACGCCACTGGCCCGGCTCTAGCCCATCCAATGCCCACGGGCCAATGCGCACACGCACCAAGCGCAATGTAGGCAAACCCACCGCTGCCGTCATGCGGCGCACCTGCCGATTACGACCCTCGCGAATCACCAACTCCAACCAAGCCGTAGGAATATGCTGGCGAAACCGCACCGGGGGGTTACGCTCCCACAATGTAGGAGGCTCTAGGCTGCGCACTTGGGCAGGCAATGTGAGGCCATCGTTCAACAACACTCCGCTGCACAGTTGTTGCAATTGCGCCTCGGTAGGGATGCCTTCTACCTGCACCCAATAGGTTTTTGCCAATTTGTGCCGAGGGTCGGCAATGCGGGCCTGTAAGGCACCATCATTGGTCAGCAAAAGCAAGCCCTCGCTGTCTCGATCCAAACGGCCTGCCGGATAAACACCAGGCACATCCACCCAATCTTTCAGGGTAGCGCGGCCCTCGCCACCACTGAACTGGGTTAACACATCAAAGGGTTTGTTGAGCAACAGCAGGCGGGGCTGAACAGGTGCAGACCGGGGCAACCGCCGTGGTGGCGGCCCGCCACGGCGCCGAGCAAACGGGCGTGGGGCAGAGGTCACCATGCACCCACTGGCACAGCCATCATCCTGGGCACGCTCAGATCTCGAAATTGTCAATCAGGCGGGTGCTGCCCAAACGGGCGGCCCCCAACACCACCAGCGCACCACTGCCATCCCCAGTCTGGGGCGGGAGCAAATCGCTGCGGCGGCGCACCGTGAGGTAGTCGGGCTGCCAGCCTCGCGCCTGCAAGGCTTGCATGGCCTGCGCCTCCAATGCTTGCCATTGCTGGGGCAAGGTGTCGGCGGCGGCCAAGGCAGCGTGTGCCAAAGCCCGCAGGGCCAACGAAAGCTGCACGGCCTCGGCCCGTTCAGCCTCGCTCAGGTAGCCATTGCGTGAACTCAGAGCCAAAGCATCGGCAGCGCGCTGGGTTTGGCCGGGCACGATCTCGATGGGCAGCGCAAACTGCTGCACCATGCGCCGCAGCACCAGCCACTGCTGGTAGTCTTTCTGACCAAACACCGCCACGCCCTGGGGCTTGCCCGCAAACACCGCACTAAAGAGCTTCATCACCACCGTGCAAACGCCAGTGAAAAAGCCGGGACGGAACTGCCCCTCCAGAATGTCGGCCAGCTGTGGGTCGGGTTGTACCTTGAAAGTTTGCGGCTCGGGATACAAATCCGCCTCGCGCGGTGCAAACAGCACATCACAGCCAGCCGCTTGCAGCTTGGCACAATCGGCCTCCCAGGTGCGCGGGTAGCTGTCAAAGTCCTCATGTGGCAAAAATTGCAGCCGATTGACAAAAATACTGACCACCATGGCATCGCCCAATGGCTTGGCCTGGCGTACCAGAGAGATATGGCCCTCGTGCAAATTGCCCATGGTGGGAACAAAAGCGGGTTGGCGGCTGGATGCCAAAGCGGCACGCAACTCGGGAATGGTGTGGACGATGTGCATAAAACAAGGGCTGAAAATCGGGCTGTGTCCAACCTACGTGTTGGCTTCTAGCCTTCCATACAGCATGGTACGCTTGCCGCACCGGCAGGGTGCGGTTGTATTGCAAGGGCAGACGCGTTGCCACGCCTAGGAAAAGAATTTTACGTGTTAAGGGGGGACAACACATCATGGGTGCATTTCAACTCACCTCTATCAAAGCCAAGCTCATCGGTTTGATCATTGCCATATTGCTGTCCCTGTCGGTGGCAGTAGGGCTGATGGAAGCATCGGTAGGACGGGCACTGCACCACACCATGAGCAGCGTGGCCCAATACGAGTCTGGCATTAAGCTGGCCTTGGAGTGGAAAGGGCTGATCGGCAACAACCTGCAACGTGTGGTTGCCATTGCGGTCAGCTCAGACGAAAACGTAGGCCAGACTTTCGGCAGCCTGATCAAGGCCACCATCGCCGACATTGGGCAGGTACACAAGCGCATTGAAGCAGAAACCGAAAATGCACAGGCCAAGCAGGCGCTGGCCGATGTCAATGCCTTTCGCCAACCCATCTTGGCCATGGTGGCCCAAATCAACACCCTGAAAAAAGAACAAAAGTTTGATGAAGCACGCACGCTGGCCACGAGCCGCCTGATGCCCATCAGCAACGACTATTTGGAATCGTTAAAGAAATTTATCACCATCCAAGAAGCCCTGCGCGATCAAGCCCGCACCGAGGGCTTGCAGGCCGTGCAAACCGCTCGGCTGCTAGGCACCTCGGCCATTGCCATCGTGCTGTGCCTGAGTCTGCTGGCAGCGTGGTGGATTGTGCGCGGCATTACCACGCCACTGGCGCGCACCGTAGAAGTGGCACAAACCATTGCCCAAGGCGATTTGAGCGCCCACCTAGAATCCAATCGGTCGGATGAAATCGGCCAATTGATGAATGCCGTTGGCACCATGAATGGCCGACTGCGGGAGCTGGTAGCCCAAGTGCGTGCCGGTACGCAATCTGTCACAGGGGCCTCCACCGAAATTGCCCAAGGCAACCTTGACCTGAGCCACCGCACCGAACAAACGGCCACCAACCTGCAAGAGATGGCCACGGCCATTGATGAGCTAACCCGCACTGTCATCCAGTCCACAGATTCGGCCCAACAAGCGGCGCGGCTGGCGCAAACCGTGTCCAGCTCGGCCAATCTGGGTGGCGATGTGGTCGCCAAGGTGGCAGCGAATATGTCGCAAATCACCGACCACTCCAAACACATCGGGGACATTGTGGGCATCATCGATGGGATTGCCTTCCAGACCAACATTCTGGCCTTGAATGCAGCCGTGGAAGCGGCCCGCGCCGGTGAACAAGGCCGAGGCTTTGCCGTGGTGGCCTCAGAAGTGCGCACCCTGGCACAGCGCAGCGCCCAATCGGCCAAGGAAATCAAAGAATTGATTCAGGCATCCGAAAGCACTGTGGCCGCCGGTGCCTCACTGGTGGCGCAATCGGGCGACGTGATGCGCGAAATGGTGCAAGGGGTGCAACAAGTCAGCCAGTTGATTGCCGAAATTGCAGCCATGGCGCAATCGCAGCGTGACGGCATCGGGCAGGTACAGACCGCCGTGAACGAACTCGACCAAATGACGCAACAAAATGCGGCGCTGGTGGATGAGTCGGCGGCCGCGGCCCATTCTATGAACGAGCAAGCGCAAAAGCTCTCCAGCATGGTGGGGCAGTTCCGCCTGTAACCGCCCTGCGCTGGCGCGCGCCCAGCACTACCAGGCGTGCAGCGCGTTATCTGGAAAAGCGCCTGCCTTCACGGCGCGCACATAGGCCTCCATCGCGCCACGCACGCTGCCCGCGTCTTGCATAAAGTTGTGTACAAACTTAGCCATCTTGCCCAAGTTCATGCCCAACATGTCGTGCAACACCAGCACCTGCCCGGCTGTGCCATTGCCAGCACCAATGCCAATGGTGTGGCAATGCGTGAGTTCTTGCGTCAGTTCGGTCGCCAACTCGGCAGGCACCATCTCCAGCACCACCATGGTGGCACCTGCATCCTGCAATTCGTGGGCATGGCGACGCAAGGTTTGGGCAGCTTGCTCGCTTTTGCCCTGCACCCGGTAGCCACCCAGCGCATGCACCGTCTGGGGTGTCAAACCCAGATGGGCACAAACCGGAATGCCACGCTCTACCAAAAAGCGTACGGTTTCGGTCGTCCAGCCACCGCCTTCGAGTTTGACCATGTGGGCACCCGCATGCATCAGCGCCGAGGCGCTGCGCATGGCCTGCTCTTTGGATTCGTGGTAGCTGCCAAAGGGCAAATCGCTCACCACCCAGGCCGTGCCTTGTACGCGGCGCAAACCACGGGCCACGCTGTCGGTGTGGTAGATCATGGTCTCTAGCGTCACGCCCACGGTGCTGGCCAGCCCCTGGCACACCATGCCAAGCGAATCACCCACCAGCAGGCACTCCACGCCTGCTGCGTCAGCCACGGCGGCAAAGGTGGCATCGTAGGCAGTCAGCATGGTGATTTTGTCACCAGCCTCGCGCATCTGTTGCAGGCGTGGCAAGCTCACCGGGCGGCGCTGGGGCAGCGGCGAGGCGGGAGGTAAGGTGCCATAAGGTGTGGCAGTGGTAGAAGCAGGCATGGCGGTGTGTGTCATCAGGGGCCAACTCGCAAAGTCCATGAAAGGCGCGCAGTGTAGCCCCCTGCGGTGTCATAGGCACAGCATAGGCGACAAAGCCGCTATGCTTGGCGGCCATGACATACCTCAACGATGAAACCCGCCAAGTGCTGCACAGCCAAGTTTTGCTGGATGTAGCCCGGGCCTTGCAGGAAGATGTAGGCACCGGAGACCTGACCGCCGCCTTGGTGCCTGCCGAGCGCCGCAGCCGTGGCCGTATTCTGGCCCGTGAAGCCGCCGTGATTTGTGGCGCCCCGTGGGCCGAGGCCGCTTTTCGTGCGCTCGACCCTACCGTACAACTGCACTGGTGCGTGGCTGAAGGCCAACGTTGCGCCCCCGATACTGTGGTGCTGGAATTCGAGGGCTACGCCCGCGCTCTGCTCAGCGCCGAGCGTACCGCCCTCAACTTTCTGCAACTGCTGTCGGCTGTAGCCACCAAGACGGCCACCTATGTAGAGGCCGTGCAGGGCACCCGCGCACACATTGTGGATACGCGCAAAACCATTCCGGGCCTACGGCTGGCACAAAAATATGCGGTGCGGGTGGGGGGTGGCACCAACCACCGCATTGGCCTGCATGATGCCGTGCTGATCAAGGAAAACCACATTGCGGCCGCCGGTGGCGTCACTGCTGTGTTGCGCGCTACACAGCAGGTGGCGGCACGGGCTCAATTTATCGAGATCGAAGTAGAAACCTTGGCGCAACTCGAAGAAGCCTTGGCGGCAGGGGCGCAAATGGTACTGCTGGACAATATGCCCCCCACCCAATTGCACGAGGCGGTGCGCCTCAATGCTGGCCGGGCCATCTTAGAAATCTCTGGCGGCGTTACCCTAGAGAGCCTGCGCGCACTGGCCGAGACTGGCGTTGACCGCATCTCCATTGGCGGCCTGACCAAAGATGTCAAGGCTATTGATTTTTCTATGCGTTTGCAGGAGCTTGCATGACCACCGCCCAAGCCCTTAAAGACGTTGAATACGAGCAACCCACCGAAGGTGCTGTCTGTGCCACCAAACATGCTTGGGCGCGGGTGCCCGCCGAGCCAGCAGCAGCAGAGCGCGCTGCACTGAAAGACAAAATCCGCCGCCTGCTTAAAGAAAAGAATGCGGTGATGGTGTCGCACTACTATGTACACCCCGATCTGCAAGACTTGGCCGAAGAGACCGGCGGCATCGTCAGCGACTCGCTGGAAATGGCCCGCTTTGGCCGCGACCATGCCGCGCAAACGCTGGTGGTATCGGGCGTACGCTTCATGGGCGAGACCGCCAAGATCTTGTCGCCCGAAAAAACCATCCTGATGCCCGATCTGGATGCCACCTGCTCACTCGATTTGGGCTGCCCGGTAGACGAGTTCAGCGCCTTTTGTGATGCCCACCCCGACCGCACCGTGGTGGTCTACGCCAACACCAGCGCCGCCGTCAAAGCCCGCTCCGACTGGCTAGTCACCTCAAGCTGTGCGCTCGACATCGTGCGCGAACTCAAGGCACAGGGCCACAAGATTCTGTGGGCCCCTGATCGCCATCTGGGCGACTACATCCGCCGAGAAACCGGTGCCGACATGGTGTTCTGGAATGGCGCCTGCATCGTCCACGACGAGTTCAAGGCATTTGAACTGCAAGACCTGAAACAACAACACCCCCAAGCCAAAATACTGGTGCATCCCGAGTCACCCGCCGAAGTGGTGGCCCTGGCCGATGCCGTAGGCTCGACTTCGGCGATCTTGCACGCGGCCAAAACGATGGACGCCCAAGAGTTCATCGTAGCCACCGACAACGGCATGATGCACAAGCTGCGCACACTCAACCCCGGCAAGGTCTTCTACGAAGCGCCCACGGCAGGCAACAGTGCCACCTGCAAAAGCTGCGCCCATTGCCCTTGGATGGCCATGAACAGTTTGGCAGGGGTGGTGCAGGTGCTAGAGAACAGCAGCAATGCCATTGAGGTAGACCCCGCCTTGATCCCACGCGCGCGCCTGCCCATTGACCGGATGCTGGCCTTTACGGCGGCACTCAAGAGCGGCCAGCCCACGGCAGGGCTGGTGCCAAACATTGGCGCGGCCTGATACCGCCCACGCAAAAAAACAGGCAAACCGGCCACAGCGCCCACCTCGCTGCAGGGTTTGCCTGTCATCCTCCACCATCACCGTCTCGCCTACGGTGATAGTGGACGGCCATCACACCACAGTGCTCTTAAAAAGAGTGGCGCAAACCCAGCATGTAGCCTGTGGTGGTTACGCCAGCGGCCACAGGGGTGCCATACACCAACGCTTGGTTCATCGTCCCTTTGTTCTTGACATGGCCTGCTTGGAGATAAGCCGTTGTTCGCTTGCTCAAGCTGTAATCCATACCAACGGCCAACAGATCAGACTGGTTGGCACTATTGTTCTTGTCTTTGATATGGTAGTAACCAGTGAGCAAACGCAGGGCCGGCGAAAAGGTATAGCCCACACCCACACTCCAGGTGTCGTAATTGCTGTTGCCTGCCGTACTGCCCAAGGCAGGACTGGCCGCATTGACCACGCCCATCCCTGCGGGAACGCCTGAGGGATTCTTGGCATTCATAAAACCAGCCCCCACGCTGAACTGGCCCCATGCATATTTGGCCCCCAGATGGGTCACACGGTTATTGACCTTGCCCGTGGCATTGGTGGGCAAGGTGTAGCTATCGGCTGCGTTGTAATACACCGCCGACAGACGCAGGCCCGCACCGTTGTTGTAAAGCATCGTGATGGCATCACGGGCGCCTGCACGGGCGCTGCCGTCGATATTGCCAAAGGTATGCTGATAATTGACGGTGACGCCGCCCATGTTGGGCAAGGTATAAACCACGGAGCTGTCGTCATACACCGTGGACAACGGCACATTGGTGGTGGTGCCTGCCCAGCCCGCCGAGCTGTTCATGCCCACCATAGCACCCAAAATACTGCCGAAATACCGCCCCTCGCGCGGGTCCGTAAAGGCCACTGCATAGTACAGAGGGCTGATTTGACGCCCCATCTTCACTTCACCCCAGCCACCGGACATGCCCAACATGGCAACTTGGTTGAATGCCGCCGAGGTACGGGGAGCCACTGCACCACTGATGGGGTTGGATGCCCCCGTGGCCAGACTGATATTGCCCTGCAACTGGAAATTCGCCTTCAAGCCCCCACCAAGGTCTTCACTGCCCCGAATGCCCCAGTTGCTTGCGCCAATGCCACCGTCCTGAAACTTGGTCAGATGGCCCTTATCTGCCGTTGCGCCTGGGATAGTGGTGGAATAACCCTGTGCCGAACTGTTCTGGCTCAAAATACCACCATCCAAAGTGCCATAGAGCGTCACGGAAGACTGTGCCAAAGCACTGCCCGCCAGCAACCCCAGCACAGCGGCGGGAATCAGTTTGTATTTCATCGTGTCTCCTCGTAATGTCTGGCATCGGGGCACTGCCGATGCCGGTGCTCGCCAACCGTGGGTCAGCATTCTTATGGGCACCATGCGTACACGCTGGGCGTTGCCACCGTGCCCATGCCCCCAGTGCCGGGGCGGCGTCACGAGCAGCCCTGCACAAAAGCAGCAGGCCTGCTCGGTATCAAACCCGTTCAAAGATGGCAGCAATGCCCTGCCCACCACCAATGCACATCGTCACCAGCGCATAACGGCCTTGGATACGTTGCAACTCATGCACTGCCTTGACTGTGATCAGCGCACCCGTGGCCCCAATCGGGTGCCCCAACGAGATGCCAGAACCATTGGGGTTCACCTTGGCAGGGTCTAGCCCCAAATCCCGGCTGACGGCACAAGCCTGTGCCGCAAACGCCTCATTGGCCTCGATGATGTCCAGATCGTTGACGGTCAGCCCCGCCTTGTTCAAAGCCAATTGCGTAGCAGGCACTGGGCCAATACCCATGTATTTCGGGTCGACACCGGCATGTGCGTAAGCCACCAGCCGCGCCAAAGGCTTGAGACCGCGTGCCTGTGCTGTTTTGGCCTCCATCAGCACCACGGCCGCCGCCGCATCATTGATACCCGAGGCATTGCCCGCTGTGACCGTGCCGTTTTCCTTGAGAAACACCGGCTTGAGCTTGGCTAAATCATCCATCGTGGCCTGGGGACGAAAATGCTCGTCGACGGCAAAGGCCACCTCGCCCTTTTTGCTCTTGAGCATCACCGGAACAATCTGGTCTTTGAAATAACCCGCCTCGATGGCCCGTTGCGCCCGATTGTGGCTCTGCACGGCCAAACGATCTTGCTCTTCGCGCGAGATGCCCCATCGGGCAGCAATGTTCTCAGCCGTTACGCCCATGTGGATTTTGTGGAACGGATCGTGCAGTGCATTGATCATCATGTCCACCATCTGGGTGTCGCCCATGCGCGCACCCCAGCGGGCATTCAGGCTGGCATAGGGAGCACGGCTCATGTTTTCTGCACCCGCACCAATGGCAATGTCTGCATCCCCCAACAAAATGCTCTGACTGGCAGAAATGATGGCTTGCAAACCAGAGCCACACAGGCGGTTGACGTTAAAAGCAGGCGTGCCTTCGGCACAACCGCCCTCGATGGCCGCCACGCGCGAGAGGTACATATCGCGTGGCTCGGTGTTGACCACATGACCAAACACCACATGGCCTACATCCTTGCCTTCGGTGTGGGCACGGGCCAAGGACTCTTTGACCACCAATGCCCCCAGCTGGGTGGTGGGGATATCTTTGAGGCTGCCACCAAACGTACCAATGGCGGTACGGACGGCGCTCACAACAACAACGTCACGAGACATGGGAAAACTCCAGAACAAAGGAAAAAAGAGCCAACAACATCAGGCGGCAACCAAAGCATCCAGCAAAGTGAGCGCCTGCGGCCAAGGGCCAAACCCAGACGCTGGGTTGATATGCCCCAGTGCCCCTACTTCCACAAAACGGCTACCCCAGTCCTTCGCAAACCCTTGGGCGCGCTCCAACGCACACAAGGGATCGTTGCTACTGGCAGCCAGCACGCTGCGAAAAGGCAAGGGATTACGGGGAATCGGCGTCCAACCACTGGCCGCCAGTTGTGCCACGGTGGGGTAGCCTGCGGGCATGGGAGACTCAACATCGGCAGGCGCCACCAACAAAGCGCCCAAAATGGAACGGTGGTACTTCTGTGCCCACTGAACAGTAATCATCACGCCGGCACTGTGGGCCACCAAGACCACCGGCCCCTCAATGGCGGCCAACGCCTTTTGCAAGGTATCTACACGGGCATCACGGCTGAGTTTGTCGTGCTCCAACGGTGGCACACAGCGGGCGCCAGGAATCTCTTTTTGCAACAGGGTCTGCCAATGTTCCTCCACATGGTCGCGCAGACCGGGAACGAATAAAACGGTGGTAGCAATACTCATGGGTTTTCTCAGTGTCTGTAAGAGGTAAAGGCTTACTTCTGCATGGCCTGAATGCGCTGTAGATCGTTGGTGTAGTGGCGCTTGCCATAGGCAAAAACAAACACGGCAGCAATCGATATCAGGGGGACGTAAGAGAGGGCGACCTGCAAACTACCCATGTGGTCAGACAACATGCCCGTGACAAACGCGCCCGGTGCAAAACCCACCAAGTTGTTGACCAACGTCATGGTGGCAAAGGCTGTGGCATGAATCGACGGATGTGTCAGATTGGCGACCATTGCACCCACTGGGCCTGTCACGGAGGCCACCGTCAACATGCCCAATGCCATCAGCAGCATTTGCTGTGGGCCCACGGGCTGTTGGAAAGCCAACAACAAGAACATGGCCGACAGTGCCGAGTAAATGATGGCCATCGTCCATTTGCGCTCGGGATGGTTACGACACAGCCGATCCGTAATGGCACCACAAACAGACATCCCCACCGACAACACCAGCAACAAACCCGCAGCCGTGACACCGGCCTTCTGGGCGTCGTAGTGGTAGAAACGATTGAAGTAACTCGGCAGCCAGGCCAGAATTGCACCAAAAATGAAAAGTTGCAGGCCACTGCCAAAGTAGGCGGCCAACACCGACCGGCTCGAGACCAAAGCCATGAAAGTCGCTTTGACACCCAGACGCGATGGGGTTGGGCCCTGGCGCTCAGTGCCTTGCACCGCCGACGCAGGCCGCAGCTTTTTCTCACGCACGATGAGCATATAAAGAACAACCAGCACCAAGCCAAAGCCAGCCATGGCCGCAAAGGCCGGACGCCAACCCAATTGCTTGGCAATGGCACCGCCAAGGGCCATCCCAAGTACCGACCCCACGGGGCCACCGGCCATGAACGAGGCCGTGAGGGAAGAGCGCATCCGGGCCGGAAAGGCGGCCAAAATCACCGCCAGCCCCACCGATCCATAAGCGGCCTCACCCACCCCAATACAGAAACGGGCGATAAACATCTGCTCATAATTGGCCGCCAACGCACACCCGGCCGTAGCCACACTCCAGAGCAAGGCCATGAGCGTGATGCTATTGACCCGCCCCCAACGATCGGCAATCAGTGACAGGGGGAACGTCAGCGTGCCCACCAGCAGGGCCACAATGCTGTTGAGCGATGCCAACTGCGTATCGCTCAATGCCCACTCGGCCTTCAGCAGCGGAAAGACGGCATTGAGCACCTGCCGCGACATGTAATCTGACAGCATTAACCCAAAGGTCAAGGCAAAAATGATCCAAGCATAGCCCCGTGAAACGGCTGGCTCCTGAATCTCAGTCTCCGTAGTTATAGTATATGCAGCCATGTTCTGTCTTATTGCAATGTTGCCGCTTTGAATGAACAGAGAATGATTAGAGCATGCCAAAATAACTCTAAAAACACCCCTGAGATGAACAGACGACCCCAAATAGAAAACAAAAGCCTTGAACTATCAATCCATCAGTGGCTTCTAAACTATTCGTCGCCTTCTCGGCCTGATCATTTATTTCCGTCTCAAAAATAAATGATCAGGTCACTTTCATCAATTTTTATCTTCGATCTAACAATGCGGGAGGCCATCACCTCCCGCAAATGCCTCTTTAGGCTACATAACCAGTAAAGCCCTTTTGGCCTGGCTGGCGATTGGGGGCAAAACCGTTTTTCGCCAAGGTCTCGTCAGCGTTCTTGTAGAAGGTGCCAATCTTGTAGATCTCGCGGGCCTCTTTGGCTGTAGCCACTGGACGACCACACTCCTTCGCCATACGCACCAATTGCTCAATTTGCTCCACCGAAGTCATCTTGCGTGAACGGTCTTGCGTCCAGATGTTGTCTTCAATGCCACAACGCACATGCAGACCCATCGCCATTGCCATCATGTTCAGCGGCAGCACATTGAGCATGGAGGTCTCCAGCGTCAAAACGGCACCATCGGGCACGGCACGGACAAAATTAGCCAGGTTGTAGAGGTTGGGGGCATCAAAGCCACCACCAATCGCCACCCAAGTCAAGATCAGAGGCACATTGCACACGCCCCGGCGCATCATGCGCTCCACGGTTTCCAGTTGGGTGATGTTGGCCAATTGGAAATGGGTCTGGATGCCCTTGTCCGACAGGCGGCGGATATGCTCCTCCACCCAGGCTGGGCCTGCCGGAATGGTCATCTCGCTGTAAGCACGGTAGCCTTCTGGCGTGCCCAAGCTGGTGCCTGCCACATCGGCGGGGCACATTTGCTCGACCACATTCATCTGGTTGGTGTTGATTGCAATGGTCACTTGGTCGGGCGCAGGGTCTAACTCTGCCAGCATGTGACGGGTGTCGTCTGACAACCATTTAGCCACAGCACCATCGCCTTCTGGCGCAAACGAGATGGAGCCGCCCACCTGCAAAATCATGTCAGGCACACGGGCACGAATGCCCGCCAGCAGTTCATTGAACTTGGACAGACGTTTGGAGCCTTTGCCGTCGAGTTCACGCACATGCACATGCAATACGGTGGCACCAGCGTTGTAGCAATCCACTGCCTTCTGAATCTGATCTTCCATGCTCACAGGAATATCTTCCGGGAAGTCAGCGGGCATCCACTCAGGGCCATAGGGGGCTGCGGTAATCACCAATTTTTGCTGATTTTCTGGGAACAGCGATCCGTCGAGAAAGTTCATAAATGTCTCCTGAATAAAATAGGGATAACGAAAGGAAGAAAATTAAAAAGGCTTATCACCAATGATGGCTGCACGCTCCATCTTGCGATGGCAAGGGGAGTAATCCATCACCGCATAATGCTGGGTGCTACGGTTATCCCAAATTGCCATACTGAAAGGCTTCCAGCGCCAACGCACTTGATACTCTGGATTAAAGGCTTGGTTAATAAGGTATTGCAACAAATCGCCACCGGCCATGTTGTAGTCCTGTCCATAACGCACCCGTTTGGCCGTGTGGTAATTGACAAAATGGGTCGTAAAGGCATTCACAAAGAGCACCTTTTCCCGCGTTTCGGGATGGGTACGCACCACGGGATGCTCGGCATCGGGGTACTGTGCCTTCATCGCCAGTCGCTTTTCCTGTGGCATGGCAGCGGCAAACGAGGCATTGAAGCTGTGGCTGGCCCACAGGTCGGCAATGTCGTCCTTGATGGCTTGGGGCAACTTGTCATAGGCCAATGCCATGTTGGCCCACATGGTGTCCCCCCCTACGGGCGGGCATTCAATGCAGCGCAGCACGCAGCCCAAGGCCGGTGTTTCGCGCCAGGTGCCATCGGTATGCCAGGCGTTCTCGTAGCGATCCATCGGGCTGTCTGGGCTCTTGTAGATCTGAACCAAACCGGGGGCTTCTGGGTGGCTAGGGGCCATCGGATGGTCTTCCAACTGGCCCAGGCGCCGCGCAAAGGCCATGTGGTCTTGGCGCGAGAGCCTGTCGAGCGTTTGGTCTCGCAAGAACAAGACCTTATGCTGCAACAAGGCTGCGTAGATCTCTTTGAACAGCCCATCATCGCGCACGGCATCGCCGAGGTTGACGTCTACCAACTCTGCGCCAATGGCGCAGGTCATCGGTTCGATACGCATAGGAATGTCTCCTGGTAAAAGACTCAGATCACAAAAATGGAAGATCCGGTGGTTTTGCGCGCTTCCAGATCTCGGTGGGCCTGCACGGCGTCTTGCAAGGCATAACGTTGGTTGATTTCGATCTGGATGCGTCCGGCAGCCACATGCCCAAAAATCTCGTTGGCGAGTTCGGCCTTTTCGGCAGGATCGGCGATGTAGTCGGCCAAGGCTGGACGGGTGATGTACAGCGAGCCTTTCATTGCCAGAATCTGCGGATCAAACGGTGGAATGGTGCCCGAGGCTGTGCCCACACACACCATTAGCCCCCGGCGCTTGAGCGAGTCCAACGAGGCCATAAAAGTGTTTTTGCCCACGCTGTCAAACACCACATTCACGCCCACGCCATTGGTCAGTTCGCGCACGCGCTGGGCCACATCTTCATGGCTGTAGTTGATGGTGTGGTCGCAGCCGTGGGCCTTGGCTACGGCGGCCTTTTCTTCACTGGAGACGGTGCCAATCACCGTCAGGCCCAGCAATTTGGCCCATTGCGACACAATCAGCCCCACGCCACCGGCTGCCGCGTGCAACAGCACCGTATCGCCAGACTGGAACGGATAGATGCGGCGCATCAAATAGGCGGCGGTGAGGCCACGCATCGTCATGGCGGCAGCGGTCTCGCTGCTGATGCCCGCAGGAATGTGGATCAGGGGTGCGGCAGGCACCAAACGCTCGGTGCTGTAAGCACCCAACGTATTCAGAAAGCCGGTGTAGGTCACGCGGTCGCCCACGGCTACGTGGCTAACGTCTGGCCCTACGGCCTCCACCACCCCAGCAGCTTCCACACCAATGCCATTGGGCATAGGAATGGGGTAGGTGCCGTTGCGGAAATAGGTATCGGCATAGTTCAGACCCACGGCTTCGTGGCGCAAACGCACCTGACCCGGCCTCGGATCACCCACTTGCACCGCTTCATACTGCATTACTTCCGGGCCACCGGCCTGGTACATCCGCACTGCATACGCCATTTCTTTGTCTCCATATATCAAGGACAGTGGAGTCAGACTGTAGGGATGGGCTGCCCGCGGCGCTTTGCATCCAATGCCCAAGATTTAGCATTTCGTGCCAGAATCGGGTAAACACCAAGAGTTCATGCCATGGCCACACTGATCCGCTCAGCGGCACTGACCAAGTTCTTCGATATCGCCCGCGAAGTGGGCCTGCCACCGCAGGCTGCCTTGCAAAAAGCAGGGTTGACCAAAGCCCTGCTGGACAACCCAGACCAACGCATCCCCTCACGCTCGGCTTTGGTGCTACTGGAAGCAGCCGCGGCTCTGTCGGGTTGTCAATCTTTTGGCTTGCGCATGGCCCAAGCACGGCAACTGGCCGACTTTGGTGTGGTTAGCCTGCTCATCAGCCACCAGCCCACCTTGCGGGCCGCACTGGCCACCACCGTGCAATACCGCCATTTGCTCAATGAGTCACTGGCCATGCAAATTGAGGAGGTAGGACAAACCGCCATCGTGCGCCAAGAAATCGTGGCGGGCATCCATTCACGCCAGGCCACCGAGTTAGCCATTGGCGTACTGTTTCGGCTGTGCAGCAATTTACTGACCGACGGCTGGCGACCCAACAGCGTCAATTTCACCCATTCCCCGCCCAACGATCTGACACTGCACCGGCGCTTTTTTGATTGCCGTCTTGAATTTGGCAGTGAATTCAATGGCTTTGTGTTCAATGCCCGCGATCTGGATGCACCGCGTGCCTCCGCCGTGCCTGCCATGGCTGAATATGCCCGCCGGTTTTTGGAGTTTCTGCCACGCATCGAAACCAACACGCTGGTGGACGAGGTGCGCAAAGCTATTTATTTGTTGGTGCCCATGGGCCGGGCCAATATCCAACATGTTGCGCAAAGTCTGGGCCTGAGTGTGCGCAGCTTGCAGCGCCAACTTGATGCCGAACACACCAGTTTCAGCACATTGCTACACGAAGCGCGTAGCGAGTTGGCACAACGCTACCTGCGCAACCCACACTACAGCCTAACCCGCATCTCTGAGCTGCTGGGGTACAGCACTCCCAGCGCCTTCACCCGTTGGTTTCATACCAGTTTTGGCTTAGCCCCTATCCTCTGGCGGAGCCATCCCCCCAGCACCAACGGCCTCTTGTCTGCTGCGCCAGACGGTGACGCTGCAACCGAACTGGGTGCGAAACCAGTGCGCAAAGGCACTCGGACTGGAAAAGCCTAACAGGCCCGAAATTTCAGTCAATGGCAAGCCATTTTCTCGAATCTGGCGCAGCGCCAGCTCGGCCCGCACTTCATTGAGCAATTCAGAAAAGCAAACCCCTTCCTTAGCCAGATGGCGGTGGATGGTGCGCCTGTCCACATGCAAGTGGGCGGCTACTTGCTGGGCCGTACAGCGCCCGCCTGGCAACAAAGCGGCAATCAAATGGCACACCGTCTCGCGGGCGCTGTGCCCCCGGTCGTGCAATGCCCGCTCTAAATAGTCGCGTGCAAACCGGGCAATGCCCGGATCACTGCGGTGCAGCGGAAGCAGCAAATCTTGGGCACGGCACACAATACCGTTGTAATCTTGGTTAAACGCCACCACCGGGCCAAAGAAGGCCGAATGTCCACTGGGGTCGCGTGGGGGCCGGTGGGCAAAACACACTTGTAGCGGCTTCCAATGGTCGCCCAGCAGTTCTTGCAAAATGCGGAACATCACCCCCACGGCCAACTCCATGACCTGCCGCGCCAAAAACGTGGGCTGCACCAGCATCTCTTCACGGATAGTGACGGTGTCCTCCGTCTCGTCAATATGGGTGATCAGCAACGCATTGAGCAAGCGCAGATAACGGCACAAGGTGTTGAGTGCTTGGCGCGGCGTAGGCTCATCTTTCAGAATCAAGCTGATGGGCCCCAAGCTGGCAAAACTGCGCTGCACCACCATGCGCAGTGCAAAATCTTCCCGGCCACAAGCTTGGGCACTGCGCTCCAACAATTCACGCACCGCCTCGGCAGCCACCAGCGTTTCTGGGTTTTCTAGGCAACGGGTGGGCAAGCCGACCTGGCGCATCATTGCAGCGGCATCCAGCCCGCAGGACTGGGCCACCTCCAGATAACCATTGAGACTGGCACTGCGCACCACACGCATCGTGGAGATCATGGTTCATGTCCCAATTTCAACAAAGAATGTCCCAGATTATCAAACAAGCAGGGGCCGGTCTTTTTTACCATGTGCTACCGACAAGCAGTCAGCACAGAACTGCCGTCTGGAACCTATAAACATACATCAGGAGACACACATGCCCACTCGCCGCCGTTTCTGGTGCGCCACCCTTGGCACCCCCTTGCTGGCCTTGAGTTGCAGCTTGGCCCATGCTTGGACTGACAAACCCGTGACCATGCTGGTTCCAGCCCCCGCAGGCGGCAGCATGGATGTGATGGCCCGAATTCTGGCCGACCAGCTCAGCCAAGAACTGGGCAAAGCGGTGGTGGTGGACAACAAACCCGGTGCCGGCGGTGCCATTGCTGCCAACGCGCTCAAGAGTGCCGCCGCCGATGGTCAGACCGTGATGTTTACTGCCAACAACATCCTGACCGAAATCCCCCATGTGATGCGCACCAGCTTCAAGCCACTGAGCGATGTAAAGCCAGTGGCCGCAGTGGCCAAAACAGGCATGGTGATGGTGGCCGCCCCCACGCTGGAACCCAAAACTCTCAAGGGATTCATCAGCTACGCCAAGACCCATGCAGGCCAACTCAGTTTTGCCTCCTACAGCTCTGGTACCAGCTCGCACTATGCAGGCATGATCTTCAACCAGAAAGCTGGGTTGGATTTGCAACATATTCCATTTGCAGGCTCCCCTCCAGCCCTGAGTCAGGTGATGGGCGGCCAGATCGCCATCATGTTCGATGGCATCGTCACCTCGCGCGCCATGATCACTGCGGGCAAGCTGCAAGCCTACGGCGTGGCCAGCAAAACGCGTTCGCCGTTGCTGCCCGATGTACCTACCCTGTCAGAACAAGGCTTTGCCGACCTCAACTTTTCTAACTGGCTGGGTGTGGTAGTAGCCAGCAGTGTGCCCGCAGACACCGTAGAGCGGATGCACGCCACCCTCACCAAGGCAGCTACCGCAGCCAAAGTGCGTGAGCGCATGCAGCAAGCGGGCTATGAGCCGGTGCCCTCGCAAACCCCCAAAGAACTGGGCCAGTCGCTACAACAAGACTATGAACGCAATGCCGCCATCGTGAAGGCATTCCATATCCAGCTCAACCCCTGAACGCTGGCTGCGGCACGCTGTCACGACAGCACCTGCCCCCCCACTGCCCCGACCTGTTCTACGCCCTCTCTGTGCAGGGAGGCGGGGGGCTGTTTTTTCCTTTTTGACTGCTTTTGAACCAGAAAGAGCCTTTTGCGATGTACGGCCAAATGATGCACCAACCTTTGTTGATCTCCTCTCTGCTGCGCCATGCCGAACGGCACCACAGCGAGCAATGGATCGTCTCCCGCCGTGTGGAAGGAGATATCCACCGTTATACCTACAAAGATATGGCCGCCCGTGCGCGGCAATTAGCCCAAGCCTTGCAACGCCTGGGCCTGACCCCAGGCCAGCGGGTGGCCTCACTGGCTTGGAACAGCTATCGCCACCTGGAGTTGTATTACGGTGCCTCAGGCTCCGGACTGGTGCTGCACACCCTGAACCCCCGCCTGCACCCCGATCAAATGGCGTGGATCGCTCAAGACGCCGATGCACAGGTGCTGTGCTTTGACCTGACTTTCCTGCCACTGCTCGAAGGCGCTGCCCACCAATTCAGCCACATCCGGCATTTTGTGCTCATGACCGACCGGGCACACATGCCACAGCACACATCGCTGCCGCACTTGCTGTGCTACGAAGACCTGCTGGCTGCCGAGACCGGGCTGTACGACTGGCCCCTGCTGGATGAGCAGGCCGCCTCCTCGCTGTGCTACACCAGCGGCACCACCGGCAACCCCAAGGGCGTACTCTACAGCCACCGCTCCACGGTACTGCACAGCCTTGCATCGGCGTTGCCAGATGCCTTCAACCTCTCCGCACGCGATGCCATCTTGCCCGTGGTGCCGATGTTCCACGTCAACGCATGGGGCTTGCCCTATTCAGCCTGCATGGTCGGGGCCAAACTGGTGTTTCCGGGCCCGGCGCTGGATGGCAAGTCGCTGTATGAACTGTTTGAAGCCGAAGGCGTGACGATGGCCGCTGGCGTGCCTACCGTTTGGCAGGGGCTGCTCCACCATGTGCAATCGCAGCAATTGCGCTTTAGCACCATGAAGCGTACCGTGATTGGCGGCTCGGCCTGCCCCCCAGTGATGATCAACACCTTTGAGGAGCAATACGGCGTGCAGGTGATCCACGCTTGGGGTATGACTGAACTGAGCCCTATGGGCACAGTTTGTACGCTCAAGAACGAGCAACAAGGTTGGCCACTAGAGCAACGCCGTGCCATCCAAAACAAACAAGGCCGCTCGATTTTTGGCATTGACATGAAAATCATTAATGCCGAAGGAGAGGAGTTGCCCTGGGATGGGGTGACTGCCGGTGAACTGATGGTCAGCGGCCACTGGGTGGTAGACAGCTATATCCATGGTCAGCACAGTGCCACGGTAGCCGATAGACAAGGGCGCTCGTGGTTCCCCACCGGCGATGTGGCCACCATCGACCCCCAAGGCTTTATGAACATCACCGACCGCAGCAAGGATGTCATCAAATCGGGCGGCGAGTGGATCAGCTCCATTGACCTCGAAAACATAGCCATGTCGCACCCGGCTGTAGCCATGGCCGCTTGCATTGCCGCCCGCCACCCCAAATGGGATGAACGCCCGCTGCTACTGGTGAGCATCAAACCGGGCGCAGAACTTGACAAAGACACCCTATTGGCCTTCTACGGCGACAAGATTGCCAAGTGGTGGACGCCAGACGATGTGATCTTTATCGATGCCATCCCGCTGGGGGCCACCGGCAAGATGCTCAAGCACCGTCTGCGCGAACAATACCAAAACCACTTGATCGACCAAGGTCTGCAATGAGCCTCTCTTTGCCCCCCCATTGGGCGCCCCTGTGGCCGGGTCTGATGCTTTCGGCCATCATCGCGGTGGCCGCTCTGTATCTGGCCGAACACTACGGCGCACCAGTCATGCTGTTTGCCCTGTTGCTGGGCATGGCCGTCAACTTTCTGTCCACCGAAGGCCGCTGCAAGCCCGGCATTGAGTTTGCAGCACGGCAAATCTTGCGCGCTGGCGTGGCCCTGCTGGGGCTGAAGATCACGGCCGGACAGGTGCAAGCCATGGGCTGGCAGCCGGTAGCCATGGTGGTGCTGTCTGTGGCAGTCACTATTGCGTTTGGCATTCTGGCCGCCAAGCTGATGGGGTTTCAGAAGTTCTTTGGCTTGCTCAGTGGGGGTGCCGTAGCCATTTGCGGTGCCTCGGCGGCTTTGGCTATCTCGGCGGCCTTTCCGCAACACCCGCAGAAAGAACGAGCCACCCTGTTCACGGTCATTGGCGTCAGCACCCTGTCCACCATCGCCATGGTGCTCTACCCGATAGTGGTACGTGCTTTGGGGCTAAACGATTTGGAGGCAGGGCTTTTTTTGGGCGGCACCATCCATGATGTAGCACAGGTGGTGGGGGCCGGTTACAGCATCAGCAACCCTGCGGGTGATGCCGCTACGGTGGTCAAACTGATGCGCGTTGCCATGCTGGTGCCGGTGATTGTGTTGGCCGTTTGGATGACGCGCCAGCACATGCTGCGCCAACGCGAACAAAATACCCCCGATGACGGCATTACCTTGAGTGACAGTGGCGCCCGCCCACCATTGCTGCCTTGGTTTGCCGTGGGCTTCATTGTTTTGGTGGTGGTCAACAGCACCGGCTGGTTGCCGACCTGGATGGTCAGTGGCGGCAACGAAGTGTCGCGCATGTTTTTGGTCACGGCGATGGTCGCCATCGGTATGAAAACCCACCTGAAAGACATTTTGACCGTGGGCTGGAAGCCCGTGGCGCTGATGGTGTTGCAGACCCTGTTTTTGGCCGTGCTGTTTTTTGGTCTGATGCTGATCCACCGGCATTGGTCTGGCATCTAAGCGAGCACTAACCAACGCCAGCACCCGATAAAACCATGCGTCTCTCCGATTATTCCATTTCTAGCCGCCTGACTGCCGCTTTTATGCTGGTAGCTTCGCTGGGGGGTCTTCTGGGCATTTTTGCCGTTTACAACATGGGGCAACTAGATGCCGCTGACACCGCCTTGTATGAACGCGATACCCTGGGGCTATCGTTGGCCAAAGAGGCTAATGTGCAACGCTATGTGGGGGTAGTGGCGCTGCGTGATGCCATTCTGGCCACCACGGTTGCCGAACGGGCGCAGGCGCTGGAGCGTATGCAGCAATGGCGCGCCAAGAGCATCGACCTAATAGAACAAGCCCGCCAAAAAGCGATGGATGGGCCCACCACAGAAGCTATCCGCAAGGTGGAACAAGCTTGGGCTGCCGATGAGCAAAGCGTGCAAGAAATGCTCAAGCAACTACAAACCGCAGAACTGCATGCCAACAGCCCCATACTGCAATATCTGCACCGCCATGCCATGCCACGCAGCATGCAGGTGGGTCAGTCTATGTTTGAACTGACCGAACACTTTGAACGCAATGCCAAACAAGTCTCTGACAACAATACGGTGCTGTACGAGCGCAGCCGCAATATCACTTTGGCTTTGGCTGCCTTGTGTGTGCTATTAGGCATCGCGCTGGGGGTGCTGATCAGCCGCAGTGTCACTGCACCGCTGGCCCAGGCCGTGGCCGCTGTGCGCAGCATGAGCACCGGAGACATGCGCATGGCGCTGCATCCACAGGGCCAAGATGAAGTGGCCCACATGCTCCATGCGTTAGAACAAATGCGCCAGCAACTACAGGCCATCGTGGTGCAAGTGCGCCAAGGCAGTGGTGCAGTGGCCAGCGCCAGCACCCAAATTGCCCAGGGCAACCAAGACTTGAGCGCCCGCACCGAAAGCCAGGCCAGTGCCTTAGAACAAACCGCCGCCAGCATGGAAGAGCTGAGTGCCACCGTGCGCCACAACGCAGACAACACCCAACAGGCCAACCAACTGGTGCAAAGCGCCGCCACAGTAGCTACCCAGGGAGGGCAAGCCGTCACGGAAGTGGTATCTACCATGAAAGACATCAGTGATGCCAGCCGCAGAATGGCCGACATCATCGGCGTGATTGACGGCATTGCCTTTCAGACCAATATTTTGGCGCTCAATGCAGCCGTAGAAGCGGCCAGAGCAGGAGAGCAAGGGCGTGGTTTTGCCGTGGTGGCCAGCGAGGTTCGTCATCTGGCACAACGCAGCGCCACCGCCGCCAAAGAAATCAAAGCGTTGATCACCGAAAACATCGACCGTGTAGGACAAGGCAACACGTTGGCCGAGCGGGCCGGGCACACCATAGACGAGGTCGTGACGCATATCTACCGTGTTAAGGGTCTGATGGGAGAGATCAGTACCGCCACCACCGAACAAAGCACCGGCATGGCCCAAATCGGCGAGGCCGTAGTGCAAATGGACCAAGCCACCCAGCAAAACGCTGCCTTAGTCGAAGAGATGGCAGCTGCGGCAGACAGCTTACGCCTACAAGCCCAAGATTTGGTACACGCCGTCGCGGTCTTTCAAACCGACCCAAGTGACGCGGCCCCCTTCACTGAAAGCGTCTCCCAGCCCACTCGCTTGCCTGTCTAAGCCGTCTTTACCTGCCGCCGCAGCCATGTGACGCCATACCGGCACACGGATCAGTGCACCTTGGTGCTCATGGATGGTGCCTGATCTCCGCGTTGTCTTCATATTTTCAGCCCCCAGTGCAGCCTATCGGCTGCACTCTTTGCCTCCCAGTCATTGGTGCTAGGGCTTCTCTGAGCATTTAGCGATTGGGCAACCTTCTAACAACATGGGCACAAGGGCGTCACACATGACGCTGCCGGTTTGATTGGCTCCATCTACGGGGGTTTTCTTTTTTAGTTTGCTTTCAAAAGGTTGATCATGCGCAACAACCAGCCTGTCACTGGGCAACTTTATGAGTTTTCGGCTGATACCACTCTGATGTCCACCACCGACACTCGGGGCCGCATTGTGTATGCCAATGCAGCCTTTGTGGATGTGAGTGGCTTCACACGCACAGAATTGCAAGGCCAGCCGCACAACATCGTGCGCCACCCCGAGATGCCCCCAGAAGCATTTGCCGATATGTGGCACACGCTGCGTGCTGGTCAACCGTGGACGGGCCTGGTTAAAAACCGCCGCAAAAATGGCGACCATTACTGGGTTCGGGCCAATACCGTGCCGATCGTGCGCAACGGCCAGCAGACAGGATACATGTCGGTGCGTACCCCTGCCCTAGCCACCGACAGTGCCGCTGCCGAGCAGTTCTACCAACACCTGCGCACCGGCACTACACGCCAGCAAAAACTGCACAAAGGCATTCTGGTGTATTCCGGCCTCAAAGCGGTGCTCAGTTGGGGCCGCACAATGGGGGTGCGAACCCGCATCCGGCTGCTGATTGGCAGCATGGCACTGCTCAGTGTGGGCGGCGCTTTCGCCATCCGCACTCTAGGGGGCGAAGGTGGGATGGTGCTGTTGTGGATATTGCTGCTGGCAGGCTGCATTGGTCTACTGCTAGAGCAACACATTGCCAAACCGCTGGAACAAGTGCAGGCAATGGCACTGAACGTAGCCACCGGTGCCAACCACATGCCTGCCCACATCGACCGCGTCGATGAAATCGGCATGACTTTACGCACCGTCAGCCAATTGGGCCAGATGTTTCGTTGGCTGATTGACGATGTTGCCAGCCAAGCCACCTCTGTGCAACACGCCGTGCGTGAAATTGCCCAAGGCAATGTGGACTTGAGCCACCGCACAGAGCAAGCGGCCCACCATGTGGCACAAACCAGTGCCTTGATGGCACAAATCACAGAGAGCGTACACCACAGTGCCCAAACCGCTGTGCAAGCACAGGAAATGGCGGGCGGCGCCACACAATCGGCACACCACGGCAGCCACACCATGCAGCAGGTGATTGCCACCATGCAGACCATCAGCCAGTCCTCGCACCAGATTGCCGACATCACCAGCCTAATCGATGGCATTGCCTTTCAGACCAACATTCTAGCGCTCAATGCCGCCGTGGAGGCCGCCCGCGCAGGAGAGCAAGGACGGGGTTTTGCCGTGGTGGCCGATGAAGTACGCACGCTGGCCCAGCGCAGTGCCCAAGCCGCCAAAGAGATCAAGGCGCTGATTGACAACAGCACCCACCAAGTAGAGACTGGCACCCAATTGGTCGATGCCGCTGGACAAGCCATGTCCGACATCCAACATCGCGTTCAACAAGTGTCAAGCATGATTGAAACCATCAGTGCCTCAGCCCAGAGCCAAAGCACCAAGATCGTGCAGATCAATGATGCGTTGGCGCGTTTTGATGCCATCACTCAGCAAAACGCCGCTCTAGTAGAACAAGCAGCGGCAGCCTCCGCCTGCCTGCACGACCAAAGCACGCATCTGGCCGAAGCCGTGCAAGTCTTTCGCTGAGAACACCCACAGTCTCTCTCCCTTGTTTGCCTGCCATCGCCAGCCCTGCCCATGACTAACACCCCTGATGCATCACCCTCCCCCTCCTCGTCGGGAACCTTGCGCAACAACCTCATAGCCTTCTTTTTAGCCCACCGCAACCACAGTCGGCGCAGCATTGCCTGGATCATCAGTTGCCTGATCTGGGGCAGCATTGCGTTGTTGTCTTTCCAAACGTGGTCAGACTATCGTGCCCAAGAGCAAAACGCCTATAAGCATCTGTCGGACACGTCCCGACAAATTGAACGCGGCATCGTCGACCTTTTTGCCACCAACCGTTCCATTTCGAATGCCATCCATGAAGCCGTTCGGCGCAACCAACACAGCCGCTCCAGTTGCCCCTTGGTTTGCCAAGATGAGCTCAAATCCATCCGCCGCCTCTACAACGAACTCACCCCCGGCATTGAGCTGCTGCTGCTCGACGTCACAGGCAAAGCCGTTGCAGAAACCGACCCGGATCTGGTGAACCGCTTGGTGGGTCTGCCAGAAATCATCGATCAATTCAAAGCACGGGGCGGCATCCAAGCAGATGTTCGTTTTGCACGCACGCTCTCCCACGCCCCAGCCTTCATGATCAGCCGGGCCATCCGTTCGCCAGCTGGCGACTTACAGGCCATTGCCATATTGCTAGAGCCGTTGTCGGTCTTAGACGCGGTGTTTGACGTTCCCCTGTTAGGCGAAGGCCGCAATGTCACATTGCTCGATGCCAAGAACACCCTGTTGGTCAGAAAACCCACGCCATTGACCGTCAATATCGGGCAGCAACTCGAACCTATGGATTACTCCCATGCTGGCCCCGGTGCGGGTAGTTTTTGGATCAGGTCGCCGATAGACCGCGTCCAGCGCCTGACTATCAAACGCAGTTTGCCCTATGCCCTGACCTCCGGCGAGCTCATCCTGTTGGTAGGTCTGAGCCCAGCCGACTATTTGGGGGGATGGGTGTTCAGTACCATTGTCAACGGGGGCTTGATTTTATTACTGATTACTGCTTGGCTATGGGGTCTAAACACCATGCGTACAGCCATAGAAATCCAAGAACGCTTAGAGATTAATGCCCACGTCACCCGCAAAGTATTGATGGAGCTTCCCATTCCCATAGTGATTGTCAACCGTAACACCCATGTGATTGTGCGCAGCAATACTGCCATGATCGAATGCTTTGGTGCTTTGGCAGGAGAAGAGCAGCCGCTCGACCGTCTATTCAAAGATATTGATATTTTTGAAGACTGGTCACGGGCCGCAACCCCCATCACCCTTGTAGAGCTGATGACGCGCGCCGGAAAGATACATGCAGAAGTTCACTGCACTAATGTGGCCGAACTGGACGCCTATGCTGAACCTTGCCTATTGCTGGTGATTGTAGATGTCAGTGATCGCGTAGAACGTGAACACCATTTAAAAACCGAAGCCTTTACCGATCCACTCACTGGTTTAGCCAACCGCAGAAAATTTTCGTTGGAATCTAAAAATCTGATTGCAGAGGCCCATCACCAAGGCCATGATTTTTCTATTATTTCTATCGATCTAGACCATTTCAAACATGTCAACGATGAATATGGTCATGATGTCGGTGATCAAGTACTGATAGCGACTGCCAAAACAATTCAATTGATGTCCAGAGATCAAGATATTCCTGCCCGCATGGGAGGGGAAGAATTTTCTGTATTGCTACCCCAATCTGGCCTAGAAGAAGCGCGTATGCTTGCCGAAAGAATAAGGCATACCATGGCTACAACACCTATTCCGCTAGCCAATGGCAAAATTCTGCATGTAACGGCCAGTTTGGGCATAGCCACTTGGCAAGAAGGAGAGCAAGACATTCAAAATGCACTCAAACGTGCTGATGAAGCATTGTATCGCGCCAAAGAGTGCGGACGCAATCGTGTCATGGACTAAGGGGAATCATTCTATTCACCATAGCTGGCTAGCTGGATAGATCGGTATCAATCCAGCAGTAGCAATAGTCAAAAAATTTCTATGACACTGAATCTCAAAAGCCTGCGAATTCACATTATTGCCTTGCTTGGCATGGTAATGTTTTTGGTCATGCTGGTTGCCGTCTTTCGGGCCTACGAACGGCGCTCGTCAGATATTTCTAAAGCACTGCTGCAACTTCAAACCCAGACAGATGCCATAGCCATACAGCAACGACAGTTACTACAAGGCATCAACACGCTGGCTAATACGATTTTAGTTAATCGAGATTTAGGCTCTTTGAATTCACGGCAGTCCTGCATTGATACACTAGCCCGTTTTCAAGAGTGGAACCATGCCCTCGAAAGCGCCTCTATCCTCACCCCCGATGGTGAAATGCGCTGCTCTACTTTGGCCAATCAATCTCAATTCAGGGGAGAAATTTCTCGAAAATTCTTACAGCATGTGCAACGTAGCATTTATCCCGTACAGCATGACCCCATGGTATCTGGAATGACTGAAAAATGGTCATTACCGATTGCGGTCTCTTTACGCAATGGCACTGACCCACCCAAAGGCATTTTACTTTTATCTTTTAATTTGGATTTTCTTCGTATACAGTTTCAGAACAATCCGTTGCAATCCTTGATGCGCATGGGAGTTGTTGATCAGCGAGGTACTGTATACACCCATTATCCAGATCCTGCCCGCATGGTGGGTCAAGACATCAGCCAAACTCCTTTTCATAAAAATATATTGGAAAAAGGAGGACGGGGCATAGGGGAAGAAAATGGCTTGGATGGTCAATCTCGCATCTACGCCTTCACTCCATTTATAGAGACGCCTTCAGGCACAATTTATGTTTGGGTCAGTGTTTACAAGAAAACTGCTACTCTTGTAGCGAATCAACAATTTCAAGAAGCTATTTTTGTAGGGTTTATTCTAACCGCCTCCTCTTTTTTACTGATCTGGCTTGGCAGTGAAAAACTATTCCTGCAACCATTGGCTGCAATTACAAATGCAGCCAAACGTTTAAGCCAAGGCGACTATCTTTCACGCACCGGAATTCCACATGACTCTAGTGAAATTGGACAATTAGCAACCACATTTGACGACATGGCTCTGGCCATGATGGATAAATCAGAAATTTTGCGCTTAAACCGAACATTGCGTGTATTAAGCAGTGTAAGCAGCACCATCATTCAAGCAAAAAATGAAGAGGATCTTTTACAAAAAATCTGCCAAGTTATTGTTGACACAGGAGATTATTCACTGGCATGGATAGCTTTCCGAAAAAATAGCACAGAAAAAGAAATGAGAATTGTTGCGCATTATGGTGCAAATATAGATATCTTAAAAAAGATTCCTCTCAGCTGGGGTGGTGGCGAATACGGCCACGGCCCGAGCATGCGTGCATTTACTTCGGGCTCTATCGAACTGGTACACCATTTAGAAAAAGACCCTGGTATCGGCCCATGGCGCCAGATTGTAAAAGAACGTGGCTACCGTTCAGTCATAGCCCTACCCCTGAAAGAGCATGGAGATTCATTTGGCATATTGTCCATTTACTCCACCCAAACCAATGCCTTCTCTCCAGAAGAAGTAGAACTTCTGGAGAAAATGACAGAGGAATTAACATTTGGTATCTCTAATCATCGTGCTCATCAAGACCGTGCGCGCGCTGAAGAGCTTTCTGCCCGTCAAAGAAGATTTGATCTTGCCACAGGCCTACCCAACTCTATTGAACTTGATTTACAGCTTTCTAAATTTATTAATGATGCCAAAAGATCTGGCGAAGAATTATCCATCATTATTCTTAAAATAGAACGCGTTTCTGATATTCAAGACGCCATAGGATTTTTTGGCGCCGACACCATTACCAAACAAGTTGGCATTTTATTGGCTCAAGAAGTAGGGCCAATTTATTATGTCGCCCGCATTTCACACGACGTTTTCTCCATCATTATTCCGATATCTATCGAGCATCCAAACAAAGCGGCCATTCGCCTGCATACTTTATTTGAAAAACCGTTTGAATACTCTGGAATTCCTATCGATGTGCAGATAACTATCGGAATTGCACTTTTTCCGAAACATGCCAGTGATCCAGACACATTACTGCGCCTTGCCACTATTGCAACACGACAAGCCATCGTCGAAGAGAATTGGTTCTCTTTTTACAGCGACCGCTTAGAGAAAGGAAAAATTGGTCAATTAACTTTATTGTCTAATCTACGCAAGGCCATTCGGGAAGGTGAATTAATTCTTAATTATCAACCCAAGGTATGTACGACCACTATGGCAGTGACTGGTGTAGAAGCACTGGTGCGCTGGAAGCATCCAGAGCGCGGAATGATTCCACCGAACGACTTCATACCTTTGGCAGAACAGACTGGCCTCATTAAACCTCTGACTTACAAAGTCTTGGCGATTGCTATGCAGCAAGCAGCCCAATGGAAAAAATCAAAAACAACCGTTCGGATTGCCGTTAACATTTCTCCCAACTGCTTACGAGACACTAATTTCTCTCAAAGATTAACAGAAATGTCAGAACAGTTTAACATTCAATTAAACTATTTTGACCTCGAAATCACCGAAACCGCACTCATGGAAAACCCGGAGGAATTTCGAGAAATACTGGTTAATTTATCAAAAGTTGGCATGAATGTTTTTATTGATGATTTTGGCACGGGATACTCATCGCTGGCTTATCTGGCAAAACTACCTATTCATGCCTTAAAACTTGATCGCTCGTTCATCATACAAATGGACGACACCAAGCATGAGTTAATTGTAGCCAACACAATCACACTGGCACACTCCCTCGGCATCAAAGTAGTCGCAGAGGGTGTAGAAACTGAAAATTCTGTCAACCACCTCAAACAAAGGGGTTGCGATGAAATTCAAGGCTATATTTACAGCAAACCGTTGGCTGCAGATGATTTTTTACAGTGGCATCGATTATTTCAAGACTCTTTTTCTGCCTGATTCAAAAAATACATCATTGCTGCTCGACCAGCCCACTGAATCGATGACACTCTAATCTTAAAATATATCGAATCCCCTGAAGCTGCACGCAATCTGTATTTGCGTACACCTTCAAAACGATGTTCCGCACCTGCTTGCTGAAATTGCTGCAATAGTAATGCACGGTCTTCTAAAACAAGAAAATCGATAAATGGCCGCCCAATCATGCTGTCAATAGCATACCCCAACATCTGTCGGATCTTTGGATTAGCCATACAAATGACAGCATCCTGCACCACGCATACGCCTTCACTACTGTCTTCAATCACTTTCACAAAACGCCTTTCTGCTTCTGCCAAAGCGCGCTCTGTATCACGGCGCATATCTTCTGCCATCGCATTACTCGACTTCAGATCCGTCAACTGCTCCATAATTGTGGGCGCAGCGGAAAGGTTATTTTCTTTTGCAACTGCCGAACTTGGTGCATTGACCAGTTGATGCAAATCAGCAACAGACCCCCCGACAATTGCACGAAAACTGCGGCGTACCTGCCAAAGCAACCACAACAGCCCTACCCCACAGATAGAAAATGCCACCATCAATACATTTGCACTGATCTTAGATTTTCGTACATCATTGTCTGTACGCCCATCCACCATCTGATTAAAATCAGCAATCGGCTGCATGATATTAAACTTTGCTTGATGGTACAAATCGTTATGCAGCATCTCAATAGCAGACCAACGCTGCAATGAGCTTTTCTCACTGGCATCGGTCAATCGCATAGCCATGCGCTCAATACTTACCAGTTGATCAGATTTATTTTTTGCATCTGACAACTTTCTTAATTCATCTCCTGTAAATCCAGCTTGATTCATACGCTGAATCAATGGCGCTATCTCTCCTTTTGAAGAAGGTCTTTTTCCACCCAAGGCCAGATCCCAATACACATTCTCATAACCAATAGGCCGTGGCGCAATACCATTGCGTATATCTAATATTTCTTGATAGTTCTCTTTGTATTGAACGTCCCCCGTGACGGCATAGGTTCGCATCATGCGCGTCAGATCATCGGATGACTGACGCAACTCAGAGGCCAACTGCCACGAATGGAGCCGTTGCTCATTGGCAGCAATGAGCCGTGATACCGAAAACGCATAGGCACCAAACAAAGCAGCACAAACAACGCACATGGCTACGGTGAGCCAAAAAATCATCGTAAAACGATAAAGCCGCTGTGTCGTCACTACGTTCTCCCCATCCATTACCTTGTCAGGCAGGGTGGATCATGCAGCACATTTCCTATGGGTCTCAAAGGGTTTATACCCATCACCGCAGCTCTAATGTGCAGCTATCGCCCACGGCGTCACGCCAAACACGCACGCGGCTGGGTGCTGGCTGCATATCGGCCAGCGCCTTGGCAATAAACAGGCACAAATTCTCCAGCGTGGCTGGCCCCAAGTCCGGCACTTCATCGAGCAAATGGTGGTCGAGTTGCTCGCGCAGCAACGAGAGGCGCTGACGCAGATGCCCAAGGTCTATCACCATGCCACTGACGGGGTGGCGCGGCCCAGTAATAGACACTTCGGCATGGTAGGTATGGCCGTGGATACGGCGGCTGCCTTCGGCCTCAATCTCGCGTTGCAGGGTGTGGGCGGCGTCAAAGAAAAAACGTTGGCTGACAGTAAATTGCATGGTGATGGTGTCAACGAATACCAGTGAGTTTGTGGGTTTGCAGGCTCAAGCGCCAAGCCGGGCGTTGCAGGCAGGTTTCAATGCACTGGGCGATGTGTTGCGCCTGCTGGCTATCGTCCAAAGGCTGCAAGAAGCGGTGCTCAAACTGCCCCATCGTTTCGAGTTGTGCCAAATCCAGCCCCACTTGGGGCCAGACCACTTTCAGTTCTTGACCTTGCTGCTGCACCCAATCGGTGCCTGCCTTGGGACTGACGCACAGCCAGTCAATGCCGGGCGGCGCCAGCACAGTACCATTGGTCTCTACAGCAATCCGAAAGCCCTGCTGGTGCAAGGCATCTATCAAGGCCGTATCTACTTGCAGTAATGGTTCACCGCCCGTCAACACCACCAAGCGATGGTGTGCATCCTCGGCAGGCCAGAGCGCAGCGATCTGACCGGCCAAGGCGGTGGCGTTGTCAAACTTGCCACCCAAGGTGCCATCCGTGCCGACAAAGTCGGTATCACAAAAACGGCACAAAGCACTGGCACGATCTGAAGCACGGCCACTCCAGAGATTGCAGCCAGCAAAGCGACAAAACACGGCGGGCCTGCCAGCTTGGGCGCCTTCGCCTTGCAGGGTGTAAAAAATTTCCTTGACGGAGTAGCTCATGGGGGTGTGGTTATATCTTCCGTGGCACGATGCTAGGGGCGTGCGAGTCTATGCTATGCAGCCCCTCCAAGTACACCCCGTCCACCAGCCCCATAAGATCGGCAGGGCCACTCACCCCCGACCAACCTCTCATCTACCGACCAGCGATCCCGCGCCTGCCCCGCCATGTCTACCGACAACCACAGCCATCATGACCGGAACGACTCCCTCACAGACACGGCACGATTCTGGAGCCTGCTGTGCATTTGACTGCCAAGATCGATTTTTCTGACCCGCATGGCGGCCCTGACGCAACCCGCCTGCGCCATGCTTTTGGCACTCCACAACATATTCTGACCGCCACCACATGGTCAGAGGTGCCTGCCGTGCTCGATGGCGTACAGGCGGCCGCAGAAAAAGGCGCTTGGTGCATAGGCTACCTGCGCTATGAGGCAGCAGGTGCTTTTGATATAGCCCTGCGTACCCACCCCGCTGATGGCCCACTGGCTTGGTTTGCCGTGTATGGGCAGGCACTGCCTTGGCCAGAAGACCACCCCACCATCCCCCCAGCGCCCACCTTGCACTGGAGTGCTCCTGCACAACGGCCAGTGTTTGATGCGGCCCTGCACCAGATTCAACAAGCCATTGCCAATGGCGAGTATTACCAAGTCAACTACACCGCGCAGATGGTGGCCGCTATAGATGGCATGGCGCACGGTGCCGCGCCCGCATTGTTTGCCGCCTTGCAACGGGCACAACCGGGGGGCTATGCAGCCTATATCGATACAGGCCATGAGCAGGTGCTGTCGGTATCGCCCGAACTGTTCTTTGACTGGCACAGCCAGCCCCACGGGGGGGAGATACTGGCCCGGCCCATGAAGGGAACAGCCCCACGGGGCCACACACCCGAACAAGACACCGCCCAAGCCACCGCCTTGCGCAACAGCCCCAAAGAACGTGCAGAAAACGTCATGATCGTAGACCTGCTGCGCAACGACCTCTCGCGCCTTGCCACCCCCGGCAGTGTGCAAGTGCCACGGCTCTTTCATACCCAAGCCCTGCCCGCGGTTTGGCAAATGACCTCGGATGTGCAGGCACACACCCGTGCTGGCACCAGCTTGGCACAGGTGTTTGGTGCCTTGTTTCCGTGCGGTTCCGTCACCGGCGCGCCCAAAGTGCGGGCCATGCAGGCGATTGCCGCGCTAGAGACGGGGCCACGGGGTATTTATTGCGGTGCGCTGGGTGTGGTGCGGCCCCTAGGCGATGGCAGCATTCATGCCACGTTTAACGTCCCCATCCGCACCGTGGTACTCCAAGGCAATCAAGCACGCTGCGGTATTGGCAGCGGCATCACCGCAGGCTCCCAAGCCAGTGCAGAATGGAACGAGTGGCGCCACAAACGCGCCTTTGTGGAGCAAGCAAGCATGTCTTTTGACCTTCTGGAGACCTTGGCACTGGAAAATGGCCAATGGCGTCATGGCACTGACCATCTGGCCCGATTGCACCGTGCGGCCCAGCATTTTTCTTACCCTTGGGATGCCCCCCGCATCCACCAATGCTTGGCAGATCTGGCGCAAGCCCAACCACAGGGGAACTGGCGCGTACGTTTGTTGCTCGATTCCAGTGGTCAACCCAGTGCCCAAGCTTTTACGCTAGAAGCATCCCCCCCACAGGTGCGCCTGCAACTGGCTACACAGCCACTGGCAGAGGCGCACAGCCCCTTTGTGCACCATAAAACCACCCACCGCGCACACTACGATGCCTTCACACCCACATTGGCAGGCATCTACGATACGGTGTTGTACAACGAAGAAGGCGAAATCACCGAATGCACCCGAGGCAATGTAGCCATGCTGCTGGATGGTCAATGGGTCACCCCGGCATTGCACTGTGGCTTGCTGCCCGGCGTGGGGCGCGCGGTGGCCCTGCGCAACGGGCGCCTGCGCGAGGCGGTGGTCAGGCTGGAGGACAGGCCACGCATACAGGCATGGGCATTTCTGAACAGCCTGCGCGGCTGGATCGCTGCCGAGCTGATCTAAGCGCGGGCACCCAGCAGTAGACGATGGCACAGGGAGGCAGTGATGGATGAACTCGATGGAATCCTCAAGGGTCTGATCATCATGGCCATGATCACCGTGGCCGTGGTGGTGTGGTTTTTGGTGGCCTCCTTGGCGGGGGAATACTTTGACCATAAACCCGTGGTGCCCGACGAGCCAGAAGAAAAAGAAACACCACCCGCAGCCCCGGCAGCCCATGTGGCAACGGCGGCGGCGGTATCACGGCCCGCACTTGATCGCACGCCCGCTGATCCGCGCCTGCTGGCTGCGGTGTCAGCACGCAACTGGGCAGCGGCCCACCAATTGTTGCGTGCTGGGGTTTCGCCTCGGGGAGTAGATACCCAAGGACATTCGCTGTTGGACTTGGCGCTGCACAAAAAGGATGAGCAAATGGTGCAACTGCTCAAATCGCATGGGGCCAAGCGCAGCAGCTAAGCCCCATTGCCCTGTTTACAGCCTATCCTTGATATAGGAAGGGCGATCCATATCGACAATTTCTACGCTCAACTGCACCACCAGCCCCTCGGGCTGGGGTGTGAGGCGGCGCAACACAGCAGCAATGCGCTGCGAGAAGTCGAGCTTGGCCTCGGGGCTGCGGCCCGAGAGCAAACGCAATTGGACATGCACAAAAGCCCGGCCCGCGGTTTGGGTGCCCACAGCGTAAGACGCATGGGCCACACAGCGGCTCTTGAGGTCAAACTCGTCGGCAATCTCTGGGCTGGCGGTGACGGTCTGGTTGAGCTCGGCCAGCATTTGGGCTTCAGGGAAACCGCTCAGGTTACTGGAGTATTCAACGGTCAGGTGGGGCATGGTCAGCTTTCAGCGGGCATCAGAGTTGCTGGGTGGGCACATGGTGGCGCAGCTCGGTCTGGCGGTTGTTGTCATCGACAAACACCAGTTCTGGCTCGTGCGTTTTCACCTGGTCTTCGTGCACTTGGGCAAAGGCTGCAATGATGAGCAAATCGCCCACACAGGCACGACGTGCTGCCGAGCCGTTGACAGAGATCATGCCGCTGCCACGCTGGCCCTTAATGGCGTAGGTGACAAAACGCTCGCCGTTGTCGATGTTCCAGATATGCACCTGTTCGTTTTCGGCAATGTTGGCAGCGTCGAGCAGGTCTTCGTCAATGGCGCAGGAGCCTTCGTAGTGCAACTCGCAATGCGTGGTCTTGACACGGTGAATTTTGGATTTGAGCAAGGTACGGAACATGATGGATACGTCCAATTTCAGTGGGTAAGGGGAGGAACAAGAATGGTGGGGGCCGCCGGTGCGGCCAGACTGGGGTAATCACGGCTGTAGTGCAAGCCTCGGCTTTCACGGCGCATCTGGGCCGAGCGCACGATCAGGTCGGCCACCTGCACCAGATTGCGCAGCTCCAGCAGGTCACGCGTGACATGAAAATGGGCATAAAACTCTTGGATTTCTTCTTGCAGTAGCCGAATCCGGTGTGCAGCCCGCTCTAGGCGCTTGTTGGTGCGCACTATGCCCACATAGTCCCACATAAAGCGGCGCAATTCATCCCAATTGTGCGAAATCACCACAGCCTCGTCGGCGTCTTGCACCCGGCTATCGTCCCAGCGTGGCAGGGCCGGAATCAACGAGCGCGGTGCAGCAGCAATAGCTTGGGCGGCAGCACGGGCAAACACCATGCACTCCAGCAACGAGTTGCTCGCCAGCCGGTTAGCCCCATGCAAGCCGGTACAGGCCGCTTCGCCCACGGCATACAGGCCGGGCAGGTCGGTGCGCCCGGCCAGATCGGTCAGGATACCACCGCAGGTAAAGTGGGCACTGGGCACGACTGGAATCGGGTCTTGGGTGATGTCAATGCCCAACTCGGCGCAGCGCGCCAAGATGTTGGGGAAATGCTCCTGCAAAAACTCCGGACTCTGGTGCGAAATATCCAAATACACGCAATCGAGGCCGTGCTTTTTCATCTCAAAGTCGATAGCCCGGGCCACGATGTCGCGCGGGGCCAATTCGGCACGGGGGTCGTGGGCCAACATAAAGCGGGTGCCATCGGGCAATTTGAGCTGACCGCCTTCACCACGCACCGCCTCACTGATCAAAAAAGATTTGGCGTGCGGGTGGTAAAGGCTGGTGGGGTGGAACTGGATAAACTCCATGTTTGCCACCCGGCAACCTGCACGCCACGCAGCGGCAATGCCATCGCCGGTCGAGGTGTCAGGGTTGGTGGTGTAGAGGTACACCTTGCCCGCGCCACCAGTAGCCAACACCGTTTGTGGCGCGCGGAAAGTAATCACCTCGTCGGTTTGCTCATCCAGCGCATACAAACCCAGACAGCGTTGCCCCGCCAGCCCCAGCTTTTGGCTGGTAATCAAATCAACCAGCGTGTGGTGCTCAAACAGCGTGATGCCCGGCGTAGCACGCACCACATCAATCAGCGTCTCTTGCACCGCCGCGCCGGTGGCATCGGTAACGTGGGCTATGCGCCGGGCGCTGTGGCCGCCTTCGCGCGTGAGGTGCAGCTGTTCGCCCTCTAGCGTGAAGGGCACCCCCAAATCCCGTAGCCAACCGATGGCCGCTGGGGCGTTTTCCACCACAAAGCGCGTGCTGGCCAAATCACACAGCCCGGCCCCAGCCACCAGCGTGTCTTCAATGTGGGCGGCAAAGCTGTCGCCATCGGCCAGCACTGCCGCAATACCCCCTTGTGCCCATGCACTGGAGCCATCGTGCATGGTGCGTTTGGTGATCACGGCCACGCGGTGCGTAGCGGCCAGATGCAAGGCGGCAGACAAACCAGCCAAGCCACTGCCCACAATCAGAACATCAAAATCGTGTGAAGCCATAAAGAATAGAAATAAGAAAAGAGCGCCCACCAAGGGCACGGCATGGAGGCATCAGACAGGCGTATAAGCCAACCTGACATAGATGGGGGCAAAGGCTTCGGCCTGGGTGATTTCGATCAGCGTTTCTTTGGCCAGTTCCAGCAAGGCAATGAAAGTGACGACCAACACGGTACGGCCTTGGGCCGGATCGAACAACGCTTCAAACTCGACAAAACGCCGCCCTTGCAAGGCGCGCAGCACTTGGCCCATGTATTCGCGCACGCTCAGTTCTTCGCGGCTGATGCGGTGATGTTGTACCAAAGTGGCCCGTTGCAGGATGTCGCGCCAAGCCATTTGCAAATCGGCCACGCACACCTCGGGTAGGCGCTGTTGCAGGCTTTGCCCCATCACGGCCTGTGCAACCCAAAAGTCACGCCCCTGCTGTGGTGCTTGGCCCAACTGCACAGCAGCGCCTTTGATCTGCTCATACTCTAGCAGGCGGCGCACCAGCTCGGCACGGGGGTCTTCTACCTCGTCGCCGCTGTCGGCTTTGCGCACCGGCAGCAACATGCGCGATTTGATCTCGATCAGCATGGCAGCCATCAGCAGGTACTCGGCGGCCAGCTCTAAATTCCGGCTGCGAATCTCTTCGACATACGCCAAATACTGGCGTGTGAGCGCCGCCATTGGAATATCGAGGATATTGAAATTCTGCTTGCGAATCAGGTACAACAGCAAGTCGAGCGGGCCTTCAAAGGCGTCGAGCATCACCTCCAGCGCATCGGGCGGGATATACAGATCGGCAGGCAACGCAAACAAAGGCTGACCATACAGGCGTGCCAAGGCTGCGCTGTGGCTATCGACAGACTCTACAGGCACGGCCGCATCTGCCAAGGCCACTGGGGGCAGCTTGGCAGACATATTGGCAGGGAGACTGCCCATTATTGGCTCATGCCTCTATCGCCTGAATCGCTGGGGGCACAGGGCGCACCCATACCAACGACTTTGCTGTGCTTACAAATCCTTGCTGGGACTGGCTTGGTAGGGATAGGGCTTTTGTGCCACACGGCCAGCATCGTAGTCTTGCCAGACTTCGCGATCCACCTCCTTATCCCACAGCAGGGCGCGGCCTGCCACTTGCTGGGCGTCCAACTCGGGGCGCTGGGCCTTGAGCTGATTGATGAACTGTGTCGCGTCGGACATGTAATGGGGGCGGGCAAAGATGGACATGGACTGGGTTAACCTCTCTGACCTGAATTTTACTGGGGTAGCGCGATGCCGTCTTTCAAACACCTTGCAAGCACCGTTGTCATGGGTTGCGCCCTGCTGGCCCTGAGCGGCTGCGACCCCCAGCGCATCAGCGAACTTGAGGAGGGACTATCGACCGAAGTGGATGTGCGCGACCGCTTTGGCGTGCCCGACCATGTGTGGGATGAAGGCGGCGGCAGCCGCACGCTGGAATACAACCGCCAGCCCGCCGGAATGCGCAATTACATGATCACCATTGGCCCCGATGGCAAGATGAGCGCCCTGCGCCAAGTGCTCACGCCAGAGAACTTTGCCCGCATCACCCCCGGCATGGGCATGGACGAGGTGCGCAAGCGCCTGGGCAAACCCGCCAAAGTCACGCCCTTGGCACTACAGAATGAAACCCACCATGATTGGCGTTTTTTGGAACCACCCCATACGCCCATGCTGTTTACGGTGGTGACAGATAAGCAACTGCGGGTGTTGCGCACGCAAATAGGGCCAGACCCCCATACACAACAGGGTGGGGGGCGCTGAGGAGTGCCCCCCATGCCCCACACCATTCACCCGCACGAAGTGGAATTCAGCGCGGTGCGCGCCCAAGGGCCGGGCGGCCAAAACGTCAATAAGGTCTCTAACGCCATCCATTTGCGCTTTGATATTGGCCGCTCCTCTTTGCCGCCCACCGTGAAGGAGAAGCTGCTGCAATGGCAAGACCAACGCATCACCAAAGATGGCGTGATCATCATCAAAGCACAGTCCTCCAGCAGCCGCGAGCAAAATAAGGCAGAAGCACTGGCACGCCTTGCTGAACTCATTGCCAAAGCCTCTGTGGTGTTGCCAGTGCGGCGCGCCACCAAGCCAACCTTGGCCTCTAAGCGGCGGCGGCTGGAGGGCAAATTGCTGCGCTCTGGCATCAAATCCAGCCGGGGCAAGATAGCCTTGTAGGCAGACAAAACCGCCAAACCCGTACGCCCACCACTGTGCGCCACAGGGCTTGCGGCAAGTGGCACCAGTTGCCAATCCTGCGTGGTTTTTCCACCATAGTTGTTTGATATCACTATTTGTTACCGATAGCCATGCCTAGACCCCGCTACGATGGGAGATTATTTCTCGGGCAGCGCGCCGGGCGCCTGTCATCTCTCCTTGCGTTCCATAGGTGTCCATGCAGCAATTCAGCGCCGAATCTGTTCTCGCCCTGGCCCCCGATGCGGCCTCGGCCAAAGCCGCCAATGGGCTGACCAAACCGGGGCAGTGGCCTCTGTTGGGTGCCAGCGATGCCGCCGTCTGGGGCGAATGCCAAGGCAGCAGCCGCTACCAAACACAGGTAGACTTGTCTGGCCCCTCGTTTCGCTGCTCCTGCCCCAGTCGCAAGTTTCCATGCAAACATGGCTTGGCACTGCTGCTACTGTGGGCCAAGAACCCAAGCCAGTTTCAACAAGGCTCCCCCCCCACTTGGGTGAGCGAATGGCTGGCCTCGCGCACCGAACGCAGCCAGAAAAAAGAAGAAAAACAGCGCGAAAAAGCGGCCGAGAAGGCTGCCGACCCCCATGCTGCCGAAGCAGCCCTCAAGAGCGCCCAAAAACGCTGGAGCCGCATTGACAAGGGGGTGGCCGAATTGCAGCAATGGCTGCTTGACCAAGTAGCCCAAGGGCTGGGCCACCTCACTCCCGCCAGCCACGAGGCGTGGGAGAGCATGGCCGCCCGCTTGGTGGATGCGCAGGCACCGGGGCTAGCGCAACGTGTGCGCTATGCCGCCGCTGCCTTGCTCGATGGCCCGCAATGGCCCGAAAACGTGCTGCGCCGCCTCGGGCTGCTGCAACTGGCCTGCCATGCCATCCAGCGCCGTGATGCCTTGGACGAAGGTGCCAGCGCCGATCTGCGGGCGCTCATGGGCTGGCCCATCGATAAAGACACCGTATTGGCACAAGCCACCAAAGTGAGTGACCAATGGCAGGTGCTGGGCGTGGTTCAAGAAGAGCGCGACAACAACCTGATCGAGCGCCGGGTTTGGCTGCATGGCGTGCAAACGGGGCAGCGGGCCTTGGTGTTAGACCATATCTTTCCGGGTCGGGTGTTTGAGCAGTCATGGATGGCACTGAGCCAAGTGCAGGCCACACTGGCGTTTTATCCCAGCGCCGCACCACTGCGGGCCTTGGTGGTGCAAACCGAAGCCATCACACCCGCCGCCGACCAACCGCCCCCGCCTACCAGCACCCCAGCACAAGAATGGCAAGCCGTGGCACAGCGTGTGGCGGCCAACCCTTGGGGCAGCCTGCACCCGCTGCGCTGCCACAACACCACCCTGACTTCTGACGGTGAGCGGTTTCACCTGCACTGGGATGATGTAGCACTGCCACTACAACTGCACCTCAACGATGGCTGGGCCTTGTTGGCGCTCAGTGGCGGCCACCCTCTCACGGTGCAAGGCGAGTGGGACGGCAGCAGCCTGCGCCCACTCACTGCCCACAGCCCCGAAGGTTTCTGGATATGGAGTCCCGTCTGACATGAGCACCCCGCAAGCCTCCAGCCCCTGGAAAACCCTGCTGCCCCCAGCAATGGTGGGCACCGACAAAAAGCCCTTGCAGATGCCCATGCTGGAGGGCGCTGTAGGCCAATTGCTGGCACAGCTCCAGGCCCCAACCAGCCCTCCAGCGCAAGTCCTATTGCAAGCAGCAGGGGTCTTGACCGTCTGCGAACGCGCAGGCCAACGGCCTGTAGCGGCGTCCACACCTGCCAGCCACGGCGTGGCAGCTACCGACACCTTGCAACAACCGCTGCAAGACAAGGCGCTCAAAGACACAACGCGCTGGCTATTGACCGATGCGCCACAACGACTGCAAATCGACTGGTTCCAACAGATGGCCGCTGCGGGTTGGCGCCTACCCGCCACCCTACTGCCACTGGCACTAGACACCGCCCAGCGCGCCAGCGCCCTGCGCCCTGCGGTGGGAGGCGTCTTGGGCGAGCGAGGCCGCTGGCTGGCACGGCACCACAGCGCCTGGCGCTATGCTGCAGGCAGTACCGACAGCGCCCCACCCGACACCCGCTGGCAAGAAGGCACCCTGGCCCAACGCCTGCAATTGCTACGCCAAGAACGCCAAACCCAACCCGGCGCCGCCCGCGAACGCCTGCAAGCCAGTTTGTCTGATTTGCCCGCCAAAGAGCGGGCCGAACTGTTGGCGGTGTTACAAACCGGTTTATCTGCCGACGATGAAGCCTTGCTCACCACACTGGCCAGCCAAGACCGCAGCCGGGACGTGCGCCAAACCGCCCGCACCCTGCTGGTGCAATTGCCCAACAGCGCCATCACCCAAGCAGCCATTGGGCGCTTGCAAGCCTGTATCCAAGCATCCACCAAAAAGGCCGGTTGGACTATTGCCCCCCCAGAGGCCGCCGACCCCGATTGGAAAAACCACGGTATTGACGCCGAACGCCCCACCCACGAGCGTTTGGGTGAACGTGCTTGGTGGCTGTACCAACTAGCCCGGCAGGTGCCCTTGGCTTGGTGGGAACAACACACCGGCATGACCCCCGAAGCCTTGCTGCAATGGGCGCGCAAGGGCGATTGGACAGAAGCCCTGGTACGTGCTTGGTGGGAAGTGCTGCGCCCAGCCCCGGTGGTGGCATGGTGCCATGCCTTTCTGGAGCACTGGCCCGGCAAGGCCATGCCAGAATCCCCCGCCGCTGTGCTGGCGCTGCTATCGACAACCCAGCGCGAACCCTACTGGCAGCGCACGCTGGAATCCATCCACAAGCCGCAACAGGGCAACCTTGAGGAAGTCATGCAGCAAATAGTGGCTGCCTACCCGCCTGGGCAGTACCTGTCAGCGCCACTATCGCAACTGCTGGTGGAGAAGCTATCGCTCTACCAGCCACGCTACTACTACCAATTGCAACTGGCGGATGTGTGCTGCGTGCTCCACCATGATGCTTTGGCGCCCCTGTTGGCACTGGCCCAACACTCCAGCCAACACGAAGGCAAACCCACCGAAGCCTTGGCACAAGCACTGCGCCAACAGCTGCCCGTGCTCATGGCACGGCAGACCATGGCTCGCCTGCCCCGCGCCTGACATTTTTCGTCTTCAGTCCAGCCCTCACCCGAATCCCTCGCACCCAAGGAAATCCATGAGCACCGCCAACGCCCTGCGCCAACACGCTGAATACCAATTTGCCCACGAACTCGAAGAGCTGAAAAAAGTAGACAAACACCCGCGCCCGGCCAATTGGGTGTTGTCGCCGTGGGCCGTGGTGTCGTACCTGATGGGCGACAAACTCGACAACGGTTTTGAACTCAGTGCCAAATACATCGGCAGCCGCCGCTTGATGGAAATTGCCGTCTCTACCTTAGCGACCGACCGCGCCTTGCTGCTCTATGGCGTGCCCGGCACAGCCAAATCGTGGGTGTCGGAGCATCTGGCGGCAGCCGTCAGTGGCAACTCCACCTTGCTGATTCAAGGCACCGCCGGCACGAGCGAAGAACAACTGCGCTACGGCTGGAACTACGCCCAACTGCTGGCGCACGGCCCGTCTGAAAAAGCCTTGGTGCCCAGCCCGCTGATGAATGCCATGAAAGACGGCAAAATCGCCCGCGTGGAAGAGCTGACCCGCATCCCGGCCGATGTGCAAGACTCGCTCATCACCGTGCTGTCAGAAAAAACCCTGCCCATTCCCGAACTAGGCTCCGAAGTGCAGGCCGTGCGCGGCTTTAGCGTGATTGCCACCGCCAACAACCGCGACAAGGGCGTGAACGAACTCTCGGCCGCGCTCAAGCGCCGCTTTAACACCGTGGTGCTGCCGGTGCCCGCCTCGGAGGATGAAGAAGTCTCCATCGTCGTCAAGCGCGTGAACGAAATGGGCCGGGCCTTGCAACTGCCTGCCGAACCACCCGCGCTGAAAGAAGTGCGCCGCATTGTGCAAATTTTCCGTGAGTTGCGTAGTGGCCGCACTTTGGATGGCAAAACGCAGCTCAAATCACCCAGCTCCTCGCTCTCCACCGCCGAGGCCATTTCTGTCATCAACAACGGCATGGCGCTGGCCGGGCATTTTGGCGATGGCGTACTGCACCCGCACGATGTGGCTGCCGGACTGATTGGCGCGGTGGTGAAAGACCCGGTGCAAGATGCTGTGGTCTGGAAAGAGTACCTCGACATTGTGGTCAAAGAGCGCGAAGACTGGAAGAGCCTGTACCGCGCCTGCAAGGAACTCGAATAACAACAGGCCACCGCTGTGAGCAAAGTCCACTATTTTGGTATCCGCCACCACGGGCCGGGCTGCGCGCGCAGCTTGCTCCATGCCTTTGAGGCCCTGCAACCCGACTGCGTGCTGGTAGAAGGCCCGCCCGAAGGCGAAGGCGTGCTGGCGGCCCTGTTGTCTGAGCAGATGCAGCCCCCGGTGGCCCTGCTCAGTTATTGCCCCGATGAACCCCGGCGGGCCGTGTACCACCCGTTTGCGGTGTTCTCGCCCGAGTGGCAGGCACTGCGCTGGGCCTTGCAACGGCAAGTGCCCGCCTCCTTCATTGACCTGCCGTTGGTACACCAATTGGCTCTGGCCAAAGCGCGCGAAGAAGAGCAAGCCGCCCAAGAAGCTGTCGAAGCTGCTGTCGAAGCAACGCCCGCAGCGACGACCGAAGCCGAACCCAGTGCCGATGCCACCGCGCCCAACCAAGACAGCCCCCCCGAACCCAGCTACCGCACCGACCCCCTGAACTGGCTGGCCCAAGCCGCAGGCCATGCCGATGGCGAAAGCTGGTGGAATCACACCGTAGAAGAGCGCGGCGACGGCGAAGAACTGTTTGCTGCCATTGCCGAAGCCATGACCACACTGCGCGCCGACCTGGGCGAGCAGGCCGAAGAATCCTGCCCTTACCGTGCCCGGCGCGAACTGCTGCGCGAAGCCTATATGCGCCAGCGCGTCCGCGAGGCGGTAAAAAAGGGCCACGAGCGCATCGCCGTGGTCTGTGGTGCTTGGCATTTGGGCGGCTTGCAAACCACGGTCAAGGCCAGCGCCGACAATGCGTTACTCAAAGGGCTGCCCAAACTCAAGGTGCAATCCACCTGGGTGCCTTGGACATACCGCCACCTGAGCCGCGACAGCGGCTACGGCGCAGGCATTGAAGCCCCCGGCTGGTATGAGCACCTGTGGCTGCACGGCCAAGCCGTGGATGCCAACCCCACCACCGCCCCGCCACGCACCGTGGGTTGGCTGGCGCGTGTAGCCAAATTGATGCGCGAACGCGATTTAGACTGCTCCAGCGCCCACCTGATTGAAGCCACCCGGCTGGCCGACAGCTTGGCCGCACTGCGCCAACGCCCGCAGGCCAGTTTGGAAGAGCTGCACGAGGCCACGCGCACCGTCTTAACGATGGGCGACGATACTGCCTTAGGCTTCATTGCCGATGCCCTGCTGGTAGGCCACCGCATGGGCCAAGTGCCGCCCGACGTGCCCACCGTGCCGCTGCAAAAAGACGTAGAGCAGCAGCAAAAATCGCTGCGCCTCAAACCCGAGGCCACGCACCGCATGCTGGACTTGGACTTGCGCCAGCCCAACGACTTGGGCCGTAGCCACCTGCTGCACCGCCTGCGCCTAATAGACCTGCCTTGGGGGCGGCCCAGCAGCAACGGTAGCTCGGCCAAAGGCACTTTCCACGAAATTTGGGCACTGCAATGGCAACCCGAATTTGCGGTGCGCCTAATTGAGGCCAGCCAATGGGGCCAAACGCTGGTAGCGGCGGCCTGCGCTGCCAGTTTAGACCGCGCGCAAAAAGCCGAAACGCTGGGAGCCTTGTCGCAACTGGTGCAAGAGGTGCTGTTGGCCGACCTCGAGCCCGCAGTGCAAGCCATCACACGCATCTTAGAAAACCGCGCCGCCGTCAATGGTGACACGGTGCAGTTGCTCGAAGCCCTGCCACCACTAGCCAATGTGTTCCGCTACGGCAATGTGCGCCAAACCGACACCGGCATGGTGGCGCACATGCTCGATGGCTTGATCGTGCGTGCCGCCATCGGCTTACCGTTGGCGTGCAGCGGCATCGATGACGACAGCGCCCACACACTGCGCAGCACCATTTTGGCCGCCCACAGCGCCGTAGCCCTGCGCGATGCCGAAGAGCAAACCCAAGCCTGGCAACGCGCCCTGCGTTTGGTGGCCGAGAGCAGCACCGCCCACGAGTTGCTGCAAGGCTTGGCCGCACGTCTGTTGCTGGATGAAGGCGTGTGGCAAGGCAACGATGCTGCCACCGCCTTGTCCTTGCATCTGTCCAGCAGCACACCACCGTTGCAAGCTGCGGCTTGGCTAGAGGGCTTCCTCAACCGCAATGCGATGGTGCTCCTGCACGACAACCAACTTTGGCAACTGGTCAACGACTGGCTGTGCAGTTTGGGCGAAACCCACTTCACGCACATTTTGCCGTTGGTGCGCCGCACTTTCTCGGCCTTCAGCGCCAGCGAGCGCCAAGACTTGGGCCAGCGCGCCCGCCAAGGCGGCCACAGCACAGCCAGTGCCGCCAGCGTAACGGCCCCGCAGTGGGACGACACTTTGGCCGCGTTGCCCGTGCCACTGCTGCAAACCATTCTCGGAATTGCCCCATGACCGCCGATACCTCCGCCAGCCTAGACACCACGCCCCCCCTTAGCGAAGAAGAACGCCTGCGCCGCTGGCGCTTGGTTTTGGGTGGCGAAGCCGAAGGCAGTTGCGGCAAACTCTCGGGCCCAATGGCCGAAATGGACCAAGCCTTGGCTGCGCTGTACGATGCCGATGGCAAAAACGGCCTGGGCAAATCCTCCGAGCGCCGTGGCGGGCGCGGTGGCTCCTCGCCCAGCGTGGCCCGGTGGCTGGGCGATATTCGCAAATACTTTCCTACCCCGGTGGTGCAGGTGATGCAGCGCGATGCGCTAGAACGGCTTGACCTGCGCGAATTGCTGCTGCAACCCGAAATGCTTGAAAGCGCCCATGCCGATGTGCATTTGGTCGCCAACTTGATCGCCTTGTCGGGCGTGATTCCGGCCAGCACCAAAGAAACCGCCCGCATGGTGGTGCGCAAGGTGGTCGATGAGCTGCTGAAAAAACTCGAAGAACCCATGCGCTCCGCCGTGACGGGCGCCTTAGACCGCAGCCAGCGCAACCGCCGCCCACGCCACAGCGAGATTGACTGGAACCGCACCATCCGTGCCAACCTGCGCCACTGGCAAGAAGAGTACCGCACCATCGTGCCACAGCAACTGATTGGGTATGGGCGCAAAGCCCGCAGCCCACAGCGCGAGGTGGTGTTGTGCATAGACCAAAGCGGCTCCATGGCGGCCTCGGTGGTGTATTCCAGCATCTTTGGGGCCGTGATGGCCTCCTTGCCTGCGGTGGCTACCAAAATGGTGGTGTTTGATACCAACATCGTCGATCTGACAGAACAACTGGATGACCCCGTAGAACTGCTGTTTGGCGTGCAGTTGGGCGGCGGCACCGACATCAACGGCGCGGTGGGTTACTGCCAGTCCATCATTCGCGAGCCACGCAACACCATTTTGGTACTCATTTCGGATTTGTACGAAGGCGGTGTCGAAGCCAACTTGTTGCGCCGTGCGGCCTCGCTGGTAGAGTCGGGCGTGCAATTTATCACCCTGCTGGCCCTGAGCGACGAAGGCGCACCCTCGTATGACCGGGCGCTGGCCGCCAAGCTGGCGGCACTGGGCGTGCCCTCGTTTGCCTGCACCCCCAATGCCTTTCCCGATCTGATGGCCGCCGCCATCCGCAAAGAAGACATCAATGCTTGGGCCTCTACACAGGGGCTGGTAGCCACGCCCAAGGGCCAGCCCTAAAGCCCCGCAGTAGCCCTCTCCTCACCATCAAATCAAGGTTGGGGCGCTTTTTGCGCCGCATTCTGCGCGGCTACCCGTTGCGTAAAACCAGAACGCTCCATCAACGAGCGCGGTTGTTCCTGCGCTTGACAAAAATGCAAGACGCCACCGCGCAAGCCCACAGCCTTGAGAATCTGCTCTAGGCCATCAAGCCCAGTGGTATCCAAGGCAAACAGGCCGCTCATATCCAACACCACCTCAACCCCTTCGGGGCCAGACTCCACCGCCTGCACCATTGGATCGACCTTGGCCACTGCGCCAAAAAATAGTGCGCCATGCAGTTGCCAGATCAATCGAGGGCGTGGCCCAGCGGTGATAGCACATCCGGGTGCAGGCTCCGACAGTGGCTCTGCCCGAAACAAAGCACCCATGCGCCGCACAAACAGCACACAGGCCAGCGCCAGCCCTACCTCCACGGCCACGGTCAGATCAAACACCACGGTGAGGAAGAAGGTGCCTAGCATCAAGAGCCGGTAATGGTTGCTGAAATGTTTGAGCCGGACAAACTCGTGCCACTCCCCCATGTTCCAAGCAACAAACAACAAAATGCCCGCCAACACGGCCAGCGGAATATGCAGGGCCAGCGGCGCGGCCAGCAGCACAATGACGGCCAACACCAAGGCATGCACCATTCCAGCCACTGGGGTGGTTGCCCCAGCGCGCAAATTGGTCACCGTACGGGCAATGGTGCCCGTGACCGGCATGCCACCAAAGAAGGGCACCACCAAATTGGCGATGCCCTGCGCCATCAGTTCTTGGTTGGGGTCGTGCTTGCGGATATGCGGATCGGTGGCAAGTTGATCGGCCACCCGCGCGCACAACAAAGACTCGATGGCACCCAGCAAGGCAATGGTCAGGGTGGGGGTAGCCAACAACCGCGCCGTCTCCCACGAGAACGATGGCAAGGCAAACGCTGGCGGCTGTTGCGGAATACCGCCAAAGCGGCTACCAATGGTCTCCACCGGAAGCTCTAACAGGTAAGCCAGTGCTGTGAGCGTGACCAGCGCCACCACGGGGGCAGGTACACGGGCAAACACACGCACGGTATGCCCTTCCGCCACACGCAGCACTGGCGAGCCTTTCAGAAAAAGGCGAGGCCACAGAAAAAGCCCCCCTAGGCAGGCCAGTCCCAGCCCCAGCGCATAGACATTGATGGTATCGATATGCAGTGCCAACACATGCACCTGCGAGAAGAAATTGCCCGGCATCTTCTCGATGTCCAGCCCCCACCAATCTTTGAGCTGCGACAGGGCAATCAGCACGGCAATACCGTTGGTAAAGCCAATCACGATACTCACCGGCACAAAACGCACCAGATTGCCCATCCGAAACAACCCCAGCGCCAGCAGCAACACCCCGGCACAGGCGGTAGAGATGAGCAGGTTGGCCAGCCCGTAGCGTTCGACGATGCCATAGACAATGACAATGAAAGCCCCAGCAGGCCCGCCAATTTGCACATTGGTGCCCCCCAACAGCGACACCAAAAAGCCCCCAATGATGGCTGTCCACAGCCCCGCCTCGGGCTTGAGGCCGCTGGCAATCGCAAACGCCATAGCCAGAGGCAGCGCCACAATGCCCACGGTGGCCCCTGCACCAATATCGGTCAGCGCCCGACCACGGTCGTAACCACGCAAAGCATCCAAAGCACGGGGGCGAAAAGCAAAAGACCAGGACATACAGACGCTCCAAAAAAGGCGATTGGGCAAGACCGGTACGTGTGCTGCGGCGCTCAGTGGATACGCATCCCCGGCGTGGCACCGGGCCAAGGGCTCAGCACATAAATACCGGGATGGGCCTTCTCATCGCCGTGGCTGGCGGCCAGCACCATGCCTTCACTGATGCCAAACTTCATCTTGCGTGGCGCCAAATTAGCCACCATCACCGTCAGTTTGCCAATCAAGTCTTCGGGTTTGTAAACGCTGGCAATGCCACTGAACACATTGCGCGTGCGGCCTTCACCCACGTCCAGCGTCAGGCGCAGCAGCTTGGTGGAGCCTTCTACGGCTTCGCAGTTAACGATTTGGGCAATGCGCAGGTCGATTTTGGCAAAGTCATCAATGCTGATGGTGGGGGCCAGCTCCTCGCCACCGGGGATGGTTTTTTCTGGCTCCGGGGCCGCAGGGGGTTCAAACAAGGCTTCGAGTTGCTTGGCGTCAACGCGCTGCATCAGGTGCTGGTAAGCGCCGATGGCATGGCCTGGGCCCAAGGGCTGTTGCAAGCTGGCAAAGCTCATAGGCTCTACCTTCAAAAAGGCTTCTACCTGTGCAGCCACGGCGGGCAATACGGGCTTGAGCAAAATGGTTAGCACTCGGAAGGCTTCGATGCAGGTGGTGCATACATCATGCAGCCGGGCCTCCATGCCTTCTTGCTTGGCCAACTCCCACGGTTTGTTTTGATCCACGTAGGCGTTTACGCGATCGGTCAGCAACATGGTTTCGCGCAGGGCTTTGCCATATTCGCGCTCGGCCAGCAGTTCGATAATGGCCGGGGCAGCAGCACGCAGGTGTTCTAACAGCGCATCGCCATCGGCAGAGACCTCACCCAACACACCGCCAAAGCGTTTGCTGATAAAGCCTGCCGCACGGCTGGCAATATTGACGTATTTGCCCACCAAATCGCTGTTGGCACGGGCCATGAAGTCATCCGCATTAAAGTCAATGTCTTCGTTGCGGCTACTCAACTTGGCTGCGAGGTAGTAGCGCAACCACTCGGGGTTCATGCCCAAAGCCAAGTATTTGAGCGGGTCAAGGCCAGTGCCCCGGCTTTTGCTCATTTTCTCGCCATTGTTCACGGTGAGGAAGCCATGCACAAACACCGAATCGGGCACCTTGCGACCACTGAACTTGAGGGTAGCGGGCCAAAACAGGGTGTGGAAGGTCACAATATCTTTGCCGATAAAGTGGTATTGCTCCAGTGCTGGATTAGCCATGTAGTCGTCATAGCTTTGGCCACGCTTGTCCAGCAAGTTTTTGAGCGATGCCAAATAGCCAATTGGGGCATCCAGCCAGACATAAAAATACTTGCCCGGCGCATCAGGGATTTCAATACCAAAATAAGGTGCATCACGGCTAATGTCCCAATCGCCCAAGCCCTCGCTGGTGGTGCCATCGGGGTTGGTGCGCACCGTAAACCACTCGCGCACCTTGTTGGCTACTTCGGGTTGCAAGCGGCCGTTTTGTGTCCAGTCTTCCAAAAAGGCCACGCAGCGCGGATCGGACAGCTTAAAGAAGAAATGCTCTGAGCTTTTCAGCACCGGCTTGGCCCCTGACAAAGCCGAATAAGGCTCGATCAGGTCGGTGGGGGCATACACCGCGCCACAGACTTCGCAGTTGTCACCATACTGGTCTTTGGCATGGCATTTGGGGCACTCGCCTTTGATAAAGCGGTCGGGCAAGAACATGTTCTTCTCGGGATCGAAGAACTGCTCGATAGTGCGTGTCTCAATCAGGCCATTGGCTTTGAGGTCGCGGTAAATGTCTTGCGCCAGTTGGTGGTTTTCTGGGGCATCGGTGCTGTGCCAGTTGTCAAACTGGATATGAAAACCATCCAAATACTGCTGGCGACCTGCGGCAATATCAGCCACAAACTGCTGCGGTGTTTTGCCCGCCTTTTCGGCAGCAATCATGATGGGAGCACCGTGGGTATCGTCGGCCCCGACAAAATTTATCTCATTGCCCAACATGCGGTGCGTACGCACCCAGATGTCGGCCTGGATGTATTCCATGATGTGGCCGATATGGAAGTTGCCATTGGCGTAAGGCAGGGCAGTGGTAACAAAAATTTGGCGTGCGGACATGGTGATGAGCGACTGGATGCGGGGTCAGCGCGCTGTGCAGCGCGGAACCAATCATTTTAGGCGGGCACGATCTTCGCTTGAAAAGAGACTGAATCATCTTTTCAGACAAAGGCTCCGATGAAAACAGCACTGGGTTTCTTGGTGGCAGCACGACGTTGTGAAATTCGTGATCTTGAACAACTCACCCTCACCTGCGAACTGGTAAAAATTGTCAGTGAGCTGGTGCATTGCTTTCAGCGCGAACGCGGCACCTCCAACATCTTTCTAGGCTCTGGTGGGCACAACGTGGCCGCACAGCGGCAGGCCTGTATTGCTGCCAGCGTATCGGTAGAGGCGCAATGGCGGGCATGGATTGATCCGTTGGCTCTGGACGGCGTGTGCGGATCTGGGGGCGTGCGTCTGTTTACCCACATTGCCTTGGTGCTGCATGGACTCGATGAGCTACCCAAGCTACGGGCCGACATACAGGCGCTGCAATGCTCCACCGGACATGCCACCAAACTCTACAACCGGTTGATTGCCGCCTTGCTCGGTTTGGTATTTGAAGCCGCTGATATTGCGACCGACCCCACCGTCTCTCGATTGCTTGTGGCCTTGTTCAACCTTATGCAGGCCAAAGAGTACGCAGGTCAAGAGCGGGCGGCAGGAGCTGCCGCCTTTGCGTTGGGAAAAATCACGCCCGAAGAGGTACAAGCCTTACAAGCCCTGATCGACTTGCAAGAGCAATGTTTTCAGCGTTTCGAAACCTTCAGTGCCCCCGAGAGCTTGCAACAATGGCAGGCACTGCAAAGCCGGCAACCACTGGTGGAATTGGAGCGGATGCGGCGCAAACTGATGGCCGGGTTGCCCACAGGCCAACGCGACGGCACTCTGGCCCAAAGCTGGTTCGATTGCTGCTCTTTGCGCATGGATCAGGTGCATCTGGTGGAGTCCCACTTGGCCACCAGTTTGCAGCAGGTCTGCGCCCATCGGATCAGCGCCAGCCAAGCCGAGCTGGAAGACCACCGGGTGCTGCTGGCTGCGCTGGATTCTCTTTCAGAAATCACAGCTCCACCGGTTGTCTTGATGCCTGGTGACTGCCTAGCGGCAGCACCCGACACCCTGCTCACTGGCGATGGCATGGGGCCACGGGTGATGCGTTCCATTTTTGACAGTCTGCAAATTCAATCGCAAAAACTGCAGGCCGTCAGCGAAGAACTGGCCGTGGTGCGCGGTGCGCTGGAAGAGCGCAAGGTGATCGAACGGGCCAAAGGCCTGCTGATGGCCCACCAAGGGCTGAGTGAAGAGGAGGCCTACCGCCTGTTGCGGCAAACGGCTATGGGCAAAAACCGTCGAATCATTGATGTAGCCCGAGCGGCACTGTCGATGGTGGAGTTGCTCCCGGTGCGCAGCTGAACGCCCATCTGCACGGTGCAGACAGCACCAGCCTTGTGCAAGCAACGCACCGACTTTGCGCAAAGCAGATGCCATGTGGGTGTGTGGATGGCTCTGTGGCAAGCGTGGCACGCTTGATGCTTTACCAGCCCTGAGGGCAGGCCAATGACGGCTGGGCCTATTGCAGACTGCTCTGCATCTATTTTTTGATTTTTGAACAACGGCGTTCATTTTGGCTCGGCCACCCAAGGCTGCGGGTCGGGATGAACGCCGTTTTCATTTTGGCATCAGGAGCCACCACCCATGACCACCCCCCCATCCACAAAAACCGCCAAAACCTCCATCACCCCAGAGGGATGGGGTTCGATGCTGGCCCCTCTGCACCGCACCTGCGGCGCTGGTTTGATGCCTCTGGAGGCACCCGGCACCGTCACACTGGTGGGTGCGGGGCCGGGCGATCCAGAGTTGCTCACGCTCAAGGCCATCAAGGCCATTGCCAGTGCCACGTTGCTGATGGTGGATGACTTGGTCAACGATGCGGTGTTGGGCTACGCATCGCCACAAGCCCGTATTGTTCATGTGGGCAAACGGGGCGGCTGCATCTCTACGCCACAGAGTTTTATCGAGCGATTGATGATCATGGCCGCCCGACAAGGAGAAACCGTGGTTCGCCTCAAAGGGGGTGATCCTTTTATCTTTGGTCGGGGCGGGGAAGAAGTGGAATACCTGCGGGCTGCAGGCATCACGGTGCGGATTGTGAATGGCATCACGGCAGCCCTGGCAGCAGCCAGCAGCCTAGAGACACCGCTGACCCACCGCGATCGGGCGCACGGTGTGGTGTTTGTCACAGGCCATGCCAAGCCTGGTGCGGCAAACACCCACTGGGCAGCATTGGCTGCCTGTGCCCATGAAGCCCAACTCACGTTGGTGATTTATATGGGGGTAACCCATATCACCACCATCGAGCAAGGTTTGCTGCAAGGCTTACCCGCCCACACCCCGGCAGCGATTGTGGAGCACGCCAGCCTGCCACAACAGCGCCAAACCCGCTGTCTGCTTGGCAATCTGGCCCAAACTCTGCAAATGCAGGGTTTGGGCAGCCCCTCCATTTTGGTGGTGGGGGATGTGCTGCAAGGTATGGCCCAATGGCATGAGAACGCATCGGCCGGACATCAGCTCTATGCCCAAAGATAAGCACAGAGGCTTGATATTTTGGTGCAGCGGTACCTTGTGCAGCCCCGAACTGGTGAAGCGCATCGCCAGCCCTCCCCCTGCCCCCTCTTGCACAGAGTGCAAAAAAGTCAATAAAAACAATCTATTCAATCGATTTCCATCACTGGCACCGATCTTGCATCGGTGCAGTGAATGCCGGAGCAACGAAGCTCCGGTACCGTGCTTGAAGTGGAGCTAGCGGACAACGGCGTCCGTCACTGGTTGGGGTACTTCCCCAGCCTTTGACGCGACGCCTTTTTTTATTGCTTCTTTGATTGGAGCTGCCATGAAAAAACAGAAACTCGTGCTCGTTGGCAACGGCATGGCCGGGGTGCGCACACTGGAAGAGTTGCTCAAACTCGCCCCCGATCTTTATGACATCACGGTATTTGGCGCAGAGCCTTACGGCAACTACAACCGTATCCTGCTCTCGCCTGTGCTGGCCGGGGAGATAGCCTTGTCAGAGATCATCCTGAACGATCGGGACTGGTATGAAAAGCACGGCATTACGCTGCACACAGGCAAGACCGTCACGCAAATTGACCGCGCCAACCGCCGGGTGGTAGCAGACGATGGCACGGGGGCAGACTATGACTACCTGCTGCTCGCTACCGGCTCCACCCCTTTCATACTGCCCATTCCGGGCAGCCACCTGCCAGGCATTCTGGGCTATCGGGACATTGCCGATACCCAGGCCATGCTGGCGGCTGCCCAGCAATATCAACACGCTGTGGTGATTGGTGGCGGCCTGTTGGGGCTGGAGGCAGCCAACGGCCTGAAGCTGCGCGGCATGGACGTGACGGTGGTGCATCTGGGGCCGTGGCTGCTGGAACGCCAACTCGATGCTGCTGCGGGTCAGATGCTGCAAACATCACTGGAAAGCAAGGGGCTGAAGTTTTTGTTGCAAACACAAACCGAGGCGCTGATAGCGGGCAAAAGTGGTCGGGTGGCGGCTGTGCAGTTGCAGGGTGGGCTGCAAATTCCGGCCGAGTTGGTGGTGATGGCCACGGGCATTCGTCCTGAAACCACATTGGCACAAGCAGCAGGGCTGCATTGTCAGCGGGGGGTGGTCGTCAACGACGCGATGCAAACCGATGACCCGCATATCTATGCAGTAGGGGAATGCGTCAACCACCGTGGCATTGCCTACGGTCTGGTAGCACCATTGTTTGAGCAGGCCAAAGTGGCTGCTAACCACTTGGCAGGCCAGCGCACCAGCAGCTACACCGGATCGGTCACTTCCACCAAACTCAAGGTCACGGGCATTGATCTGTTTTCGGCAGGTCAGTTCATGGGGGGAGAAGGCACAGAAGAAATCGTGCTCAATGACCCACACGGTGGCCGCTACAAAAAACTGGTGCTTCAGGAGGGGCGCTTGGTTGGCAGCGTGCTGTATGGGGACGTGGGCGATGGCCCGTGGTACTTCCAACTGCTGAAGGAAGAGCGCAACATCCAAGAGCTGCGTGACCGCCTGATTTGGGGCCCATCGTCGGGTGCCCAAGCCCAGCAGCCGGGCCAAAATTCTGCCGCTACCTTGGCAGATTCTGCCGAAGTTTGCGGCTGCAATGGTGTTTGTAAAGGCACCATCGTACAGGCCATCCAAGAGCAAGGTCTAGCCAGCCTGGACGAGGTGAAAAAACACACCAAGGCGGCCTCCTCGTGTGGTTCCTGCTCGGGCTTGGTGGAGCAGATTCTGGCGGCCACTCTGGGGGACAACTACACACCCACGGCCCAGAGACACAAACCCCTTTGCGCCTGCACAGAACACTCGCACCAAAGCGTGCGCCAAGCCATCTTGGCACACCACCTGACCCGCAAAGAGGCGGTGTTTGACGCACTGTCCTGGAAGACACCCAACGGCTGTGACAAGTGCCGCCCAGCCATCAACTACTACCTGCTCTCGAGTTTTCCGCACGAGGCCCAAGACGATCCGCAATCGCGCTTTATTAACGAGCGGGCACACGCCAATATCCAAAAAGATGGCACTTACTCGGTGGTGCCACGGATGTGGGGAGGACTGACCAACCCCGCCGAACTGCGCGCCATTGCCGATGCGGCTGAAAAATACCGGGTGCCCACGGTGAAGGTGACCGGCGGCCAACGCATCGACCTGCTGGGTATTCGCAAAGAAGACCTCCCCGCTATCTGGGCCGACCTCAATGCCGCAGGCATGGTCTCAGGCCATGCCTATGGCAAATCCATCCGTACCGTCAAAACCTGTGTGGGTGCCGAGCATTGCCGTTTTGGCACCCAGTTGGCGATGGATATGGGCATCCAACTGGAGAAGATGCTGTTCGACATGTATGCACCACACAAGGTGAAGCTGGCCGTATCGGGTTGCCCACGCAACTGTGCCGAAGCTGGCATCAAGGATGTGGGCGTGATTGGTGTGGACTCGGGCTATGAACTCTACATCGGTGGCAACGGTGGCATCAAAACAGAAGTCGCCCAGTTTCTGTGCAAGGTGCGCTCCGACCAAGAGGTCATGGAGTATTCGGGAGCCTTTTTGCAACTCTACCGGGAGGAGGGTTGGTATCTGGAGCGCACCTGCCACTACTTGGAGCGCGTGGGGATGCCCTACATCCAAAACAAGATCGTGCAAGACCCCGAAGGCCGCCGCGCCTACTACGCACGTTTGCGCGATGCACTCAAGAACGCACAAGACCCCTGGGAAAGCTCACGCGCACCCCGCCCTATCCAACAGTTCATCCCCATCCAACTCCAAGCCTGACCCCTTGCCAACGAGGAACAAAAAATGCACCACTGGAAACCGATTTGCCTGCTGGAAGATATTCCGCCGCTGGGCTCACGCATCGTGCAACGCCCCAGCGGCGGGGACATTGCCATATTCCGCAACGCAGAAGACGAGGTGTTTGCCTTGCACGACCAATGCGCACACAAAAACGGCCCTCTGTCGCAAGGCATCGTGCATGGCCGCAAAGTGACCTGCCCCCTGCATGGCTGGCACTTCAATCTGGAGACCGGCCAAGCCTTGGCGCCCGATGTCGGCTCCTGTGCCACCTTTGCCATCAAGGTAGAGCACGGCCAAGTTTTGCTGGCGGTTTAAGCGCCTCTTTGATCTCACGTACTGTAACCAAGGATAGTTTATGGCCTACCTCGTTCCTGCCGAATTCGTGACCAAGATGGTCGATGCCGGTGAATCCAAAATCTACATGGCAACCCGCGATGTCTTGATTCGCTCTTATATGGCCGGCGCCATTTTGGCGTTGGCAGCGGTTTTTGCCGTGACCGCCTCGGTGCTCTCCGGCTCGCCACTGGTGGGTGCCATTTTGTTCCCCGTCGGCTTTTGCATGCTCTACTTGCTGGGGTTTGACTTGCTCACTGGCGTTTTTGTGCTCACTCCGCTGGCTTGGCTAGACAAGCGCCCCGGCGTGACCATCAAGGCCATTCTGAAAAATTGGGGACTGGTTTTTACGGGCAACTTTTTGGGTGCACTGACCGTGGCCTTCATGATGTCCTTCATTTTTACCTATGGTTTCTCCATCCCCCCCAATGACATCGGCACCAAAATCGGCCACATCGGCGAGGCCCGCACCTTGGGTTATGCCCAATATGGTTTGATGGGCTGGATCACTATTTTCATTCGTGGCATGTTGTGCAACTGGATGGTGTCCACTGGGGTGGTCGGGGCCATGATCTCCACCACCGTCAGCGGCAAGGTGATTGCCATGTGGATGCCGATCATGCTGTTTTTTGCCATGACGTTTGAGCACTCGGTGGTCAATATGTTTCTCTTTCCATCGGGCCTGATGATGGGTGGCAACTTCTCCATCGTGGATTACTTCATCTGGAATGAAATCCCAGTGGTGTTGGGCAATTTGGTGGGTGGCTTGGCCTTTACTGGCCTGACTTTGTACACCACCCATGTGCGCACCGCCCCTAAGCGCACGCTCGGCTAATCATCGACTGCCGCCCACAGCCCCGCTCCTGCTTTTTGGCATGCGCTAGGGGTTTGTGGGCCCGTCCCTATGACTGCGCCAACATTGAAAATCACCGCCGGGCAATACTCGGATGCGGGTCGCAAGGAGCAGAACCAAGATTTTCATGGTCTCTGCATTCCTCAAGGTTCACCGCTTCAGAACAAGGGCATTGCCATAGCCCTGGCCGATGGCATTAGCAGCAGCCAAGTCAGTCAGATGGCAGCACAGTCGGCAGTGACGGCTTTTTTAGAAGATTACTACTGCACATCGGATGCTTGGTCGGTCAAGACATCAGCAGAACGGGTGCTCACGGCCACCAATTCTTGGTTGCACGCACAAACCCAGCAAAGCCAGCACCGCTACGACAAAGATCGGGGCTATGTGTGCACGTTCAGTGGCCTGATCCTCAAATCCACCACGGCCCATCTGTTTCATGTGGGCGATACACGCATCTACAAATGCCACGATGGCAGGCTAGAGCTACTGACCGAAGACCACCGCGTCTGGGTGTCGGCAGAGCAGAGCTACTTGGCGCGCGCCTTGGGCATCGCCCGCCATTTAGAGATCGACTATAGCGCCCTCCCCCTCTCCGTAGGGGATGTGTTTTTGTTAGCCAGCGATGGCGTGTACGAGTTTATAGATGCCGCTTTGGTTATTGCCGGCCTCCAAACAGCGGCAGACCTGAACCTGGCAGCACAACAGATCGTGCAAGAAGCGTTGCGGCGCGGCAGTGGCGATAACCTGACCTTGCAGATCGTCCGCATCGACCAGCTCCCCGAGCCACAGGCCCATGAAATGCAGCACCAGCTGTCGGCATTGCAGATGCCCCCGCTACTGGAAGCGCGCATGGAGTTTGACGGCTACCAGATCATCCGCGAGATCAAGGCCAGCCACCGCAGCCATATCTATCTGGCCGTGGATGGCGAGACGGGCCAGCAGGTGGTCATCAAAACCCCCAGCGTGGACTTGCAAACCCAGCCCACTGCCTTGGAGCATTTTCTGATGGAGGAATGGATTGCCCGGCGCATCCACAGTCCGCATGTGCTCAAATCCTGCCCCCCCCCACGCGAGCGCCACTACCTTTATGTGGTGACCGAATATGTCGAGGGACAAACACTGGCCCAGTGGATGACCGACCACCCCCACCCCGATTTGGCCCGCGTGCGCGCTCTGTTGGATCAGATAGCCAAAGGTCTACGGGCCTTTCATCGGCTGGAAATGGTGCACCAAGACCTGACACCGCACAACATTCTGATTGACACGATGGGCACGGCCAAGATCATCGATTTTGGGGCCACCCAAGTGGCCGGGGTGGCTGAGCTGTCGCCTTCTTTGGGGCCACCTGCGCTGCTAGGGGCCACATCGTATGCGGCACCAGAGTATTTTTTGGGCGAAAACGGCTCGGTGCGCTCCGACATTTACGCTTTGGGCGTCATTGCCTACCAGATGCTATCGGGCCAACTGCCTTATGGTGCCGAAGTACCCAAAGCCAGAACCCGGGCGGCGCAGCGCAAATTGCGCTACTGCTCGGTGCTGCATGAGGAGAGAGAAATTCCGGCTTGGGTGGATGATGCCCTGCGCAAGGCCGTACACCCTGACCCGTGGCAACGCTATGGCGAGCTGTCGGAGTTTATATACGACCTGCACCACCCCAACCCCAATTTTCTGCACCAAAACCGCCCACCGCTGATTGAGCGCCATCCGGTGCTTTTTTGGAAGACCATCTCCTTCGTGCTGCTGGTCTTGCTGGTGGTGCTTATCATGGCGGCCTGGGGTCTGCGATAGCCAGCACAGCACACAGGCCTGCCGATTGTCCTGTCTGCACAGGGGTTGGGGCAGTTGGCTAGACTAGCCCTCCCCCACAGGAGTTAATGCAAATGGCAGTCACAGAACAAGCCCTTTTGGCGGCGCTCGCGCGCGTGCTAGACCCCCACACCGGCCAAGATTTGGTGAGCAGCCGGGCACTGCGCAATGTGCAGATCAACGGCAGCCATGTCTCTTTTGACGTGGTATTGGGCTACCCGGCCAAAAGCATCATCCCGCTCCTGCAAAGCCGCCTCACAGAGGCCGCCAAGGAGGTGGCGGGTGTAGAACAGGTGCAGGCCCACATCAGCAGCCACATCACAGCCCATGCCGTGCAGCGGGGCGTGGCCCTGCTGCCGGGTGTGAAAAACATCATTGCCGTGGCCTCGGGCAAGGGTGGCGTAGGCAAAAGCACCACAGCGGCCAACTTGGCACTGGCACTGGTGGCCGAGGGTGCGCGTGTAGGTGTGTTGGATGCCGATATTTATGGCCCCAGCCAACCCATGATGCTGGGTATTGATGGCAAGCCCGAGAGCCTGGATGGCAAAACGATGGAGCCGCTAGAAAACCACGGCGTGCAGGTGATGTCGATTGGCTTTCTGGTCGATGCCGACCAAGCCATGATTTGGCGTGGCCCAATGGCGACCCAAGCCTTAGAACAACTGCTGCGCCAAACCAACTGGAAAGAACTCGATTACCTGATCGTAGACATGCCGCCGGGCACTGGTGACATCCAACTCACCCTGAGCCAGCGTGTGCCCATCACGGGTGCCGTGATCGTGACAACACCGCAAGACATTGCACTGCTGGATGCCAAAAAAGGCATCAAAATGTTTGAGAAGGTGGGCGTCCCCATTTTGGGGCTGGTGGAGAACATGGCCGCCCATGTCTGCTCGCATTGCGGCCATGTAGAGCATATCTTTGGGGCAGAAGGTGGCAAAAAAATGGCGGCCCAATACGGCATCGACTATCTGGGCGCGTTGCCACTGGATATGCAAATCCGCTTGCAGGCCGACTTGGGCAGCCCCACCGTGGTAGCCGCCCCCGACAGTGAAGTGGCCCACATCTATCGCACGGTGGCCCGAGAAGTGGCCGTCAAGATTGCGCTACAAGCCAAGGATTATTCGGCCAAGTTTCCTAGCATTTCGATCAGCAAGAACACCTGATGGGCTAGCAGGCCAGACTGGCTCAGTCGGCCTGTGCCACGGTGCTGGCATAGGCCACCACCCGGTTGCGCCCTTGTTGTTTGGCTTGGTAGAGGGCTGCATCAGCCTGCTCAAACAGTGTCTGTGCCGCTTGGGGTACTGTGTCTGGCTCGGTACACACGTCAAGGGCCGGAGTGGGGGTAAACACAGGCTGTATGCTGGTGGTGCCAATGCTGACTGTGACGCAGCCTGCAACGCTGGAGTCGGCATGCTCCATCGCCAGCGCCTCCACCGCCGCCCGAATACGCTCGGCGCTCTGCTGGGCCTGCTCCACATCGGTATCGGGCAACAGCACAGAAAACTCCTCGCCACCATAGCGGGCCGCCAACTCCCCAGCACGGCTGGCACAGGCCGCAATGGCCGCAGCCACTTGGCGCAGGCACTCGTCTCCAGCCACATGGCCGTAGTGATCGTTGTAGGCTTTGAAATGGTCTACATCAATCATCAGCAGTGACAGCGGCGTGTGGTTGCGCATGGCCCGGTGCCATTCCAAGACTACATGCTCATCCAAGGCCCGCCGGTTGGGAATTTGCGTCATGGGGTCTAGGCGCACTTTCTCCTCCAAGGCCGTGCGGTAGTTGGTCAGCTCCTGTTCGGACTGTTTGCGTTCCGTGATGTCTTGGATGGTGCCAATCATCCGGGCCACCCGGTCTTGCTCTACCTCGACTTCGTATTCGCCCCACACCTCCACCCAGCGCAATGCTTGGTTGTCCATGCGTTGAATCCGGTATTGCGTGCGCAGTGGTGTGCGTTGTGCCATCGCATCACGGTGGATGGTCAGCACTCTTTGGCAGTCTTCTTCGGGAATGGCACTCATCCATTCTTGTAGCGACAGCACGCCCGTGTGGGACATGCCAAAAATCTCATTGGCCATTGACGACATCAAAAACTGCTTCTGGTCTAGATCAAAGGCAAAGTAACCGACCGAGGCAGCCTTCTGCGCCCCCTCCAACCAACGCATATTGCGCTGCAGTTGGGTTTTGAGTTCGCGCTCGCGGCGCCAAGCCCGCCGCTGCACATAGGCAAAGACCAAACCTGCCAACAACAACAGCAGACTGACAGGTAAGCTCAAGGCCAATATCTCGCGCAACTGGGTATCGGCAAAGGCTTCGGCCACATCGATCTTAGACACCATGATCCAAGGAGAGTCGGGCACGGCACTGGCCATCGCCATCACAGCACGGCCCCGGTAGTCGTGACCATACAGCACGCCACGCGCTCCAGCCATGGCTTGCACCACAGGGTCGTCAGGCGGCATCTGAGACAGCTGAAACACCGACTTGCCATTGGTGTCGTGGCGCAGTGGGCTCAATGCCCGCACTTCGTCACCGTGGCGGCTAAAGAGCGTAGATTCGGCTGTCTCGCGCGGTGTGGGCCAAGTTTGCAGCTTGGTATAGAGGTTGGTGCGTACGTCACTGACCAACCAAACCGCGCCCACCGGCTCGGTGCCCTCAAACAGAGGCACGATGACGCTCAGGAACGGAAACGCAAAGAAATCATCACGGCGCGGCTCCACCACGGTCACGATGGCCTGTGCCAATGCCTCTTGCAATGCCTGCATCTCTGGTGCTGGCAGTCGGCCATTGGTATCTCCATGGGGAGTGAGCCACAACCGCCCCTGGGCATCGAGCAAATAAACCGCTGTGTATTTGGCCCGCTCTTGAAAAATGCGCAAACGCTCTTGAATGCGCAGGGTGAGCACGGTGGCCCCAGGCACCTGCAACCACTGCGAGGCAGACTGCGCAAACATGCTGTCATCGGCCAAGGTGCTGGCATCGATCAGCCGTTGCTCGCGCCAGTCGAGCAGGCTTTGGGTCTGCAAATAATTGACGGTGTGCAGTTCTCGTTCAATCTGGTGCCGGGTATGCTCTTCACGGCTTTGGTAGGCCTGCACCAGCCCCCACAGAACACCCCCCAGCGCCAGCAGGCCCACCAATGCCAACACCCGCCCCCCCCATAACCGGGACTGATACCATGAAAAAGCTGGTGGCAGCGGCATATTGAAAGTAGAGGACGCTAGACAGAAAACCCGATAGAGAACAATAGCGTACCGGCAAAATGTGTTCCAAAGAGAGCCACGGACACTGTGTCGATATGTAAAACGGTGCATTATCGTGGTCTGTGTCCGATTGCGCATCGGGCCTGTGTTTTAACCGACTGTTTCGTGACCCCCTGCCTGGAGTGCTTTCCGTGCCCATCTCTCGCCGCCATGCCACTGCCGCTTTGCTGAGTGCCCCACCAGCGGCCCTGTGGGGCTTACCTGGCCCCGCACAGGCACAAGCACGGGGCCGACACCATGTGGTCATTGGCTTGTCGTTGGAGCCTAATAGCCTCGACCCCACCTCGGCCCCTTCGGCCTCTATTGGCGAGGTGGTGCATTACACCGTGCTGGAGGGGCTGACCCGCATTGAGGAGAGCGGTGCCGTGTCGCCCTTGCTGGCCCAGTCTTGGAGCCGCAGCCCAGACGGCAAGACCTATACGTTCCAACTGCTGAAAGGGGTGCGTTTTCATGATGACGCCCCTCTGGATGCCGCGGCAGTCAAGTTTTCGTTTGAACGCGCCCAAGCCCCGCACTCCAACAATAAAGCCCAGCGCACCCTGTTTAACAACGTCACCGGCATCACCACACCCGATCCGCATACGGTGGTGATTACCTTGCAACACCCGGATGGCAATTTTTTGTTTCGCTTGGGCGAAAACACAGCCGTGATCCTGCATCCGGCCAGCGCGGCCCAAGCCAGCGGCCACCCCATAGGCACTGGCCCCTACCGCTTTGAGCACTGGAAAAAGGGCCACAGCATCCACTTGCGCAAGTTTGCAGGCTACCGGCAAGCCAGCCAAGTGCAGTTGGAGCGGGCGGTTTTTCGCTTCATCAACGACCCGGTAGAACAGGCCAGCGCGGTGTTTGCCGAAGAAGTAGACATTTTGTTCAACATTGCTACACAAAATGTGCAGCAGTTTCAGTCCAACAACCGTTATCAGGTGGTGATTGGCTCCTCCAATGGCAAGGGTATGCTGGCCATGAACAACCGGCGCAAACCCTTGGACGATGTGCGGGTGCGCCGGGCCATCACCCATGCTATTGACCGCGAAGCCTTTATCCAGCGCATGTTGGATGGGCGTGGTCGGGTGATTGGTAGCCATTTCTCACCCTCAGAGCCCGGCTATGTGCATCTGGCAGGTTTGTACCCCTATGACCCAGCCAAGGCGCGGGCCTTGCTGCAAGAAGCGGGGGTCAAGACGCCACTGACCTTGGGCCTCACGTTGCCGCCCACCCCCTATGCCCGCACCGACCGCTCCATGCTGATGGACAACTTGGCCCAGATCGGGATTGAGCTCAAGCCCGAGCATGTTACTTGGCCGCAATGGCTGGAAGGTGCCTTCAAGGGGCACTTTGATCTGACCATGATCAACCATGTGGAGCCGCTGGACTACCCGATTTATGCCGACCCCGATTACTACTTTGGCTATGACAGCCCAGTCTTTCGGGAGTTGATGGCCCGCCACGCTGCCAGCGACAACCCCCGCGAGCGCCAAATGCTGTTTGCCCAACTCCAACGCCATCTGGCGCAAGATGCGGTGAATGCTTGGATTTTTGCCTCGCAAATCACCGCCGTGGCCCGCAAGGGGCTCAAGGGCTGGTGGATGAACTACCCTATTTTTGCGCACGACATTGCAGCGATGCGTTGGGCCTGATACGAGGCCACACGCACCGCTGGTGCCCGGTGCGCGCCTTAGGGCTTGGCGCTGTGGGCGGCGTTGGCGGCGGCCAAGGCCGTCATGTTGACCACACGGCGTACCGTGGACGATGGCGTCAGCACATGCGCCGAGGCTGCCGCGCCCAACAACACGGGGCCAATGGTGGTGCCGTGGCCGCTGGTGGTTTTGAGCACATTGAACAAAATGTTGGCTGCATCCAAGTTGGGGCAGATCAGCACATTGGCCGCACCGGTCAGGGTGGTCTCGGGCAACATGGTGCGGCGCATGGCATCGGACAATGCAGCATCGCCATGCAATTCACCATCGCACTCGATGTGCGGTGCAGCATGAACGAACAGGTCACGCGCTTGGCGCATTTTGCGGGCCGAGGCCCGGCCCGACGAGCCGTAGTTGGAGTGCGACAAAAAGGCGACCTTGGGCGGCAAGCCAAAGCGTTGCACTTCTTCAGCGGCCATCAAGGCGATGTCGGCCAACTCTTCGGCACTGGGGTCTTCGTTGATGTAGGTGTCGGCAATGAACAGTGTGTGCTGCTCTAGCATGAGTGCATTGACGGTGGCCAATGTGGGGGTAGCGGGGGCCAGCCCAATCACATCACGGATGTGGTCGAGGTGGCTGTCAAACTTGCCCACCAACCCGCACAGCATGGCATCGGCATCGCCCAAATGCACCATGAGCGAAGCGATCAGGGTGTTGGAGCGGCGCACAATCACTTTGGCGGCCTCGGGGGTCACGCCACGGCGGCCCATCAAGCGGGCATAGGTTTCCCAATAGCGGCGAAAGCGCGGATCGTCTTCGGGGTCGCAGATTTCTACATCTTTGCCGGGCTGGATGCGCAGGCCTGCTTTGTCGATGCGAGCGGCAATCACTGCGGGACGCCCAATCAGGATGGGGCGTGCCAGACCATCATCAACGGCCACTTGGGCCGCACGCAGCACGCGCTCGTCCTCGCCTTCGGCGTAGGCTACGCGGCTGTGGGCCAGCTTGGCGGCGTGAAACACCGGGCGCATGAACATGCCCGTTTGGTAGACAAAGCGGTTGAGGCTTTCGCGGTAGGCTTCGATGTCGGCAATCGGGCGGGTGGCCACCCCAGACTCGGCAGCAGCCTGCGCTACAGCAGGGGCAATGCGCAAAATCAGGCGGGCATCGAAGGGGGTGGGGATGAGGTAGTCGGGGCCAAACGTCAGGTCTTTACCAGCGTAAGCGGCGGCCACTTCGTCGCTGGCTTCGGCCTTGGCCAAATCGGCAATCTGGCGCACGCAGGCCAGCTTCATGGCATCGGTGATTTTGGTGGCACCGCAGTCTAAGGCACCCCGGAAGATGTAGGGAAAGCACAGGACGTTGTTGACTTGGTTAGGATAGTCGGAACGGCCCGTGGCAATGATGCAGTCGGGGCGTGCGGCCTTGGCCAGCTCGGGGCGGATTTCTGGCTCGGGGTTGGCCAGCGCCAAAATGATGGGCTTGTCGGCCATCGTTTTGACCATTTCCACGGTGAGCACGCCAGGGGCAGAGCAGCCCAAAAATACGTCGGCACCACTGACTGCATCGGCCAGCGTGCGGGCACTGGTGGTGCGGCAGTAGGTTTGTTTGGACACATCCAGCTTGCCCGCTTTGGCATCATCGCGCTCGGTGTGGATCACGCCCTTGGAGTCGCAGACGAGGATGTTTTCTACCCTCACGCCCAACCCCACCATAACGCCCAAACAGGCAATGGCAGCAGCACCGGCCCCAGAGACGGCCAAACGCACTTGGCTGATGTCTTTGCCCACCAGCTCCAGGCCGTTGAGCAACGCAGCCGAGGAGATGATGGCGGTGCCGTGCTGGTCATCGTGGAACACCGGAATGTTCATGCGCTTGGAGAGTTCGCGCTCGATGTAGAAGCATTCGGGGGCTTTGATGTCTTCGAGGTTGATACCGCCCAGGGTTGGCTCCAGCGCCGCAATGATATCGATCAGCTTGTCGGGGTCGTTTTCGGCCAGTTCGATGTCAAACACATCCACGCCGCCAAACTTTTTGAACAGGCAGCCCTTGCCCTCCATCACGGGCTTGCTAGCCAGCGGGCCGATGTTGCCCAAACCCAGCACCGCCGTGCCGTTGGTGACCACACCCACCAAATTGCCGCGCGAGGTGTATTCGTGTGCCAGGTTGGGCTCGGCCTCAATATCCAAACAAGGGTAGGCCACGCCGGGGGAGTAGGCCAAAGACAAGTCGCGCTGGTTGGACAGCGGTTTGGTCGGGGTGACAGAGATTTTGCCCCGGCTAGGATTGCGATGGTATTCGAGTGCGGCTTCGCGCAAGGCTTGTTCGGCGGTAGAGAGGGTTTGGGTCATACACAAAAGGTTTCTGAGCGATTAGCAGAATGAGCTTACCCGATGCTGATGTCTTTTGACCAGACTATGGTACTTTGGGCTACACCAGCCATGCCCTTTTGGCAGCATAGCTATGCCACATTATTTTGGGCCTGATACAGCCTTAGAACATGGTACATCAGACTATGGAGCTATTAAACTTGTAGCAAAATAAATTCAACGCTATAGTCCGCCGCACCGCTGTCCCATCTCTATTGCGCAAGGAGACGCCCGATGAGCTCAAAAGAAAACACTGCCACCTACCAGCTGTTCGAACGTATTGAACGCCGTTATGCCCTGCGTGTGCTGTGGGCCTTGCGCGATGGGCATCCCCAAACTTTTCGTTTGCTGCAAGACAGTGTGGGCGGCATTACCCCCAACACCTTAAACACCCGCATCAAAGAGCTGCGTGAGGCCGGTTTTCTAAACCACGGCAGCGATGGTTACACCGTCACACCGTTAGGCACTGATTTGCTCAAACGCCTGAGCGATGTGCAAGCCTTTGCCAACCGCTGGGCCAGCGCCCGCGCCAAGCGATAAATGCCGCCGGTTTCGGCTACATTGTGCAACGCATGGGCCTTGCGCCCTCGTCCACCAAGCGCATCGGGCGCTTGTTTTCTCTCGCATCACAAGGATATTCATGGCATTCAATACCACTGCATCGGGCCTGCAATACGAAGACACCGTCGTTGGCGAAGGCACCGAAGCCACACGCGGCCAATCCGTCACTGTGCACTACACCGGCTGGCTCTACCAAGACGGCCAGCAAGGCGCCAAATTTGACTCCAGCCGCGACCGCAACGACCCCTTTGTATTTGGTCTGGGTGCTGGCATGGTCATTAAAGGCTGGGACGAAGGCGTGCAAGGCATGAAGGTGGGTGGTCAACGCACCCTGATCATCCCCGCCGCCTTGGGCTATGGTGCCCGTGGTGCAGGGGGTGTCATTCCACCCAATGCCACGCTGAAGTTTGATGTGGAACTGCTCAAGGTGGGCCGCTGATTGTGGGGCCGGGCCGGGCCGCGTGTGTCCACCGACTCACCAGCACGGTCATGAGCAACCCCGCAGGCACCCCAAACACCCCAGCAGAAATGGGCAAAATGCCCCACCACAGGCCATCGCCCAATAACAGGTTAGGCAATGCGGCCCGCACAGCAGCCACATTGCTCAACATATAGTAGGCGGCTACACCCAAACCGGCCATCATGCCCGCCACAGCCCCTTGGCGGGTGGTGCCGCGCCAAAAAATGCCCAGCACCATCACCGGCACAAACGCCGATGCGGCCAACGAGAAAGAGGCCGTGACCAACGGCAAAATGTCGGATGGCTTGAGCGCCGCCACAAAAGCCGCAGCCAGAGCCACCGCCAACAAAATAAACTTGGTCAAAATCACCCGCTGCTCAGGCGAGGCCGCCTGATCGGGGTCGGCCACATACAAATCACGCACCAGTGCGTTGCTGATAGTCAACAACAAGCCATCGGCGGTAGACAGCGCCGCTGCCAGCCCCCCAGCCACCACCAGCCCCGACACCACATAGGGCAGCCCGCCCAACTCGGGCGTGGCCAGCATGATGAGATCGGCACCCAAGCGGATCTCGCCAAACTGCACCACCCCATCACCATTCACATCTTCAATCGACAACAACGAGGCGTCTACCCGCGCCCACTGGGCCATCCAGTGTGGCAAGGCATCAAACGGACTGCCCACCAAATTGTGCATCACCTCAAACTTCACCAGCACTGCCACCGCAGGCGCACTGAGGTAGAGGATGGCAATAAAAAACAGCGACCACGCTACCGATGCCCGTGCCCCCGCCACCGACGGTGCGGTGTAATAGCGCGTGAGCAAATGCGGCAGCCCTGCTGTACCCACCATCAGGCAAAACATGAGCGCCAAGAAATTGCGGCGCGTGTCTTGGTATTCGGCCTGTTCCTGTGCCGAGCCCTCTGGATCTCCGGCATAGGCTTGGCTATGGCGTGGCAGCCCCCCCAAGGGCTGGGCGCGGGCATAGTTGTCGCGCATTTCTTGGCGCCAACGCTCGCGGGCGGTGGCAGCATCGCGTGGCAAAGCGGCCAACTCACGGCTGGCGGCCACAATCAAACCCACATCCTCATTCTGCGCCCGCAACCGATGCACGCGCTCCTGCATCGCCAAACGTTGCTGCTCCAGCGCCCCTTCTACATCTTCCAAGCGCACCTGCAACTCTAAGGCCCGGCGCAGATAAGCAGCAATCACCTCTTGCTCTGCTGGCGATGCCAACAACTGCTTCTCCAACTCGGCAATCTTGCCCAGCTGCTGCCCATAAACCAATGGGGCGATTGGATTGCCCAACTGCTTATAAGCCAACCAAGAAACCGGAATCAGAAACGCCAACAAAATCACCACATACTGCGCCACCTGCGTCCAGGTGATGGCACGCATGCCGCCCAGAAAAGAGCACAGCAACATGCCCCCCAGGCCCAGCATGATGCCAATTTCAAACTGCACCCCCGTCAGGCGCGAGGCAATCAGCCCCACCCCATAAATTTGGGCCACTAGGTAGGTAAACGAGCACACCACCGCCGCCAAGGCCGCAATCACACGCGGCCAGTGGCCCCCAAAACGCACCTGAAAGAACTCTGGCACCGTATACAACTGCATGGCCCGCAAATGGGGGGCAATCAACAGTGCCACCAAACAAAACCCCCCCGTCCAGCCCAGCAAATAGGCCAGCCCCCCTGCCTGCCCCGGCGTGCCAGAAAAGCCCTGCAAATACAGCGCCCCCGACAAACTGATAAACGAGGCCGCACTCATCCAGTCGGCAGCCGTAGCCATGCCGTTATAAAACGGCGGAATACGCCGCCCAGCCACATAATATTCTTCGGGGTCTGCGGTACGCCCATACACACCAATGGCCGCATAGACCATCACCGTCAGAAAAAGAAAAATCGGGCCAATCCACTGGCGCGACAGGCCACGGTGTTCGGCCCAAGCCATCAGGCCCACAAAACCCAGCACCCCCAGCGCATACAAGGCCAGATTGCGGTGCAGACGGCGCAGATAGGCGCGGTCTGTGCCAGCGCCCGGCTCAGCCATGCCGGGCAGGCCGGGCGGCCGCAGCAGCCACAACGGCCGTGGTGGGTGCGTCAGGCAAGGGGTGGCGGTCAATATAGGCCATGACCAAGGCATAGACCAACACGATGGCCAAAAACACCAACACCACCCCCTGCGAAGCCAGCCAATAACCCAAAGGCCAGCCATACACCTGTAAAGATTGCAGATCGCGTGCAAAAAACATAACCCCAAAGGCTGCCAGCCCCCACAGCAGCAGCAACACCGCCTGCAATCGCAGGCGGCGTGGGTCGGGTTTGGGCAGTATCACCGGTGGCAACGCCACAGGCGTGCCACTGGCTTCTGGGGTGGCGTGGATGCGGGTCACCACGCGCGCAGGTTCAACCTGCCAGTTGTTGCCAAGTCGCGATCACGCTGTCTGGATTGAGCGAGATCGAGGAAATGCCCTCATCGGCCAGCCACTGAGCAAAGTCAGGGTGGTCGCTGGGGCCTTGGCCGCAAATACCAATGTACTTGCCCTGTGCCAAACAAGCCGTGATGGCTTGGTGAATCAAGGCCTGCACTGCAGGATCGCGCTCATCAAAGTCGGCAGCCAGCAATTCCAGACCCGAGTCCCGATCCAAGCCCAAGGTGAGCTGGGTCAGATCGTTAGAGCCAATCGAGAAGCCATCAAAATATGCCAAGAAGCGATCTGCCAAGATGGCATTGCTTGGGATCTCGCACATCATGATCAGCTTCAAGCCGTTCTCACCGCGCTGCAGACCATGTTGTGCCAACAGTTGCGTCACGCGCTCGGCCTGGCCCAATGTGCGCACAAAAGGCACCATGATCTGCACATTGGTCAGGCCCATGTCGTTGCGCACCCGCTTGAGGGCTTCGCACTCCATCGCAAAAGCTTCGCCAAACTCTTGGCTCACATAACGGGCTGCACCGCGGAAGCCCAGCATTGGGTTTTCTTCTTCTGGCTCGTAACGGCTGCCACCAATGAGCTTGCGATATTCGTTGCTCTTGAAGTCCGACAGGCGCACGATGACGGGCTTGGGCCAGAAAGCGGCGGCAATGGTCGCCACGCCTTCGGCCACCTTGTCCACATAGAAGGCACGCGGCGAGGCATGGCCCCGCGCCACCGACTCGACCGCCTTTTTCAGGTCGGCATCTACAGCGGGGTAGTCCAAGATGGCCTTGGGGTGTACGCCAATGTTGTTGTTGATAATGAACTCGAGGCGGGCCAAGCCCACGCCTTCGTTGGGCAACTGGGCAAAGTCAAACGCCAACTGCGGGTTGCCCACGTTCATCATGATTTTGGTCTTGATGGGGGGCATCGCGCCGCGCTGCACTTCGGTCACTTCGGTCTCTAGCAAACCGTCATAAATACGGCCTGTGTCGCCTTCGGCACAAGAGACAGTGACCAGCGTGCCATCCAACAACTTGTCGGTGGCATTGCCACAACCCACCACGGCCGGAATACCCAATTCACGCGCGATGATGGCGGCGTGGCAGGTGCGGCCACCCCGGTTGGTGACGATGGCGCTGGCGCGCTTCATCACCGGTTCCCAGTTAGGGTCGGTCATGTCAGTCACCAGCACATCGCCGGGCTGCACCTTGTCCATCTCAGAGATGTTATGCACCAAGCGCACTGGGCCAGTGCCAATTTTTTGCCCAATGGCGCGGCCTTCGGCCAGCACCGTGCCGGTGCCCTTGAGCTTGTAGCGTTGCTCGGCTTGGCCCTTGGCTTGGCTTTTCACGGTTTCGGGGCGGGCTTGCAGGATGTAGAGCTGGCCGTCGGTGCCGTCTTTGCCCCATTCAATGTCCATAGGGCGGCCATAGTGCTGCTCAATCACCAGCGCATAGTGGGCCAATTGCTCTACATCGGCATCGGTGAGCGAGTAGCGGTTACGCAGTTCGGGCGCTACATCGGTGGTCTTGACCAGCTTGCCGCTGGCGGCCTTTTCTTCGGGGCTAGAGAACACCATTTGAATCAACTTGCTGCCCAAGTTGCGGCGAATCACGGCCTTGTTGCCGGCCTTGAGCATGGGCTTGTGCACATAAAACTCGTCAGGGTTCACCGCACCTTGCACCACGGTTTCGCCCAAACCATAGCTGGAGGTAATAAACACCACCTCTTCAAAGCCCGATTCGGTGTCGATGGTGAACATCACACCGGCAGCGCCCAAATCCGAGCGCACCATGCGTTGCACACCAGCAGACAAAGCCACCACATCATGGGCAAAACCCTTGTGGACGCGGTAGGAGATGGCACGGTCGTTGTAGAGCGAGGCAAACACTTCCTTCATTTTGTGCAGCACGTCTTCGATGCCAACCACATTGAGGAAGGTTTCTTGCTGACCGGCAAACGAGGCATCGGGCAGGTCTTCGGCAGTGGCCGAGGAGCGCACCGCAAAGCTGGCTTGTGGGTTGCCAGCCGAGAGTTGGGCAAACTCTGCACGCACAGCCGCCTCTAAATCGGCCGGGAAGGGGTGGTTCTCCACCCAGCCCCGGATTTCAGCACCTGCGGCAGCCAAGGCGCGCACGTCTTCCACGTCCAACGCAGCCAGTTTGGCGCTGATTTTGTCGGCCAGCCCCTCAAAGGCCAAAAATTCGCGAAAGGCATGGGCCGTGGTGGCAAAGCCGGTAGGCACGCGCACGCCCTCGGGCAATTGCGAAATCATCTCGCCCAAACTGGCGTTTTTGCCGCCGACCGATTCGACATCGGTCATTCTCAGGTTTTCAAACGGTACCACCAAGGCGGTTGGGCTGAAAAGTGCAGACATAGGAGTGCTCCAGAAGTTAAAACCGGCTCAAAGGCCCACGCCCGTGCAATGCGGCGGACGAGGCAACACCCCCAGCAGGAAAGCAGCTTTATCGTTGTTCTTATGGGCCGCTGCCCATGCTGGGCGCAGAATTTAGATAATCCCGCGATTGTAGGCTCCTCCCCTGGAAAATCGTCATGCACACACGCACCGTATTTTTTGTCTCCGATGGCACCGGCATCACCGCCGAAACCTTTGGCAATGCCATCCTGGCGCAATTTGAAATGGTGCCACGCCGTGTGCGCCTGCCCTTTGTCGATACCGTAGACAAGGCCCATCAGGCCGTGCGCCAAATCAACCACACGGCAGAGCTCGAAGGACGCAAGTGCATCGTCTTCACCACACTGGTCAACATGGAGGTGCTCAAAATCCTGCAAGAAGGTTGCAAAGGCATGCTGTTAGACATGTTTGGCACCTTTGTCCATCCACTTGAAGAGGAACTGGGCATCAAGTCGCACCACCGCGTGGGGCGCTTTTCTGACATCAGCAAAAGCAAGGAGTACCACAGCCGCATTGAGGCCATCAACTTCAGTCTGGCCCACGATGATGGTCAGAGCAACCGCGACTTGGCCGGGGCCGATGTGATTTTGGTTGGCGTCAGCCGCAGCGGCAAAACACCCACCAGCCTGTATTTGGCGATGCAGCACGGCCTCAAGGCGGCCAACTACCCGCTGATTCCCGAAGATTTTGAGCGCCGTCAATTGCCACCAGCACTGGTGCCGCACCGCAAAAAGATTTTTGGACTGTCAATCGGCCCCGAACGGCTGTCCGAAATCCGCAGCGAGCGCCGCCCCGACTCGCGCTATGCCAGCTTGCAAAATTGCCGCCATGAAGTGGCCGAGGCTGAAGCCATGATGCGCCGCTCGGGCATCCGCTGGCTCTCGACCACCACCAAATCCATTGAAGAGATTGCCACCACCATCCTGCAAGAGCTGCAACCCGACCGGCTGGTGTACTGAGCATGGCCGCCTTGCAGATTGCCGTCATGGGTGCTGGGGCTGTAGGCAGCTACTACGGTGGCCTGCTGGCCCGAGCAGGCCATGCCGTCACCTTGATTGCGCGGCCTGCCCATGTGCAGGCCATCGAGCAACACCAGGGATTGTGGCTAGAAAGTGCCTCTTTTACGGGGCGTGTGCCCGTGCGTGCAGCCACCGAGGCCCGCGCAGTGCAGGGGGCACAGTTTGTGCTGTTTTGCACCAAGTCCACCGATACCACCAGCGCCGGGCAAGACATGGCGCCCCATCTGGCCTCTGGTGCCGTGGTCTGGAGCCTGCAAAACGGCGTAGACAATGCCCAACGGCTCACACAGGTGCTGGGGCGGCCTGTGGCCCCAGCCGTGGTCTATGTAGCCGCTGCGATGGCGGCACCGGGCCATGTGTGCCACCTGGGTCGGGGTGAGCTGGTGGTAGGGCCACACCCCGGCCATGCGCCACTGCTGGCCGCACTGACCCATGCCGGAGTACCGGTTCAAGAATCGAACAACGTCACCCACGCCCTATGGGCCAAACTGGTACTTAACTGCGTTTACAACCCCCTGTCAGCCATTGCCGATCTGAGCTACGGCCCCTTGCTGGCAAGCCACGGGGTGGAGCAAGTGGTGCGCAACACCGTGCAAGAATGCCTGGCCGTGGCCCATGCCAACGGTATCGTCTTGCCACCAGACACCCTCGACAAGGTGCTGCAACTGGCGGCCACCATGCCACAACAAAAATCTTCCACAGCCCAAGACTTGGCCCGTGGCAAGCGCAGCGAGATCGACCACCTCAATGGCTTTATCGTTCGCGAAGGGCAACGGCTAGGCATTGCTACCCCGGTCAACCAACTGCTGCACACACTGGTGCGCCTGCGCGAGTCACATCCCCCCGCTGCGGGCGCAAGGGCCGCATGACACAGAAAGCCATCCTCCCCACACAGCGCCAGCGGCTACTGCGTTGGGGCTTTTGGAGCCTGCTGCTGGCCGTGGTGGTGTTGTCTTTGCTGCCCACCAGTTATTTGCCACCACAGGCTTTTAGCCTGTGGGACAAGGCACAGCACGCCTTGGGCTTTTTGGCGCTGGGCCTGCTGGGGCAGGCGGCCTACCCAAGCCAGCGCATCCCGCTATGGCTGGCCCTGCTGACCGTGGGCGGCGCCATTGAACTGGCCCAAGCAGCCACCGGCTGGCGCTACGGCGAATGGGCCGACTGGCTGGCCGATGCACTGGGACTGTTGGCAGCCCCTGCCATGCAAACCCTGTGGCCTGCACGGCACCGCGCCCCCACGCAGCCTTAGTCGGCAGCCAGAAAGTCGCGCCCAATACCCACGCCAATGTCGTTGATACGCAGCAAAATCTGCGTCAGGTAAGCGTGCAAGCCGGTGGCCAAAATTTCGTCGATACGGCCATACTGCAAATCGGCCAGCAGGCGGCCCACCAAACGCTGGGTTTCCTGTGACTGGCCGTTGGCCACCCGGTCGAGGTTTTGCCGTACTTCCAACATACAGGCCAACAAGGAGCGCGGCATCGACGGGTTCAAGATCAACAACTCGGCCACACGCTCGGGGCGAATGCCATCGCGGTACACCTTGCGATAGATCTCAAAGGCCGAGAAGCTCCCGAGCACGGCGCTCCAGTGGTAGAAGTCGTACTCTTGGTCGCGGCCATTGTCGGTGCCGTGGAACTCACTGTCCAAGGCATGAAACTTGGCGTCCAGCAGGCGTGCCGTGTTGTCGGCCCGCTCCAAAAAGGTGCCCAAACGCAGAAAATGCAGCGCCTCATCGGCCAGCATGGTGCCCAAAGTCACCCCCCGCGAGAGATGGGAGCGAAAGCGCACCCACTCAAAGAACTGCCCCGGATCGGCTTCCAACTGGCCGCTGCGCAGCAGCCGGTTCACTTCTAGCCAAGTCTGGTTTTGCATTTCCCAGGCTTCGGTGGTCAGGGAGCCACGCACAGCACGGGCATTTTCGCGCGCAGCACGCAAACAAGACAAGATAGAGGCCGGATTGCTCTCGTCCGCCACCATGAACTGCAACACATTGCGGGCAGTGATCTCGCCATGTTTAGCCTGATAAGCCGGGATCAGCTCACTGATGGACAGCAGCCCCTGCCAGTTGGTTTGCGCTACAGCAGCCGATTGCGGCAGCAGCGCAGTTTCGTAGCCCACATTGAGCATGCGGGCGGTATTCTCGGCCCGCTCCATGTAGCGGGACATCCAGAAAAGGTGGTCAGCGGTTCGGCACAACATCCATACTCCTCTCAAACTTCCATGATCCAGGTGTCTTTGGTGCCGCCCCCTTGGGAGGAGTTGACCACCAAGGAGCCTTCTTTGAGGGCCACCCGCGTCAAGCCACCGGGCACCATCTGCACCGTTTTGCCACTGAGGACAAAGGGGCGCAGGTCAATGTGGCGCGGCGCAATGCCTTGCTCGACAAAAGTGGGGCAGCTCGACAGACTGAGCGTGGGTTGGGCGATATAGCCCGCCGGGTTGGCACGCAGCACCTGGGCAAATTCGGCAATCTCGGCCTGCGTGGCGGTGGGGCCAATCAACATGCCGTAGCCGCCCGCGCCATGCACTTCTTTCACCACCAAATCTTTCAGGTTAGCCAGCACATATTGCAGGTCTTCGGGCTTGCGGCACATCCAAGTGGGCACGTTGTTGAGGATGGGCTTCTCACCCAGATAGAACTCAATCATCTTGGGCACATAGGGGTAGATGGATTTATCGTCGGCCACCCCGGTGCCCACCGCATTGCAAATGCTGACGTGGCCCGCCCGGTAGGCGTCCATCAGGCCCGCACAACCCAAGGCCGAATCGGCACGGAAGACCGCCGGGTCAAGGAAGTCATCGTCCACACGGCGGTAAATCACATCCACACGCTCTGGCCCTTGCGTGGTGCGCTTATAGACAAAGCCATCGCGCACAAACAGGTCTTGGCCCTGCACCAACTCCACGCCCATTTGCTGTGCCAAGAAGGCATGTTCAAAATAGGCGCTGTTGTACATGCCGGGGGTGAGCACCACCACGTTGGGGTCGGAAGCGCCCGTGGGGGCGCTGGCGCGCAAGGTCTCCAGCAGCAGATCGGGGTAGTGCGCCACTGGGGCGATGCGGTTTTGGCTGAACAGCTCTGGGAACAAGCGCATCATCATCTTGCGGTTTTCGAGCATGTAGCTCACGCCGCTGGGCACGCGCAGGTTGTCTTCGAGCACGTAGTATTGGCCGTTACCGGCGCTGTCGGGGGCGCGCACAATATCGACACCGCTGATGTGCGAATAGACATTGTTGGGAACGTTGACCCCCATCATCTCGGGGCGAAACTGGGCATTGTTGACCACCTGCTCACGCGGAATCACGCCCGCCTTGAGGATTTCTTGGTCGTGGTAGACGTCGTGAATAAAGCGGTTCAGTGCCGTGACCCGCTGCACCAGCCCTTTTTGCATCTGGCTCCACTCTTGCGCCGGAATGATGCGCGGAATGAGGTCAAACGGAATCAGGCGCTCGGTGCCGGCGCCATCTTCATCCTTGGCACCATACACCGCAAAGGTGATGCCCACGCGGCGGAAGATCATTTCCGCCTCTTCACGGCGCGCACGCATGGCCGCCTCCGTCTGCCGCTCTAGCCATTGGGCATAGGCAGCGTAACCGGAGCGCACATCGGTGCCACACCGCAAACCCTGTTGTTGCACCTGCCCGCCCCCGTGTGGCAAAGGGGGCAGCGTGGCGTACATCTCGTCGAATTTCAGCATGGTGTTTTCTCCTGCCGAGGCTTTAAGCAAGGAGTGGGCCAGCTTCCCACACGTTGTGTTGGCGCAGCTTTTGCTTGAGGGGCTGTTACAACGCGCCTTGGGGCGTGCCTGCAAAAACCCTATCCCCTTTTGCTCTTATGTCGATACACGCTGCCCTACACCACGTTACCCACTACCAATACGACCGTCCCATCAATTTGGGGCCACAGTTGATTCGCCTGCGGCCTGCACCGCACTGCCGCAGCAAGGTGGTGTCGTACTCGCTGCGCGTAGAGCCAGCGCAGCACTTCATCAACTGGCAGCAAGACCCCTTTGCCAACTACCAAGCACGGTTTGTTTTTCCAGAGAAAACCACCGAGTTCAAAGTGACGGTGGATTTGGTGGTGGAGATGGCGGTCTACAACCCGTTTGACTTCTTTTTGGAGCCAGAGGCCGAGCAGTTTCCGTTTGGTTACAACGCCGCTACCACCGAGGAGCTGGCCCCCTATCTAGCCACCGACCCCATCACACCATTGCTGGCCGCTTATTTGGCCCAAATAGACCGCAGCCCCCGGCGCACGATAGATTTTTTGGTGGATCTGAACACCCGCCTGCAACGCGACATTGGTTATCTGATTCGGCTAGAGCCCGGTGTGCAACCCCCCGAAGAGACCCTCACCAAACGCTCTGGCTCCTGCCGCGATAGCGCCTGGCTGATGGTGCAGTTGCTGCGCCACTTGGGGCTGGCGGCCCGCTTTGCCTCGGGCTACCTGATTCAGCTCAAGCCCGATGTCAAATCGCTCGATGGCCCCAGCGGCACTGAAGTGGACTTTACCGACCTGCACGCTTGGTGCGAAGTCTATTTGCCCGGTGCAGGCTGGATTGGCCTTGACCCCACTTCGGGTCTGCTGGCCGGTGAAGGCCATATTCCGCTGGCCTGCACGCCACGCCCTTCGGGCGCTGCACCGATTGAGGGCGGTCTGGACGAGTGCGAAGTAAAGTTCCAGCACACGATGGAACTGACGCGCATTTATGAGTCGCCGCGCGTCACCAAGCCCTATAGCGAAGAGCAGTGGAGCGAGGTGCTGGCGCTGGGCGATCTGGTCGATCAGGTGCTAGACGCCGGGGATGTGCGCCTGACGATGGGCGGTGAGCCCACTTTTGTGTCCGTCCACGACCGTGATGCACCAGAATGGAACACCGATGCCCTCGGCCCCACCAAACGCGGCTATGCCACCGAGTTGGTGCATAAGCTGCGCACCGAATACGGGCAGGGCGGCTTTTTGCACTTCGGTCAAGGCAAGTGGTACCCCGGTGAACAACTGCCGCGCTGGGCGCTGTCCATCTACTGGCGGGCAGACGGCGAACCCGTCTGGCACAACCCAGCCCTGTTTGCCGACGAGCGCCAAACGCAACACTACACCAGCGAAGATGCCAGCCGCTTTACACAAACACTGGCGGGCAAACTAGGCCTGGACGGCCAGCACATCACCCCCGGCTATGAGGACACTTGGTATTACCTCTGGCGCGAGCGCCGTCTGCCCATCAATGTCGATCCGTTTGACTCCCGACTCGATGATGAGATGGAGCGTATGCGCCTGCGCCGGGTGTTCGATCAAAAGCTCGACAGCGTGATTGGCTATGTGCTGCCACTGCAAGCCAACCCCGGTGCCGATGACCACCACACCCTCTGGAGCAGCGGCCCGTGGTTTTTCCGTGATGGGCGCATGTATCTCATTCCGGGCGACTCCCCCATGGGCTACCGCCTGCCACTGGACACCCTGCCTTGGGTCAGCCAAGCAGACTACCCCTATCTGATCGAACAAGACCCCTTTGCCCCCCGCAGCAGCTTGCCACCAGCCACCCAGCTGCGCGCCCAATACGCACCGCACAGCGTAGGGGGCGGTTTTGCCGAAGGGGGCAGCGTAGCCGTGCAAGGCCAAGGCCACACCGACAGCCATGCCCCGCTGCTGCACGATGGCCGAAACCAGTCCCCCTCGCACGCAACGGTCATGCCCAGCCATGTGCCCCAGCGTTTTGAATCGGCCCACTGGACTACACGCACTGCCATCTGCGTCGAAGCACGCGACCCCATGCGCGCCAATGGCCCCAAGGCCGAACGTGAACATGGCTGCAACTTTGCCCATGACGGGGGGGGGCTGTATGTATTTATGCCACCACTGCAACGGCTCGAGGATTACCTGCGCCTCTTGGCCGCCATTGAGGCCACGGCAGAAGAGCTGGGCGTACAAATCGTGCTGGAAGGCTATCCACCACCGCGTGACCCGCGCCTAAAGCTGCTGCAAGTCACCCCTGACCCCGGCGTGATTGAAGTCAACATCCACCCAGCCCACCACTGGGGGGAGCTGGTGCAACACACCGAGTTCCTCTACCAAGCAGCCCACGAGTCGCGCCTGTGCGCCGAAAAGTTTATGACCGATGGCCGCCACACTGGCACCGGCGGTGGCAACCACTTTGTGCTCGGCGGGGCCACCCCGGCAGATAGCCCCTTTTTGCGGCGCCCTGAACTGCTGGCCAGCCTGATCTTGTATTGGCACAACCACCCCAGCCTGAGCTACCTGTTCAGCGGCATGTTCATTGGCCCCACCAGCCAAGCCCCACGCGTAGATGAGGCGCGCAACGACCAGTTGTATGAATTGGAAATTGCACTGCAAGAAATCCATGCCAATCGGCAAAAGTTTGGTCAAGACATGCCACCGTGGTTGGTCGATCGCACACTGCGCAACATCCTGATCGATGTCACTGGCAACACCCACCGCAGCGAGTTCTGCATCGACAAGCTCTATTCACCCGACAGCAGCACGGGCCGTTTGGGCCTGTTGGAATTGCGCGCCTTTGAGATGCCGCCGCACGCCCGCATGAGCATCGTGCAGCAATTGCTGCTGCGCGCACTGGTAGCCCGCTTCTGGGATCAGCCCTATCTGGCCCCCGCCACCCGCTGGGGCACCGAACTGCATGACCGCTGCCTGCTGCCCACCTTTGTGCAGATGGACTTCTCTGATGTGCTGGCCGACATGCGCCAAGCCGGTTTTGCTTTTGACGATGCGTGGTTTGCACCCCACTTTGAGTTCCGCTTCCCACGGGTGGGGCAGGTGCACAGCATGGGCATCGAGCTGACCCTGCGCACCGCGCTAGAGCCGTGGCACGTCATGGGAGAGGAAGGCTCTGCCGGGGGCACCGTGCGCTATGTCGACTCCTCTTTAGAACGCATAGAAGTGCGTGTCAGTGGGCTGAACCAAAGCCGCTACGTCATCACCTGCAACGGCCAGCCGCTGCCCTTGCAATCCACAGGTGTCGCTGGCGAATATGTGGCCGGGGTACGTTACAAGGCCTGGAACCCACCGTCGAGCCTGCACCCCAGCATCGATACGCACGCCCCACTGACCTTCGATATCCTAGACACCTGGATGAAACGCTCGGTCGGCGGATGCCAGTACCATGTCGCCCATCCTGGCGGTCGCAGCTACGACGTTTTTCCGGTCAACGCCTATGAGGCCGAAAGTCGACGCTTGGCACGCTTCTTCCGCATGGGGCATACCCCTGGCGCAATGCAAGTGCCGCCCGCCACCATCGAACTGCCCGGCAGCCGCGAATTCCCGTTCACACTGGATTTGCGCCGCACGCGCTAACCCCGCGTGAGGCCGCGCCCTGTACCTGAAAACTTTTGACGTGACGATTCTCTCTCCCCTGTCCCCGGTGGCGGCAGCCCCTGAAGCCTCCACCGCCGATCTGGCACTGTCCATGGCAGCCCCGGCCCTGCCGGGGCATTACGACGAACTGCGTGGTGGCACTGGCCTGCCCCATGACGACAGCACAGACACCACTATGGCGCCAGCCTGGCGGCAGTTCTTCTCCCATCCGGGCACACAGAACCTGGCCGATCTGAACCGCCGCCAGACCAGTTTGGAGCAGCAAATCCGCGACAACGGTGTCAGCTACAACGTCTATGCCGACAGCAGCAACCCACAACGGCCTTGGTCGCTGGATTTGTTCCCACTGATCGTGCAAGCCGACGAGTGGCGCCATATCGAGGCGGGTGTATTGCAGCGGGTGCGCCTGCTGGAACACACCCTGCAAGACGTCTATGGCCCCCAAGAATTGCTGCGCGATGGTTTGTTGCCAGCGGCTCTGGTGCAAGGCCATCCGGGCTACCTGCGCACACTGCACGGTCTGGCCCCAGTGGGCGGCAACCGCCTGCAAGTGTGTGCGTTTGACTTGGCCCGTGGCCCCGATGGCCGCTGGGCCGTGGCTGCGCAACGCACCCAAGCCCCCTCGGGGCTGGGTTATGCGCTGGAGAACCGCCTGTCTATCTCGCGGCTGTTTCCGCAGGCGTTTGACTCTTTGCAGGTACAACGTCTGGCCTCGAGCTACCGGGCGCTGATTGACGGTTTGCGCAGCATGTCACCCGCCGGGGCCGATGCCCACATCGCCCTGCTCACCCCCGGCCCCTACAACGAAACCTATTTTGAACAAGCCTACCTGACGCGCTATTTGGGCATCACGCTGGTGCAAGGCAACGACCTGACCGTGCGCGACAACCGCTTGTTCTTGCGCACATTGCGCGGCCTTGAGCCAGTGCATGTGCTCATCAAGCGGGTGGACGATGCTTGGTGCGATCCGCTGGAGTTGCGCGCCGACTCATCGCTGGGCGTGCCCGGTTTGCTGCAAACCCTGCGCAGCGGCAACCTGCTCATGGCCAACATGCCCGGATCGGCCTTTCTGGAATCTGTGGGCATGCTGGGATTCATGCCCAAACTCTCGCGCCGCCTGCTCAATGAGGAATTACAACTGCCATCGTGGCCCACCTGGTGGTGTGGCGAACATGCAGCACTGCAATCGGCCACCGCCCATCTGGCCCAATGTGCCATCAAGCCCACTTACACCGGCTCTGCGTTGCATGGGCAGTTTGCGGGGCTGCAATGCAGCACATTAGACGCCCACGAGCGCGCCGCTTGGCTAGAGCGTTTGCACCAGTCGGGCGAAGAATTTACGCTGCAACAAGAAATCCCCCTGTCGCAAATGCCCACTTGGGATGCCCAATCCCAGCCTCCACGCATTGTGCCGCGCGAAGTCATGCTGCGTGTGTTTGCCCTGACCGACGGCCAGCAATCGTGGCGCGTGTTACCCGGCGGGCTGGGGCGCATCGTTAGCACACAAGACAGCGTATTGAGCCTGCAACGCGGGGGCAGCAGTGCCGACGTTTGGGTGCGTGTCGATGCCGAGCGCGGCCACACGGTCGATCGCACCACCCTGCTCAACAAACGCATTACCCCGGCCACCGTTGCGCAATACCGCCGTGTAGTCACCAGCCGAGCGGCCGAAAACCTGTTCTGGTTGGGCCGCTACACCGAGCGCAGTGAAAACAGCCTGCGCCTGGCGCGCCTGACCCTCTCCACCTTGGGCAGCGCCGGGCAATCGTGCTTGCCACTGGTCAAATGGCTGGGCAGCTTGGCAGCCTCATGCTCTTTGGTGCCTGCCGATGTGCCCTCGCCCATGCTGGCGCGGCGGGTGTTCACCCGCGCGCTGGTGGCCGGGTTGGGCAACCCCGACACCACGGCCAGCGTCGGCTTTAACCTGCGGGCGCTGCGACAAGTAGCCTCCTCCATTCGCGAACGGCTCTCGCAAGAGCATTGGGGCTTGATCCTGCGCACCGAGCAGCATTTCTTTGAACGCTGCGCCGATCTGGTCGATGGCAATTACTCTACGCTGGACGTGCTGCGGGTACTCGATTCAGTCAGCCCCAATCTGGCCGCCATGACTGGCGAACAAACCGACCGCATGACCCGCGATGATGGCTGGCGCTTGCTGTCGATTGGCCGCCAACTGGAGCGGCTGGATTTTCTGGGCATGGCACTGGCACGGGCCTTTGAGTCAGGGGCCATGGCCGAATCGGCAGGCTTTGAAGCCGTGCTGGCCTTGTTTGACAGCACCATCACCTTCCACGCCCAATACCAGCGCAGCCGCGACGTAGCGGCGCTGCTGGAATTGCTGGTCATCAGCCGCGACAACCCGCGCTCGCTGGGCTGGGTGGTACAAACCCTGCGTGGGCGCCTGGCCAAACTGGCCTGCGATGCCGACGACAGCCTGCTGGCCCTGACCCCCGACCCCAACCAATGGGCGCTCGCGCAGTTGTGCAATGACGAGGTGCCACTGCCCGCGCTGGGGCAATTGCTAGAACGCTGCACCAGCGCCACTTGGCGCGTCTCCGATGGCATCAGCCTGCGCTACTTTACCCACACCCACGAATCCTCACGCAGCCTGGGTGCCTGAGGCGCAGGGTCTTTCTTTTCTTCCTGAAGGTGAACGCCGCATGTTGTTACAGGTCACCCACGAAACCCGCTACGACTATCAGCCAGCGGTGGAGACGGCACAGCATGTGTTGTGTCTGCGCCCCATCCAAACCCCCTGCCAGCAGGTGCTAGAGCACCAGCTGGACATCCATCCGCGCCCCGCCTCACGCACTGAGCGCGAAGACGTATTTGGCAACCACCTGTGCCACTTCTCGATGCAAAGCCCGCACGAGACGCTGCGCGTGGTCTCACACAGTGCCATCCTGACACACACGCCAGCACCAGCCACCAGCCACACTGCGTGGGAGACCGTGCGCGAGAGCCTGCGCTACCAATATGGCATGGTGTACGACCCCGCCGTGGAGTTCACTTTTCCATCGCAGCATATTCCTCGGCACCATGAGTTTGTCAATTACGCCCGCCCCAGCTTTACCCCTGGGCGCTCTCTGCGAGAAGCAGCGCGCGAATTAATGCAGCGCATCTACCAAGACTTTACCTATGCGGCCCAAAGCACCGAGATCAACACCCCGGCCCTGACGGCGCTGGCCCAGCGCAAAGGGGTATGCCAAGATTTTGCACAAATCCTGATTGCCTGCCTGCGCAGCTTGGGCCTGCCGGGGCGTTATGTGAGCGGCTACCTGCTCACCACTCCACCACCCGGCAAACCGCGCCTGATTGGCAGTGATGCCTCACATGCTTGGGCACAGGTCTATTTGCCCGATCTGCACGCCCAACACCCCGGTCAAGGCTGGTACGACCTCGACCCCACCAACAACCGCGATGGCTGGGGCACCCCCGGTGAAGACTACGTCACCGTGGCCCGGGGCCGTGACTACAGCGATGTGGCCCCGATGCGCGGCGTCATCCACGGTGGCACCCGCCACACCCTGCATGTGGGGGTGACGGTAGCGCCGGTAGAAGAGAGTGTCGACGCCTAAAACCGTTCTTCAGTGCCGAATCAGGTGGTCAAAGGCGCTCAATGCCGCCTTGGCCCCTTCGCCGGTGGCGATGATGATTTGCTTGTACGGCACCGTGGTGCAATCACCAGCGGCAAACACGCCTGGCACATTGGTATGCCCCTTGGCATCCACCACGATTTCGCCCATACGGTTCAGCTCTAGCGTGCCCTTGAGCCAATCGGTATTGGGCAACAGGCCAATCTGCACAAAGATGCCTTCCAACGCCACCTGCTTGATCTCGTCGTTGGTGCGGTCTTTGTAGGTAATACCCGTCACCTTGTGGCCGTCGCCGTTCACCTCCGTGGTTTGGGCATTCAGAATGATGTCCACATTGGGCAGGCTGCGCAATTTGCGTTGCAGCACGGCATCGGCCTTGAGTTCGGCGGCAAACTCCAGCACCGTCACATGGGCCACCACACCGGCCAAGTCAATGGCCGCTTCTACGCCCGAATTGCCACCGCCAATCACGGCCACGCGCTTGCCTTTGAATAAGGGGCCATCGCAATGTGGGCAGTAAGTCACGCCCTTGGTGCGGTATTGCTCCTCGCCGGGCACGTTCATGTTGCGCCAGCGAGCACCCGTGGCCACAATCACCGCTTTGCTGCGCAGGCTGGCCCCATTGTCTAATTGCACCTCAATCAGGCCACCAGCTTCGGCAGCCGGTACCAAGGCTTTGGCGCGTTGCAGATTCATTACCTCCACGTCATAGTCGCGCACATGGCGCTCCATCGCGGCGGCCAGTTGCGGGCCTTCGGTTTTGGGCACAGAGATGTAGTTTTCGATGTCTACGGTGTCGAGCACTTGGCCGCCAAAGCGTTCGGCTGCTACGCCAGTGCGAATGCCCTTGCGCGCGGCATAAATGGCGGCGGCAGCACCAGCGGGGCCACCACCCACAATCAACACCTCAAACGGCTCTTTGGCAGCCAGTTTGGCTGCTTCTTTGGCCGCTGCGCCGGTGTCAATTTTGGCGACAATCTCGGCCAACTCCATCCGGCCCTGACCAAATTTTTGGCCGTTCAAAAAGATGGTGGGCACGCCCATAATCTCGCGCGCCTCAATCTCATGCTGGAACACGCCGCCATCAATGGCCGTGTGGGTGATGCGCGGGTTGAGCACGCTCATCAGGTTGAGCGCCTGCACCACGTCTGGGCAGTTGTGGCAGCTCAGGGAGTAGTAGGTTTCAAAGTGAAAATCGCCTTCCAAGCCACGCACCTGCTCCAGCAGGTCGGCTGCTTCTTTGGAAGGGTGGCCGCCCACTTGCAGCAGCGCCAGCACCAGCGAGGTAAATTCATGGCCCAACGGCACGCCAGCAAAGCGCAGGCCCGTGTCTTGGCCGGGATTGGTAATTAAGAACGAGGGCTTACGCACATCGGCATCGTTCTTCTCTACCACCGTCACCTTGTCTGAGACGGAGGCAATATCATGCAGCAGCTCCTTCAGCTCGTGCGACGTGGCACCGTCATCCAGTGTAGCCACCAACTCCACCGGACGTTGCAGGCGCTCCAAATAGGACTTCAATTGGGCTTTGAGGTTGTCGTCGAGCATAAGAAAACTCCTGAGAAATCAAAATTTGGGGTAAAAAAAACCCAGGCGCCAAGCACCTGGGCGTCTTTATGGGGCTAAAAAAGTGCGGTGCAGACCGACTTAGATCTTGCCCACCAAGTCAATCGACGGAGCAATCGTCTGGGCGCCTTCTTTCCACTTGGCAGGGCACACTTGACCGGGGTTGGCGGCGGTGTACTGGGCAGCCTTGAGCTTGCGCAGGGTTTCCGACACGTCACGGGCAATCTCGTTGCTGTGGATTTCAGCGGTCTTGATTTGGCCTTCGGGGTTGATGATGAAGGTGCCGCGCAGTGCCAAACCTTCTTCAGGGATATGCACGCCAAAGGCATTGGTCAGGGTATGGGTGGGGTCGCCCACCAGCGGGAACTTGGCCTTGCCCACAGCGGGGCTGGTTTCGTGCCAAACCTTGTGGCTGAAGTGGGTATCAGTGGTCACGATGTAGACCTCGGCACCGGCTTTTTGGAAGGCTTCGTAGTTGTCGGCAGCGTCTTCAATCTCAGTGGGGCAGTTGAAGGTGAAAGCGGCAGGCATGAAGATCAGCACAGACCACTGGCCCTTCAGGCTGGCATCGCTCACTTCCACGAACTTGCCATTGTGGAAGGCTTGGGTCTTGAAGGGCTGGACTTGGGTGTTGATCAGGGACATTGCGGTTTCCTTTCGGTGGTTGAAACTGAACACGGAACGAAGTATGGCCGAAGCCATTACATACATCCAATCAATTGATTCGATTGAATCGATATCATTTAACTATTAACCTATACCTACCCGCCGCGCAGGAAGATTGCTGCACGTTCTGCGCGCAGGCAGCACAATATATATCTATCTCTCAACCAGGAGTCCACCATGAAGGGTGACACCCAGGCCATCGGCCATCTGCAAGCCCAGCTCAAAAACGAGCTGACCGCCATCAACCAGTATTTTCTGCATTACCGGATGCTCAAGCACTGGGGTTTTGACAAACTGGCCAAGAAGGAATACTCCGAATCCATCGGCGAGATGAAACATGCCGACTGGCTGATGGATCGCATCTTCATGCTCGATGGCCTGCCCAACCTGCAAGACCTGGGCAAACTGCAAGTAGGCGAGACCGTGCCAGAAATCCTGGCCTGCGATCTGCGTCTGGAGCAAGCTGCACAAGCCACCATCAAAGAGGGTATGGCCCACTGCGAGAGCGTGCGCGACTACGTGTCACGCGATCTGCTGCAAAAGATCTTGGATGACACCGAGGAACATATCGACTTTCTGGAAACCCAGCTCGAACTGGTGGACAAGGTAGGTCTGCAAAACTACCTGCAATCCCAAATGGGCACGCCCGAATAAGGGTTGCGGCCGGTTTATCCGGCGGCTGCACGGGCAGCCGCCAGTGCCCGCTTGTTGCGCATGCGTGGCACATACACCGATTGGGGGGCACCGTTGATGGCCGACAGCCCCAGCACCAACGTGACGGTGGGTGCTTCAGGCCGCTCATCCGTGGGTGGATAGGGCCGGTAAATACCATTACCTCCCCCCACAAATGGCACCGGATGGAAGACCAAGCGCACCGTGCCACGCTGCCCCCCAAAGGGCAATACGCGCAAACGTGCATTGAGTGCCAACACCAAGCCCATAGGGCCGTCGCGGTGGAGCAAATCGGTGCGCACTGCCTGCCAAGGCTTGGCCTCGTCCAGCGAATACTGCCAAACGCCTATTTGAGAGTCCAACCGCTCAATCACCACCCCCGCCAGCACGGGTGTGTCGGTGCAATGCATAGCCACAATGTCTTCTACACTGTTGCCACCCAAGGCGCTGGGCTGTGCAGTGGCCCCGTGGGAGCGAAAAGCGTGGATATTGATGGGAGAGGTCATGGCAGTATCCTTCAGAAGGCGGCCATCACGTCCAAGACGGTGATAGCACGATTCAATCAGCAAGCTACAGTCTAAAAACAGCACAAGCACTCGTCCATCGCACAAAAGGACTAGATGCAGTAGTGTTTTTATGCGCAATACTCTGCCTCCATGCCTGCCACCCTGTTGCTGGTCGATGACCACACCCTGTTTCGTACCGGTCTGCGCCTGATCGTGCAAGACCACCCCGGCGTAGGCACCATTGCCGAGGCAGGCTCCATTGCCCAAGCTTGCGCACTGGGTTTGCCTCTGTTGGAACTGGTGCTGCTAGACATTCAGTTGCCGGGCATGAGTGGCCTGGACGGGCTGCACCTGCTGCGCCAGAGCTACCCCGTTGCCCGCATTGTGTTGGTCTCGGCCAGCATGGCCCCTGATGCCGTGCGCGAGGCCCGCCTGCGCGGAGCCGATGGCTTTTTGCCCAAGTCTGCGAGTGCCGAAGATATCCTGCACGCCATCACGTTGGCCCTGGCCGGGCAGCCTTGTTTTCCGCCAGAGAGCAACACACCCGCCGTGGCCTGCTTTGGCACCCCAGCACCCAGCCTCACCTCGCGCCAACTGGATGTGTTGTCGCTGCTGTGTAACGGCAAACCCAACAAAGTGATTGCCCGCGATTTAGGCCTGAGTGAAAACACGGTGCGGGTGCATGTGGCCGCCATCTTCAGTCAATTGGGCGTCAACAGCCGCAGCGCCGCACTGCTACAGGCCCAGCGCCTGGGTCTGGTCAGTGCTCCCACGCATGACAGTAGCTACTGAAGCAAAGCCCGCACCGACGTCCTGGCTGGAGCGTTGGCGCAGTTCAGCCACCGGCCAAGACCGTGACGAGGTAGTGGCCGAACAGGTGGTGCTACTGCGGCGCAGCTTCCCCATGACGCTGTGGGCCTCGCTGCTGACCTCGTTGGGCACCGTGTGGGTGATGTCGTTGGTGGCCCCGTTGCAAGCCATGCTGTGGTGGATGGCCTCGCATGTGCTGGTGGTGGCCAGTGTGTATCTGTATTTACGTCCCCTGCCACGTTCACGCCAGCACCCTGGCGCAGATGTCTGGCGGCTGGTGGTCTGTATGGCTGCTATGGGCCTGACCTGGGGCAGTCTGGGCATCACCGTGTGGTATCTGAGTGGCAGTACCGAAGGGGTGGTGTATGCCATAGGCATTTTGAGCACCGTGTCGTCGGGGGCGCTGGGGCTGGGGGCGCCACTGCTGCGGGCCTATATCGTTTATCTGAGTTGTGCCGTTGGTGGCATCTTGCTGGCCTTGGTGCTGGCCGAAGGCCCGGTTACGCTGCCTGCCACTGTGTTGGTGGCCGTTTATTACGGGCTGACCTGTCTGCACGCACGCAATCTGGGCCAAGCCGCCCGCGACAGCATTGAGATCAAGTTTGACAACGAGCGACTGGTCATGCAGTTGCGCGCCCAAACCCAGCGGGCGCTGGAAGCCCAAGAGGCCGCCGAACACGCCAACCAAGACAAATCGCGTTTTCTGGCTGCCGCCAGCCACGACCTGCGCCAGCCCCTGCATGCCATGGGCTTGTTTCTGGAAACCCTGCGCCGCAGCCCACTCAATGACCACCAATCTCTGGTGCTGGGTCACGCACGCACGGCCTCCAGGGCTGCCGCCGAAATGCTCACCACACTGCTGGATTACTCACGCCTGGAAGCCGGGGTGGTGAAAGCCCACCGGGCACCGTTTTCTGTGCAGGCGCTGCTGTCGGCACTGGAGCAAGAGTTTGGCGGGCAGGCCGATGCGGCATCACTGGTATACCGCACCCGCGAAACCTCTGCGGCTGCGCTGGCAGACCGGGCCTTGGTCGATCTGGTGATGCGCAACCTGATCTCTAATGCCCTGCGCTACACCCCCAAAGGGGGCGTACTGATCGCCTGCCGCCAACGCCGGATGCGCTTGGCTCTGGAGGTATGGGATACCGGAGTGGGTATTCCCAAAGAGCAAATCGGAGAGATTTTTCGCGAGTTCCACCAGTTGGGCAACCCCGAGCGCGACCGACGCAAAGGGCTAGGGCTAGGGCTGGCTATCGTCAAACGATTGGTGGCTGAGATGGGCACACAGGTGGAGGTGTTCTCCTGTGTGGGCCGAGGCTCGGTGTTTAGGCTGTGGCTCGATGCTTGGCATGGCCCCTTGCTGATGGATGAACATGCCGACAGCGGCGACCAGACCCGGCGGCTGGTGGGGCTGCGGGTATTGGCAATTGACGATGATGAGGCCGTGTGCCTAGGCATGCAATCGCTGTTCCAAAGCTGGGGCTGCCTCTGCACCACAGCCCCTTCTGCCCATGCAGTGCTGGAGAGCCCCGCCGCCTTGCGCCGCCCCCCCGAGCTCATCATCACCGACTACCGTTTGCGCCAAGGCGAAACCGGCAAGGACGTGCTGGAACAATTGCGCAACCATTGGGGCCAGCCCGTGCCGGCCATCATCATGACGGGCGATACCTCACCACAACGCCTGCGCGATGCCCAGTCCACTGCGGCACTGTTGCTGCACAAACCCGTTTCTAGCGACCAACTCATTGCCGCTATGGTGCAACTGCTGCCCACCCCAGAACGCTGATGCCCGATCAAGACCGGCGGTGCGGCTCACGGGGCTGAACGTCGGTCACGTCAGCATCTGCCTGACCAGGCAAGGCCCGCGGAAACTGGCTCTCGGGCCATTCACCGGGCGTCTCGCGCACCTCGGTCACATCCGTGACATCACCGCCCTTGTGCCCTGGAGCAGCGGCCCCACGGGCCTGACCGCGCTGGTACACCGTGCGCCAGCCCGCACGCGGGTCTAAGGGCATAACCCAAGGTGCCACAGGACGCCCCGTCAGACGCGCCCACAAGGCCCGCAATGCCCATACCAGGGCCAGCACCAACCCCAAAGCCATCACGCCCAAGAACACCACCACGCCCACCAGCAACAAGATGGCCCGGAGAGCCCAGCGGATCAGCCCCGCAATGAAATCAGCCACAACAACTTCCTACGGGATCAGCCCGCTTCTGGGTGGTATGACCCACCATGTTGACCCCATCCGAGCGGCAAGCCTCGGGGTTCAACCCAAGGTTGGAGCGAGCAAGCCGGTACGGCCTGTGGTGTTGGGGTGCAGCAGCATAACCTATGATGGTCGGCATGGGCGCCAGCACCCAAGCCCCTCGGTTGCGCCTCAAAGACACGCAGGCCACCGTGCTGCATCCAATGGCGCATGAGGCTCGTCAGGTGGCAGCCTTTGCACGGCACGCCCCCATATCTCTCTGGCTATAACCAGCCAAAACGCACTGCGGGGGTCAGCCAATTGGGTGAGATAGGATGGGTGCTGTCTGTTCTTCTGGCACCCAGTGATCCGTCATGCAACATTTAGCAGCCCTGCACACCTCTGTTTTCCATTCACTGGAGGAGCAGATCGCGGTGATTGATCTGACGGGAAAAATTCTGGCCGTCAATCTTGCCTGGCAAGAATTTGGCATCCACAATGGGTTCTCACCCGAACATGTCTGGACGGGCTGCAACTACCTAGATACTCTGTCCCACTCGGCCTCGGCTGGCGACCGCCTCGCCCATGAAGCGTTGCAAGGCATTTTGGACGTGTTTTCTGGCAAACGCACAGTGGTCTACTTGGAATATCCCTGCCACAGCCCAGACGTGCAACGCTGGTTCACCATGCGCGTGGCCCCTTTGCATGGCGATGACTCGCGCACACTGTTTCTGATCTCGCACCACAACATCACCCAACGCAAGCTGGCCGAGGAGCAAGTCCGCCTGCTGGCCTTACAAGACCCGCTGACCCAATTGGCCAACCGCCGGGCCTTTGAGCAATTTCTGCACCGTGAAATACGCCACAGCACCCGCCATCAGCATCCTATTAGCCTGATGTTGGTCGATGTGGACTACTTCAAACACTACAACGACGCATTAGGACATGCAGCCGGAGATCAGTGCCTGAGCGATATTGGTCGGGTACTACAAAACCATGCTCGCAGACCAAGCGATCTTGCCGCACGCATTGGTGGCGATGAATTTGCGCTGATTCTAGGAAACACCCATCCAGCCATCGCCCACCAGATCGCCACATCGATCTTGAAGGCCATCCACGATCTCCAGTTGGTCTTTGGCCCATCGGAACAGGTCACTGTGAGCATTGGTCTGACCTCTGTGGTGCCACAGGCACTACAAAATGCGGATGCTCTGTTTCGGCAAGCAGACAATGCTCTGTACCAAGCCAAATCGGCAGGCCGCAACCGGGTAGAGCAGGCACTGCCCACCCCCCACGAACCGCACTGACTACGCCCCATGTTCCCCATACGGCTGCGCCGTTTGTTGATCGTCCTTGCCTGCTATAGCCTCTCAGGCTATGGCATTTTGGCCACCCTTTTGCTCGTGGTCGAGGGCATTCGGCATCCCGAGCCCAGCAGTGTGCTGACACTTATTCTTGTGTACGCATGGGCAGCACATCTGGTCTTGAGTATTTCTTGGATACGCGGCAAAGCCCCCCATCGGTTCTGGCCCCTCAGTGGCACGATGGCGGGCATTTGCTCACTCGGCATGCTCCCGGTGGGGTTGCCGTTTGTGCTGCCATCGGTGCTGCTGGCGGTGTATTTGGTGCGACAACATTACCAACAAAGCTGAATTGCCAAACCACCGCCCCCAGCTGCCGAGGTGCCAGCCATGCCCAGCCCGCGGCCTATGCCGCCGCCCCCCCACTGAAGTGGAAGACCCCCGGCTCGCGCACTGGGTCTACATCCACCGCAATGGTGCTCTTGGGCGAAAAGCGCCCTTCCAGCAACAATTTGGACAGTGGGTTCTCAATGCGCTGCTGAATGGCCCGCTTCAAAGGCCGCGCACCAAACACGGGGTCAAAACCCACTTTAGCCAATTCGGCCAACGCAGCCTCCGACACCTGCAAATGCAGCTCCATCTGCGCCAGCCGGTGTTGTAGCAGTTGCAACTGGATGCGGGCAATGGCGGCAATATGCTGGGCATCCAAGCCGTGAAAGACCACGGTTTCGTCAATGCGGTTGAGAAACTCTGGCCGGAAGTGGTTTTTCAACTCGCCCCAGACGGCGTCTTTGATGTCCTGTGTATCCTGACCCACCATGGCTTGAATCAGCGGCGAGCCGATATTGCTGGTCATGACGATCACCGTATTCTTAAAGTCCACGGTGCGGCCCTGACCATCGGTCAGGCGGCCATCGTCCAGCACTTGCAGCAGCACGTTAAAGACATCGGGGTGCGCTTTTTCTACCTCATCGAGCAGCAGCACGCTGTAGGGCTTGCGGCGCACGGCTTCGGTCAGGTAGCCGCCCTCTTCGTAACCCACATAGCCGGGGGGGGCGCCAATCAGGCGGGCCACTGAGTGCTTTTCCATGAATTCACTCATGTCAATGCGCACCAGATGTTCTTCACTGTCAAACAGGAAGCCCGCCAAAGCCTTGCACAGCTCGGTTTTGCCCACACCCGTGGGGCCAAGGAACAAAAAGGAGCCGGTAGGGCGGTTGGGGTCGGACAAGCCCGAACGCGAGCGGCGGATGGCGTTGGCCACGGCAGCAATAGCCTCGTTTTGCCCCACCACACGCTGGTGCAGCTTGGTCTCCATCTGCAAGAGCTTGTCTTTTTCGCCTTGCATCATCTTGGCCACCGGAATGCCGGTAGCACGGCTGACGACTTCGGCAATTTCTTCGGAACCCACTTGGGTGCGCAACAGGCGCGGCGCGGCGTGGTGGCCGTCTTTGCTGGATTCTTTGGCTTGGGCCTCGTTGAGCTTGCGCTCCAACTCGGGCAACTTGCCATATTGCAACTCAGCCACCTTGTTGAAATCGCCTTTGCGTTTGAGCTCTTCGATTTGTAATTTCACCTGCTCAATTTCTTCGCGCAACTGGCCCGAACCCAAGGCTTGGGCCTTTTCGGTTCTCCAAATGTCATCCAGATCGGCAATTTCTTTTTGCAGGTTCTCAATTTCCTCTTGGATCAACTCTAGGCGCTTGAGCGAGGCTTCGTCCTTTTCCTTTTTCACTGCTTCGCGCTCAATTTGCAACTGGATCAAGCGGCGATCGAGTTTGTCCATGACCTCGGGCTTGGAGTCCATCTCGATTTTGATTTTGGAGGCGGCCTCGTCGATCAAATCAATGGCTTTGTCGGGCAAGAAGCGGTCGGTGATATAGCGGTGGCTCAACTCGGCAGCCGCAACGATGGCCGGGTCGGTGATATCGACGTTATGGTGCTTTTCATAGCGTTCTTTCAGGCCGCGCAAAATGGCAATGGTGGCCTCCACCGTTGGCTCGCCCACCAAGATTTTTTGGAAGCGCCGCTCTAAGGCCGCATCTTTTTCGATGTATTTGCGGTATTCGTCCAGCGTAGTGGCCCCCACACAGTGCAACTCGCCCCGTGCCAAGGCGGGTTTGAGCATATTGCCCGCATCCATCGCCCCTTCGGCCTTGCCAGCTCCCACCATAGTGTGCAGTTCGTCGATAAAGACGATGGTTTGGCCTTCGTCTTGGGCCAGCTCTTTCAGTACGGTTTTCAGGCGTTCTTCAAACTCGCCGCGAAACTTAGCCCCGGCCAGCAAGGCGGCCATGTCCAAACTGAGCACCCGCTTGCCCTTGAGCGATTCGGGCACTTCACCGGCCACAATGCGCTGCGCCAGCCCTTCAACAATCGCCGTCTTGCCCACACCCGGCTCACCAATAAGCACCGGGTTGTTTTTGGTACGCCGTTGCAGCACTTGGATGGCGCGGCGGATTTCGTCATCGCGGCCAATCACGGGGTCGAGTTTGCCTGCGCGAGCGCGTTCGGTCAGGTCGATGCAGTATTTTTTCAGGGCTTCGCGCTGGCCTTCGCCTTCGGCGCTGTCCATTTTTTGGCCGCCACGTACCGTCTGGATCGCAGCCTCCAGACTTTTGCGCGTCAGGCCGTTGTCTTTGGCAATGCGCCCCCCCTCACCTTTGCTATCGGTGAGGGCCAGCAAAAACAATTCGCTGGCGATGAAGTTGTCATCGCGCTTGATGGCTTCTTTCTCAGTGGCTTGCAAGACCCGGCCCAACTCTGGGCTGGGTTGCACCTGTTCTTGGCCCTGTACCTGCGGCAGGCGCTTGACGGCGGCCTCGGCATCTTTGAGCAAGCCGGGCACATTGGCTCCGGCACGCTCCAGCAGGGCGCGGGGGCCGTCTTCTTGGCGCAGCAAGGCTACCAGTAGGTGGGTGGGTTCGATATAAGCATTGTCATGGCCCAAGGCCAGCGATTGGGCGTCGGCCAGAGCTTCCTGAAACTTGGTGGTGAGTTTGTCGATGCGCATGGGGTGTTCCTCCGAATGACGGGCAGTTGGGGCAGGAATACGCTGTTTTCAAGACACTTCCAGCGCAATGTAACGTCTTCCAGAAGCAATAGACATGCCTCGCTACCGCTATGGGCATTGACATCCTCTCCGGGATAAACCCTGGAGATTCCTACTGCTAGACGGCGATGCCCCGCCGCGAGAATGTTGCGTGCTGCATTCACATCGCGGTCGTGTTCCGCCCCGCAATCGCTGCACTTCCACTCTCTTATTCGCAAACCCGCCCTACCTTTCGGACTGCTGGCGGGTATGCTCCCGCAGCACGAGCAAGTTTGGGTTGAATACGCTTCGTTCACTTCCATAAAGACGATACCGGCCTGATGGCTCTTGTATTCCAACATCTTCTTTAGCGTGGCCCAGCCCGCATCCAGTGTGGACTTGGCCATTTTTGTTTTGACCAGCTTTGCGCTGGCTACGTCGCCCACGAAGATGGCGGCGTTTTCTCGCACCATCGTGGTGCTGAATTTGTGCAGCGCATCTTTGCGCTGATTGGCAATTTTTGCGTGGATGGCTTTGACCCGGTGCTTTTTATGCGCCCGCTGTGCTTTAGCCAGTTCCAATTCATGCTGGCGATACCAGCGGCCATGCTCTTTTTTTTCGTTCGACGCCGTGGCGCAGTCTTTCAGGCCCAAGTCAATACCCACACTGGCCGTTGCCGTTGCCACTGTAGGCTTGGCTTGCGCCTTGACTACGATATTGAGATGCCAACGCCCCCGGTGGTCTTGGCTAAAACTGCCAGAACGTAGCTCGTAGTCTGCCAAGCCGTAACTATCCCAAAGGCTCAATTTCTGTCCGGCAAAGGCGACTTGCCCTGCCTTGTACTGCAAGGCCCGTGCTTTGAAAGGAATCTAGCCCAAGCTCGACCTCAGGCTAAACCACGAGACTTCCCGCGCACTGGGTGAAGAGACTGCATACCCATCAGCGAAAAACACCAGATTTCTCTATTACCCGACGGGTAACAGCATCGATTTTTACTGATATGGAGTTGATGCAATAGTCACCACAACGATCTCCGTACCATGTAAAAATCTCATAGGATTCACTGGGGCAATCAGGGCCGCCACCACAAAAATTACTATCCCAAACACTATGGACGGGTGTTTCATACTGACACCCCATGATCTGATTAACCTCATCCAGACCCATGCCCATTTGAATTTGATCTAACTTTTGTGGTGTCACAGGAATCGCTGCATTGCTTGCACTGCCACATATCGGAAAATCAGACGGTGCCTGACTAATAATACCAACATCCAGCACTTCTACAGCCAATATGCGCACCTTTGGGAAGTTGTAACGCACACCACCCAGCTCCATACTCGGAATGGTGAGTGTATTTTGCTGCACATTATAGCCGGTACGGCCCGCATGGGTTTGTCCAGCCCATAGCAGAGCCAATAATACTATAGCCATAGAGGGGCGAATCATCATCTTGCTGCCTATGCAATAAATGCCTTATTTTTGATAGTAAGCCACCCGACTCTACTATGGTGAAATCAACACAAGCTGTTACACTGAAGATCAATTGACACACAAACCATTCAAAAAACAACGGACGGACAATAATTGTTTCGCCCCCTGGCTTTGGCAGCGTACAACGCCTGATCACCTTGGTGCAATAAGGTGTCCACGGTTTCACCGGGCTGCTGCAAATGGCCCCCAATGCTGGCCGTCAGTGGCACCGGCTGGCCTGCACCATCAACCACTGTGGCACACGCAGCCACTTCGGCGCATAGGCGCTGGCCCAGCGCGTTTAGTGTGGCCTGATCGGCATGGGGTAAAAGCACCAGAAACTCATCGCCCCCCCAGCGCGAAACAGCATCTTCGGGGCCAACGCAGCGTTGGATCAACACTGCCACGGTTCGCAATGCCAAGTCCCCTGTAGCATGACCACGTGCATCATTGATTTCTTTGAAGTAGTCTACATCGAGCCACAAAATGCCAGGGCGGCGCACATGGAGGGTGCTGGACTGTAGCCGTGCCTCCAACTGCTCCAACATGCCACGGCGGTTGAGCAAGCCGGTCAGGGGGTCAATTTTGGTGAGCTGCTCCAGCGCCGCTGTACGCTCTTGCACTTTGTTTTCTAGATCGTGACGGGCATCCGCCACCGCCTGTTGCATTTGCACAAAATGCTGGATCAACTGCCCAATCTCGCCACCGCCGTGTGACAGCAGGGGTGCCGTCACGGCCTGCCCTGCCTGCACTGCCGACATGCCTTGCCCCAATCGTGCCAAAGGCGTGACAACATAATAGCGCAGGGCCATATTAAACATCAGCAACAAACCGATCATGGTCAGCCCATAAACCAGCAGCAAACCCTTAAATTGGCTCAGGGGCAGCAACACATCCAAATCGAGCAGGGTAATTTCATACCAGTCAATTTCGGGCAGGTAGGCCACCCCGGCCAAATGCCGCTTGCCATGCACCTGCACAAACAAGGTGGCAACCTTTTGTGTGCCAGTCTCTAGGGATTTCATGGCGGCCAGCATGGCGGTGTAGTCTTGCTCTTGCTCGAACAACAGGTGCAAGGTCTTTTGTTCGGCACCACTTTTACTAACACTACCAAAATCAATCAATTGTTGGTTGCGGTGAATCTGTATTGCTCCACCATGATCAACAAACAAGCTGGTCACGCCTGCTACATTTTCTTCTACCACGTCATGGATAAAGGTGGTCAAATCCAGTCCAGTGCCTGCAATACCCAAAATATCATTGCCATCGCGAATCAATACATCAATCCACAGCTTGGTAATACCCAAGGCCGGATCAGGATTGACATTGATATGCATATCACGCTGCTGGCGGATAAGGTCAAAAAACCAAGCATCTTTGGGGTCTTTGGGATTGAGCTGATAGCGCAATTCACGCCCCGCAAACTCATTGGCCGCATTGTTATGAAAATACTGCCGCGTTTTGTACAGGCCCACAAAATAACTTTTGTCCTGAAAGTTTTTCCGAAAACTCTCAAGCTCTGCCATCGCCCGCTGTTGGGCGTGGCTGTCTTGCGGCTGCCGAGCCCAATCACGCACATCCTGCGATGCTGCCAACTGACGCGACAACGCCACCTCGCGCAAAATGGGTTGCAAGGTGCGGCTGGTGTCGTACAGCACCTGCTTTTCGGCATAGCGCACCGCCCATTGCTCCACAATGCCCTCGGCAATAGAGCGCACAACCCACCACGATGGCGCTGCCAACATGACAAAAAACAAGACCGTCAGCAGCAAAAAGCGCGGCTGAAGATTCATTGCAGCAAAAGGCAAGGGCATGGCATCAAAGGAGCGCAACGCATGGTGGCAGGCACATGCGGCAAATACATGGAAGCGCCCACTATAGCCACCGGCACAGGCTATCTGCGCATATTTTTAAAACCGCTCTGCCGCCAAGGCTTGTGCCAGCTTGGCCTCTAATGGCAAGGGCTCGCCGTGCCATCGTGCCGCCAATACTTCGGCACACAGCAGCGCCAGCGTCAGGCCACGCGCACCCATCGCAGTGCAGGCCCACAAACCGGGCAGAGCAGCACTGTCCAATGGCCCCACGATGGGCAGCCGATCGGGGGCAGCGCAGCGCACGGCAGCCCAGCTTTGCACCGCAGGCACAGGCGGTAACGCCAGCGGCGGCTCAACCCCAGCCTCCCATGCTGGTGCCAATGCCTGCTCTAACGCAGGCAACACACCCGGCAGCAACCCCGACAAACGTTGGCGATTGGCCGCATGGGCTTGCACACGCTCGGCAGGGGTGGGAGGCAGGGTGTGGATGCCACGCTCAAAGGTAGAACCTAAATACCAAGCCCGACCACCATCGTCCAACGGAATATGGGTGACCAAATTGCCCTCGCCATTCACCGGAAACGGTGGCAAAGCTGCATCCAATGCTGCATCTTGCACCCCCCAAGAGATCTGGCCGCGCAAGGCTTGCAAAGGTAAATGCTCCCCTGACAAGGCACGGCTGGCAAAACCTGCCGCCAGCACCACCCTGGGAGCCTGTGCCAACACTTGGGCTTGGGCATCCAAGGCCTGCCACTGAATGCGGCCCTCAAGCTCCACACCATGCAGGCGGGCCACTGTGGCACCACCACGCCATGCAATACCCGGCTGTGCCAACAACGCCGATACCAGACGGGCCGGACGAATCCAGCCAGCCTTGGCATGCCAGCAGGCTGTAGCATCTGGCGGCAACCCGGCAGCACGCAGCAAGTCGGCGGCAGCAGCCTGGCTCCAATCGATACCGGGGCCATCATGCCACTGGGGGGGCAAACCCAGCCGCCCCTCCACCCGATGCTCTAGCACCCCATTGGGCTGCCAGTCCACCCCAGCCTGCAACAGGTTTTGGGCTTGGCCTAGCAGCACCCGAATGCCACTGCGCGATAACCGTGAGATCACACTGTCATCGGGCGAGATATGCGGACAAAACAAACCCGCTGGTAAACCAGAGGCTCCAGCAGCGGGAGCCTCGGCACCATCGAGCACCTGCACCTGCCAACCACGCCGTGCCAAGCTAGAAGCCACGGCAGCCCCGGCCAAGCCACCACCAATCACCAAACAATGCGCAGGGGCTTCGACGGTGGGTTGCGCTGGGCGGGCCTTGCGTGGCTCCCAGCGCGGATCAAAGGTGGCCTGCACGTTATGGCGTTTGGGCGGTATGCCGGGCACTTTGGCCACGGTAAAGCCGCATTGCGTGAGGGCATCGCGCACCGAGCGAGCCACCGTCCAAGTCGCCAGCCGGGTGCCACGGCGGCAGCAACGGGCAATGGCCTTGAGGGTTTGTAGGCTCCACAACTCTGGGTTGCAGGCAGGGCTAAAGCCATCCAAATAGACCGCATCCACTGTCCACTCTGGTGCGCGCAGCAATGTTGGGGCATCGCCAATGCACAGTGTGAGCAACACGCGCCCACCATCAAAGGCCAAGCGATGCACCCCCGGCAGCAAACCCCAGTATTGGGCTGCCAAGGCTTGCGCCAGTTCAGCCAGTTCTGGGTGGGTACGGGCCACACGCAGCAAGTCATCTGCGGCTACCGGCCATGCTTCTAACGAGACAAAATGCAGCAACGTGGGGCGCTGCGGGTCGGCACGCCAAGCGGCCCAAGTGACAAGAAAGTTGAGACCAAAACCAAAGCCGGTCTCCAAAATACGCCACTGGGCTTGGCCCGCCCACTCCTCGGGCAGGCCACAGCCTTGCAAAAACACCCCACGCGCCTGCGCCAAACCCATCCCCTGTTCGCTGTGGTAGCGGTCACCAAAGCGCGGGCTGTAGGGCGTGCCGTCGTCTAGCCAGTCGATGCGTTCAGCCATTCAGGCGCTGGGGGGCACGTAGCCTTGCACGGCATCGGCACCGCCGCCAAAAAAGTGCTGCTCCATCTGCCGGGCCAAATACTGGCGCGCACGGGCATCGGCCAAGTTCAGGCGGTTTTCATTGACCAGCATGGTCTGGTGCTTGAGCCAAGCGGCCCAGGCCTCTTTGCTGACGTTTTCCCACAAACGCTTGCCCAACTCACCAGGGTAAGGAGGAAAGTCCAGACCTTCTGCTTCCTTGCCGAGCTTAACGCATTGAACCATTCTTGCCATATCAAATTGCTTCTTTAGATGTTTAAGTAATTAAAAACTGAAAACTCAGTCGTTCCAGTTTGGAGGCGTGGCTTTCAGAATCCAGCCATTGCATTTCAGACCCCAGAAAGATTCGCCATGAGCCTTCGTCGCCACTTTATCAAGATTCCTTTGGTCGCTGCGGTGTTGACCCTGAGCGCCACAGCGGCTCTCGCCCAAGGCGTGACGCTGCTGAACGTGTCGTACGACCCCACCCGTGAGTTATATGTGGAGTTCAACCAAGCGTTTGCCAAGCACTGGAAGGCCCAAGGCGGGCAGGATGTGAGCATCCAACAATCGCATGGGGGCTCGGGCAAGCAAGCCCGTGCGGTGATTGATGGCCTCAATGCCGACATGGCCACTCTGGCCTTGGCCGGTGATACCGATGCACTGCATACCAACGGCAAGTTGATTCCGAAAGACTGGCAAAAACGCTTGCCGCACAACGCCTCACCCTATGCCTCGACCATTGTGCTGGTGGTGCGCAAGGGCAACCCCAAGGCCATCAAAGATTGGGATGATCTGGTCAAACCCGGCGTGAGCGTAATTACCCCCAACCCCAAAACCTCGGGCGGGGCGCGTTGGAACTATCTGGCAGCGTGGGAATTTGCCAAGCGCAAGTACGGTGGCGATGCCAAGGCCAAAGAATTTGTGCAAAAGCTCTACGCCAATGTGCCCGTGCTCGATACCGGGGCGCGAGGCTCATCGATCACTTTCTCGCAGCGCAACCAAGGCGACGCTTTTATTTCTTGGGAAAACGAAGCCTATCTGCTGAAAAAAGAGTTTGGCGACAAGATTGAGATTGTGGTGCCCAGCATCAGCATTTTGGCCGAGCCTGCCGTGACGGTGGTGGACAAAAACGTGGACAAAAAAGGCACCCGCGCCGTGGCCGAAGCCTACCTGAAGTACCTGTACAGCGAAGAAGGCCAAGACATTGCGGGCAAACATTTTTACCGCCCAGCGGTGTCGGACAAAGCCAAGACCAAGTATGCCGCGCAGTTTCCCAAGCTCAACTTGTTCACTATTGACGATGCCTTTGGTGGCTGGGAAAAAGCGGCCAAAGAGCATTTTGCCGATGGCGGCAGCTTTGACCAAATTTATGCCCGCAAGTAAGCCAGCCCCTACAGAAAAGAGTTGATCATGTCTGTTTTGTTGATTGCTGGCAGCCCCACAGAACGCTCGCGCTCGGCGGCCTTGCTGGATGCAGTGGCACTGCGCCTGTCGGTGCAAGGCATCCGCAGCGAGCGTATCCAGGTGCGCGATTTGGCCCCCGAGGCACTGGTGCGGGCGGATTTTAGTCACCCAGCGGTGGTAGCAACGGCAGCACAGGTAGAGCGGGCCAACGTGATTGTGGTGGCAACCCCGGTTTACAAAGCTGCCTACAGTGGCGTGCTCAAGGCTTTTTTGGACTTGCTGCCGCAAACGGCACTCAAGGGCAAGACGGTCTTGCCTTTGGCTACCGGGGGCAGTCCACACCACATGTTGGCATTGGACTATGCGCTGCGCCCTGTGTTGCAGTCTTTGGGAGCCAAGCACATTCTGCCGGGCATTTATGCCACCGACGCCCAAGTCACGCTCACACCAGAGGGTGCCTACACCGTTCACCCCGACATCGGCTCCCGGCTCGACGATGCCACCCACATTCTGCTGAGTGAGACCTTGCGCCCAGCCAGTTTGGCCGCTGGAGCGTTTGAGGCGGTGAGTTTCTCTCAGGTGCGCTGTAGCGTTTAACGCCCTGTTCCATACCGGCAGGCCCGCACGGCCTTGCTGTTTTGCCTGTGATTGCATTTTTGCCCCGATGCCGGGGCCGGGCACCGCTTTGTCTGCGCCCTTGTCTATTGATTGCTCAAGAAAGAAAAACCGTCATGACCGATTTCACTGCTCTGTCACGCCGCCGCTTGTTGACTTCTGGCGTTGTGGGTCTGGCCGCCACATTGGGCGCCACTGGCACCGCCCTGGCCCAATCGAGTGGCACAAGCCGCGTGCTGCGCATCGGCTATCAGAAGGGTTGGCTCTCCATCCTCAAGGGCCGGGGCACCTTGGAAAAGCGCCTCGCCCCGCTGGGTGTGGGGGTGAACTGGACGGAGTTCACCGCCGGGCCCGTGCAACTGGAGGCACTCAATGTCGGCTCTATTGACTTTGGAGACGTGGGCGAAGCGCCACCGATTTTTGCCCAGGCTGCCGGTGCCCCACTGGTATATGCCAGCACCACCGTACCCCGCCCACACAACGAGGCAGTGCTGGTGCCCAAAGGCTCTGGTCTGCAAAAGGTGCCTGACCTCAAGGGCAAGAAAATTGCCCTGAACAAGGGCTCCAATGTGCATTATTTTTTGGTCAAGCTGCTGGAGAAGCATGGCTTGAAATATGCCGACGTGCAGGTGGTGTTTTTGCCCCCCGCCGATGCCCGTGCCGCCTTTGAGCGTGGCTCGGTCGACGCTTGGGTGATTTGGGACCCGTTCCTGTCATCGGCCATCAAAACCCTCGAAGCGCGTGTGTTGGCCGATGCCGCTGGGGTAGCCAACAACCGAGCCTACTACTTCACATCGCGCGACTTTGCGACCAAAAACATCGATGTGTTGAAGATTGCCATTGAAGAAGTAAAAGCCATTGACGCTTGGGCGGCCAAAAACAAGGCCGAAGCCGCACAAGAACTCTCCAAAGTGCTGGGGTTGGAACGCTCCATTGTGGAGCTGTATGTCAACAACCTGCGCTATGGCAGCCTGCCAGTCACACCAGACATTCTGGCGGAACAGCAAGCCATTGCCGACACCTTCTTTGAGTTGAAGTTGATTCCCCGAAAACTCAATCTACGCCACGCTGCGCCCATTGACCTGCGCTAATAAGCGCAGCCTTTGCCCTGCCTCTTTTTAGGAGCACGCCATGCCCACCCCCATGCCTTTTCCTTTGCACCAACGCTTGCAGCGTTTGCTGTGCGTCACAGCCACTGCCTGGGGGCTGAATACGCAACGCCCTTGCCGTGCGCTGGCACGCGCTCCTCGGGGCGGGTTTGCCATCTCCTACTAAAAGGAACACCCCTTTATGGCTATCCATTCGATCAACCATGTGCAGCTGACCTTTCCTGCAGGGGCAGAAGGTCAGATTCGCAACTTTTACAGTGATTTGCTCGGGCTGCCCGAGTTGCACTACCCCACAAGCAAGGCATTGCGTTTTGCCGCAGGCCCACAGCGCATCGAGCTGGTGCCCACCGAACGCGGGCCAGCCACCAGCACCGCCGCGCATCTGGCGCTGGAAGTCAACAACCTGCCCGAACTGCGCAGCCGCTTGCTGCAAGCCGAGCTGGCCTTGGTAGAAAACCGCGCCTTGCCCGGCTATCTGCGCTTTTACGTGAAAGACCCAGCAGGCAACCAGCTGGAGTTTTTAGAACCCGACACCGAACAGGAGTACGCCGCATGACACAGGCTGTGGAGCAATTACGGGCGCACCACGCGCCCCATCTGGCCAATGCCAGCGCCCCGTGGGCCGCTCTGTGGCAGCGCCTGCTGCCTTGGGCCGTACCCGTGGGCTTGATCGTGCTGTGGCAAATCGCCTCGGCCTTGGGTTGGCTCTCCACCCGCGTCTTGCCTGCCCCCGTAGATGTGCTGCGCGCCGCTTGGAGTTTGACGCTCTCGGGCGAGTTGTGGACACACGTCAAGGTGAGTGCAGGCCGCGCTTTGGCCGGGCTGGCCGTGGGCGGTGGCTTGGGGCTGCTGCTGGGGCTGCTGACTGGCTCGGTGCGCATGGCCGAGACTTTGCTGGACTCCACCATCCAGATGGTGCGCAACATCCCGGCGCTGGCGCTGATTCCACTGGTGATTTTGTGGTTTGGCATTGATGAGACCGCCAAGCTGTTTTTGATCAGCGTCTCGGTGTTTTTTCCGATTTACCTCAATACTTTTCATGGCATTCGCAATGTAGATGCGGGCCTGATTGAGATGGGCCGTACCTATGGCCTGGGTCGTTGGGAGCTGTACCGCCAGATCATCTTGCCCGGTGCGATGTCGTCCATTTTGGTGGGGCTGCGCTTTTCACTGGGGCTGATGTGGGTGATCTTGATTGTGGCGGAGACCATTTCGGCCCAAGCCGGCATTGGCTACCTGACGATGAATGCCCGCGAGTTCTTGCAAACCGACATCGTCTTGGTGGGCATCTTGCTTTATGCCTTGCTGGGCAAACTGGCCGACGTGTTTGCCAAAAGCCTAGAACGCTATTGGTTGCGCTGGCACCCCGGCTACCAACACTGACATGACCCATCGGCATTGGATTTTATTGTGAGCACCCCATCTTTTTCCTCCCCCCGCACAGGCGGCGTACACCTGCACATCAGCGGCTTGAGCAAACGCTACGGCCAGCGCACCGTGCTCCACCATGCCCATCTGGACATAGAGCCAGGCCAGTTTGTAGCGATTGTGGGGCGCAGTGGCTGCGGCAAGAGTACGCTGCTGCGCCTAGTGGCAGGGCTAGAGCAAGCCAGCGGCGGCCAAATCACCGTGGACGGCCAGCCCCTGAACGGTTTGTCCAACGACACCCGCATCATGTTCCAAGATTCGCGCCTGTTGCCCTGGAAGCGGGTACAAGCCAATGTCGCCTTGGGCCTGCCTCCAGAACAACACGATGCTGCTGCGCAAGTGCTGGAACGTGTGGGTTTGGGAGAACGCCTCAACGAATGGCCCGCACGCCTGTCCGGCGGGCAACGCCAGCGCGTTGCACTGGCCCGTGCGCTGGTACACCAGCCGCGCTTGCTGCTATTGGACGAGCCGCTAGGAGCACTCGACGCCCTGACCCGTATCGAAATGCACCGCCTGATCGAAGGCTTATGGCGCAGCAGCGGGTTTACGGCACTGCTGGTGACGCACGATGTGCAAGAGGCCGTGGCCTTGGCCGACCGGGTCATCCTGATCGAAGACGGCCAAATTGCGCTGGATCAGGCCATTGACCTGCCCCGGCCACGCTCCCACGGTGATGCCCGTTTTGCGGCGCTCGAAAAACGCATCCTTGATCGGGTGCTGCAAAAGCCAGATCAGCCCCACCACGAACCGCTGTGGCCGGGCATCCCGGCCCACGGCTTGCGCTGGGCGGTCTAAAACTGGCGTGAATTTTTGGTTATGGCTCAGAGTGCCTGAGCCAGCTCCGGCACGGCCTGGAACAAATCCGCCTCCAACCCATAGTCCGCCACGCTAAAAATCGGCGCCTCCGGGTCTTTGTTGATCGCCACAATCACCTTGCTGTCCTTCATCCCCGCCAAATGCTGGATCGCCCCCGAGATTCCGCAGGCAATATACAGCTGGGGCGCCACAA